>JABDFR010000138.1 GCA_013286465.1 Acidobacteriota bacterium | reverse complement strand
GTATCGCGGACGGACAGCGATTTGCGAGCTGCTCGATCTATCGGATCGCATCCGCGAAATGATCATCGCGCGGCGGCCGACGTCTGAAATCAAGCGCGCGGGCAAGGAAGAAGGAATGGTCTTCCTGCGCGGCTCCGGCCTTGATAAAGTACGCGCCGGCCTGACCACCATTCGCGAAATCAATAAGGTGACATTCCTTGAGTAGTCTTACGGGCGCGTCTCTCTCATCTTCGAAGGCCGGCGTTTTCGGGCGATTTACCGCCTGGCTTGACGCCATGCCCCATCCGGCGAGCGTTTGCGAGATTGCCGGCGATCATGTGTATGCCGCGCGCTGGAGCGGTACCGGCGGACTGGATTCCGCGGGCGCCGAGGGTCTGGAACCGGGAATTGTGAAACCTTCGCCGGTCGATTCAAATGTCTTGAATGGCGACGAGTTGCGCGCTTCATTGCGCCGCGTGCTCGATCGCGCCGGTATTCGCGGGCAGGTTGTGGCGCTGTTGGTTCCTGATCCTGCGGTGCGCGTTTTCATCCTTCCCTTTGAAAATTTGCCGCGCCGCTCGGAAGAATATTTGCCGCTGCTGCGCTGGCGGTTGAAAAAGAGCGTTCCGTTCGACGTGGAAGATACCGTCATCGCCTCGACGCGCCAGACCGGGCGCGGCGGCAATCTCGAAGTGATCGCCGCGGTGGCGCGTAAATCGATCATTCGCGAATACGAAGAAGCTCTTGAGGCCGTCGATTGCGTTCCCGGCGTGGTGCTCAGCTCCACGTTCGCCTGTCTGCCGCTGCTCGATGAATCGACGGGCGCGATGCTCGTCCGCGTGGCCGGGTCGAATCTCACCACCGCGATCGTGCGGGGAAGCAATCTTTGCGTTTATCGCTCGACGGAAATGGCCGGCGCCGATCCCGCGCTTTTCGACGCCCGCTCGATCCTCGACGAAATTTTTCCGGCGGTAGCCTATTATCAGGATACTTGGGGCGGTGAACTGGACCGCGTGCTGGTGGCCGGCTTCGGTGAGCGCGAAGAAGCAATTCGCACCGCGATTGCAGACGAGCTGCACGCCACGGCATTGCCCTTGAACGACGGCGAGACAGCCCGCACGCTTCCCAGCGAAGCCCGCGATCTGATCGCGCGGGGCGGGGAAGCGCTGGTCGGATGGATGGCCAACGCAAAATGAAATCACCGGGCAGGAACGGATCTAAATGAAGCTGCATCTCAATCTCGCGACTTCGCCGCTCGAGAATAACCGGCGCTTCGTGGCCGGCGCCGGGCTGGCGGGCGCAGTGGCGCTCATTGCGCTGATCATTCTGGCGCACCAAAGCTATTCGACGTGGCGCGCCAACAGCGCCATCCGCGCGGACATTTCGCGGATCGAGAAGGACATTCAAACCGAAACGGAGCAGCAGGCCGTCCTGTCGCGTTTTTTTGAATTGCCGGACTCCAAGACGGTTCTGGATCGTTCCAATTTCCTGAATTCACTGATCGCCGCACGGACTTTCCCGTGGCCGCAAATTTTCGAAGATCTGGAGAAGACCCTGCCTCCTGGCGTGCGGGTGATCAACATCGCGCCGCGGCTGGAAGGTGGCCGCGCCGCAATCAAAATCACCGTGGGCGCCATGGATGACGACGCCAAAGTCGAATTCTTGCAGAAAATTGAAGGGTCAAAAGCCTTCAGCAACATTCGCGTGATCGACGAAAAGTACAGCGACAAGCAAGCCGACCGCGGCGTCGGCAATGACCACATCGTGGTGGCGCTGGAAGCGACGTACTCGACCATATGAACTTCTTTTCACGATCTCGCGGATGGAAGCGCGTGGTGCTCGCCGGCCTCGCGGCGCTCGTGCTCGTCGATCTCGGCCTGGCCATTTTCTTGTGGCAACTGCGCCAGACCGATCCCACGGACTTGAGCCGGCAGCGCACCGAACTGCTGGTGAAATCCAAGCTGCTGAAGGCCGACGTGGCCCGCGGCGACGCGATCAAGAAGGAAATGCCCAAAGTCGGCCAACAGGCCAGGGATTTCTACGATCAACAATTGCCGCCGGCCGGCGCGGGCTATTCCGCACTGGTCGCCGATTTGGGAGAAATTGCCGGCAAGGCGGGCCTGCGCACCTCCTCGACGGCCTTTCAGGATCATGAGTTGAAAGACCGCGGCGTCACCGAAATCCAAATTCAAGAATCCGTCGAAGGCGATTACGCTTCGGTGCTCAAATATATTCAGGGCCTCGAGCGTTCCAAGAATTTTTATCTGTTGAGCGATCTGGGTCTCGATTCGTCCGAGACCGGCACGTTGCACTTGAAACTTTTGCTGAAGACTTATTTTCGAACTTAAGACATGAATCCGAAGACACAACGCTACGTTCTCGGCGTGCTGGTGCTGCTGCTGGTGCTCGTCTATTTCTTCAATCGCAGCGGCGGCTCAGGCCTCGGCTCGATCGTCGCGGCGCCCGATGCGAAATTCGAAGCGCTGAAAGTGGACGATCCCGCGCTGCGCGTCTACGAACTCGATAAAGTCCGCAAAGCCGAATACAAAGGCGCCGAACACAATATTTTCGTCTACGGCCCGCCGAAACCGACTCCGGC
>JABDFR010000137.1:1378-2595 GCA_013286465.1 Acidobacteriota bacterium | reverse complement strand
CAGGAAATTGAAAATGATTACCGGCTTGAAGACGTTGAGTTCGAAATTGCCCATGCTGCCGGCGATGCCGATGGCGGTGTCGTTGCCCATTACTTGGACGGCTACCATGGTTAGGGCTTCGGACTGCGTGGGATTTACTTTGCCGGGCATGATGCTCGAGCCTGGCTCATTTTCTGGGATGGTTAGTTCGCCGAGGCCGCATCTGGGGCCGGAGGCTAGCCAGCGGATGTCGTTGGCGATTTTCATCAGGCTGGCGGCTAACGTCTTCAGGGCGCCACTGGCGAAGACTAGTTCGTCGTGGGCGGATAGGGCGGCGAATTTATTGGGGTGCGAGCGGAAGGGTAGGCCGGTGAGTTCGGCGATTTTTTGAGCGGCTTTTTCGCCGAATTCCGGCGGGGCGTTCAGGCCTGTGCCGACCGCGGTGCCGCCAATGGCTAGATCGTAGAGGCCGGTCAGAGATTGCTTTAGGCGCTCGACGTCGCGCTCGAGCAGATTCGCCCAGCCGGACATTTCCTGGCCTACTGTTAACGGCGTGGCGTCTTGTAGATGCGTGCGGCCGATTTTTACGACCTTGGCGAATTTTTTGGCTTTGGCTTCGATGGCTTTTTGCAAGTATGCAACGGCGGGGATTAATTTTTCTACTACCTGCGTGGCTGCGGCGATGTTCATCGCCGTTGGAAACGTGTCGTTCGACGACTGCGACATGTTCACGTCATCATTCGGATGAATCGGCTTCTTGCTGCCCATTTCGCCGCCGGATATTTCGATGGCGCGATTTGAGATTACTTCGTTGGCGTTCATGTTGGTCTGCGTGCCGCTGCCGGTCTGCCAAATGCGCAGCGGGAAATGATCGTCGAGTTTGCCTTGGATTACTTCGTCGGCGGCTTTTTTGATTAACGCGGCTTTTTCTTTGGGGAGTTTGCCCAGATCTTCGTTCACCATGGCGGCGGCTTTTTTCAGAATGCCGAAAGCGCGAATTAATTCGGGCGGCATAGTATCGCGGCCGATGTCGAAGTGGATCAGGCTGCGTGCGGTTTGCGCGCCGTAATATCGGTCATTGGGCACTTCGATAGCGCCCATGGAATCGGATTCGGTGCGGGTGGAGGTTGGAGATTTTTCGGGGGCGTGGGCCAATTTTTTCCTCGGCGGTCTTACGGAGCTGGTTGACGATTTGACATTCGTGATTTGAAATCACCGCGACGTTCGCGTCTTGCGTC
>JABDFR010000137.1:0-1360 GCA_013286465.1 Acidobacteriota bacterium | reverse complement strand
GCCGGGCGCGGCAAGCGGCGCCCCTACGACCGACCGGCAAAGACAAAGGCAAAAACGGGGCCGAAAGGCGGGCGGGGCTGAAGGCCCGCCCCTACGAACGGCAACACCTACGGCCAGAGCGGGCGGGAGATTAACCCCCGCCCCTACACGTGAACCGCCGGTTACTTCTAATAGATGTCGTATTGCTCCCAGTGCAGCGTTGGGTCGGCTTGGATGATTACGCTCTTTTTGATCCAGCGCTCGAGTTCTTCCATTAGGGCGCTTTCTCGCGTCTTCAACGCCTTTGCGATTTCTGGGTGCACACGCAACGTCAGGCTGCCGGCTTCTATGTCGCCTGCCATTTTTCTGGCTTCTGCTTGGATTTCGTAGCAGAGAGTTGGGATCGACTTCACCATGCCGCTGCCTGTGCAGTACGGGCAGGGTTGGCAGAGCGTGCGTTCCAGGGCTTGCTTGGTGCGTTTTCTGGTGATGGCTACCAGGCCAAATTCGTTGAAGCGTAGGACCTTGGATGGAGCGCGATCGGCTTTTAGCGAATCTTCTAGCGCGGCCATTACTTTTTCGCGGTTGCGGCGCTCTTCCATGTCGATGAAATCGATGACGATGATTCCGCCTAGGTCCCGCAAGCGCATTTGGCGGACGATTTCTTTTACTGCTTCGAGATTGGTGCGGACGATGGTGTCTTCCAGGCGATTCGAGCCTTTGCCTACGAATTTGCCGGTGTTGACATCAATCGCCACGAGAGCTTCGGTGTGATTGATGACAATATAACCGCCGGATTTTAGCCAGACTTTCGGGCGCAGGCCTTTGTCGATTTCCTGCTGGATGCCGAATTCTTCGAAGACGGGCGTGTCTTTGGTGTAGAGCTTGACGCGATTGACCAATTGCGGCTGGAAGCGGCTGACGAAATCTACCACTTTGGTGAATTCTTCTTCGTTGTCCACCCAGATGGCCGTGTAGTCGGTGGTCAGGTAATCGCGCAGGATGCGCTCGACTAGATTTAGATCGCGGTGCAGAAGAGATGGCGCTTTGCGTTGATCGCCGCGGGATTTAATTTCTGCCCAGGTGTGCGTGAGGAATTCGACGTCGGCGCGAACTTCTTCCGGCGTGGCTGCTCCGGCTGCGGTGCGGACGATGAAGCCGCCGCCGAAATTTCCCTTAGCTTCGGTGACCAAGTGCCGCAAACGCGCGCGATCTTCGGCGGAGGCGATTTTGCGCGAGACGCCGGTGTGATCGAGCGTGGGCATGTAGACGAGGAAACGGCCCGGTAACGCTACGTGGCTGGTGATGCGTGCGCCCTTCTTGCCGAGCGGCTCTTTTGCGATTTGGACGATGATCTCCTGGCCTTGCTTCAAGAGATCGG
>JABDFR010000136.1:245-2633 GCA_013286465.1 Acidobacteriota bacterium | reverse complement strand
AGCTTGTGGAAGCGTCCACGCGTCATTCCGTCTGGGCCGAGCGCTACGACCGGCAACTCGAAGACGTTTTCGCCATCCAGGAAGAAATTGCGCGGAGCATCGCGCAGGCCCTGCGCATCACGCTGACGCCACAAGAAGAAAAAACCATCGCGCGCAAGCCTACCGAGAATTCGCTGGCCTACGACTTTTATTTGCGCGGGCGGAGCTACGCGCACCGCGAGAATATGGATTACGGGCTGCAAATGTTCGAGCGGGCCATCCAGCTCGATCCGAATTTTGCGCTGGCGCATGCCGGGATCGCGAACTTGTGCGGGCTGATCTACGAGCTGCGCGAGCAAAATGCCAAATGGATCGAACGCGGGCTGGCAGCCTGCGATCGAGCCACCGCGTTGGCCCCCGATCTGCCGGAAGTGCTCGTGGCACGCGCACGTCTCGCTTACGCGCAGAAAAAATACGATGAATCCGCGCTACTCGCGCAACGCGCCATCGAGCGCAAGCCCGACTGTGAAGGCTCCTGGAATATTCTTGGGCGGGCGTATTTCGCGTCCGGGCGGCCCGAAATGGCTGCGGCACTTGTGGAGCGGGCCATCGACGCGAATGGCGATGATTACAACACGTACATTCCCTATATCGGCTCGCTGGAAAAACTGGGAAGGAAAAAGGATACGGAGCACTATCGGGACCGCATGAGAAAGGTGCTGCGCCAACAACTAGAGGTAGTTCCGGAAGACGTGCGCGCGCGGATTCTGCTTTCAAGCAACCTGGCCTGGACGAGCGAAGCGGATGAGGCCGTACGGCACCTGCAGACCGCTGTGGCGCTTCGACCTGGCGATCCGAACACTCTCTACAACGCGGCGTGCACTTACGGAGTCCTTGGACGAAAAGCGGAGGCGCTCGAAACTTTTAAGAAGGCGGTGGCGGCTGGGTACGGCAATCCGAATTGGGCGGCGAAGGATTCCGATCTTGCTTGTCTGCACGATGATCCGGAATTTCAGAAGCTGGTTGGCGGGGTTTAATTTGCTGAGCTTGGAGGATATTTCTTATGCGCATGCTGCTTAAAGTTTCGTTTCCTGTGGAAGCTGGAAATGCGGCGATTCGTTCGGGCACTTTGGGATCAACGATTAAACGGATTTTGGATGATTTGAAACCTGAAGCTGCTTACTTCGCCGAAGATAATGGCGAGCGCACTGGATATATATTTTTTGACATGAAGGAAGTTAAGGAACTGACTGCGATTGCTGAGCCGTGGTTTTTGGCGTTTAATGCGCGCGTGACGCTGCGTCCGGCGATGACTTTGAAAGATTTGGCGGATGGAGCGTCGGGGATTGAAAAGGCTGTCAAGGCGTACGGCAAGGGCGCGAAGGGTTTGTAGCGTCACGAACGACGGCGAGAGGGCCTGACGTCGGGGCCGAAAACCGGGCGGGACTTCACGGCTAGGCCCGCCCCTACAACGGCTACTTCAACGGCAAAAGAAAGAGGGCCGAACTGCGGGAGGGCTTCCGCCAAAATTCTGGCGGACAGGAAAGCACCCTCCCCTACTGGGCCCGCGATTGCCTGCTTTGTCCTCGCTGGAGTAAACTGCACCTCCCGTGTCTGACGCCTCCCCCAGTTCGATGATTGGCCGCGCCATCTCGCATTACACTGTGCTCGAAAAATTGGGAGGCGGCGGAATGGGCGTGGTTTACAAAGCGAAAGACACGCGCCTCGGCCGCAACGTAGCCCTAAAATTCCTTCCCGATGATATTTCGCAAGACGCGCAAGCCATCGAGCGCTTCCGTCGCGAAGCCCGCGCCGCCTCCTCGCTGAATCACCAAAACATTTGCACCATTTACGATATCGGCGATTTCGAAGGCCGCCCGTTCATCGCCATGGAATTGCTCGAAGGCCAGACGCTCAAACATCGCATCTCCGGCAAGCCCGTGGCGATTTCCGAACTCCTCGACACCGGAATTCAAATCGCCGACGGCCTCGAAGCCGCGCACGCCAAAGGCATCGTTCACCGCGACATCAAGCCCGCAAATATTTTTCTCGTCACGCGCGGCTCGGCAAAAATCTTGGATTTTGGCCTGGCCAAGCTCGCGACTAGCCGCCAGCCGTCGGCCGAGTCAGTGAGCGAAGAAGCGCTGCGCACGCAGACCAGCGTCGAAGGCGTCGCGTTCCTGACCAGCCCGGGCAGCTCCATGGGCACAGTCGCATACATGTCGCCGGAACAAGCCCGCGGCCAGGAATTGGACGCACGCTCGGATTTGTTTTCGCTAGGCGTGGTGCTCTACGAAATGGCCACCGGCGCCGTTCCATTTTCCGGCTCGACGGTCGCGCTGATTTTCGACGGCATCCTGCACTCGGCCGCGACGCCGGCCACGAAATTGAATTCGCGCTTGCCCGCGG
>JABDFR010000136.1:0-235 GCA_013286465.1 Acidobacteriota bacterium | reverse complement strand
AAATGTTTTCGGCAAAGCGCTCGAAAAAGACGCCGATCTCCGCTATCAGACGGCCGCCGAACTTCGCGCCGACCTGAAACGCATCAAGCGCGATCTCGATTCCAGCCGTCATCCGTGGGTAGAAAAGGCCGACGCATCGAGTGCGCATCCCGCCGCGCCAGCTCCGGCAAATAAATCGGTGGCCGTCCTCTATTTCGAAAATCAAAGCGGCGCAAAGGAAGACGAATATCTGCGA
>JABDFR010000135.1 GCA_013286465.1 Acidobacteriota bacterium | reverse complement strand
GGAATTTCTTCGATCTCCTTATATTCGCGGGCTTTCTCGGATTCGTAATGCTCGGAATCCGTTTTTGCTGCGAGGTAGCCGCCGAGGCCCATGGCGATTGAGCCGGCGGCGATTTCAGCAAGGCCGGCGGTGACTACGATTCCGGTGGCGTTTGCGGCGACTGCGCCGGTCAATCCGGCGGCTAGGGCGAAGGGAACCGTCAGGCCGTCCGACATGCCGATCACGATGTCGCGGACGGCCGCGACGGTCATGAAATGTTTTTCGGTGTGGCTGGTCGTCGGCATTCTCTCTCCCTGGCGCGGCGTCGGGGAATTTCCACAGCGCTGGCGCCATCCGCCATGGCGCGGAGTATAATATGAAGTGGAACTGTAATCTTAGGAGGAAGAAATGAGCCAAGCAACTAGCCAAACGCCAGCAGCCGAACCTAGCTTCGTCCTGCCGCCGCTGCCCTACGCATTCGACGCACTTGAGCCTTACATCGACGCAAAAACGATGGAAATCCATCACGACAAGCATCATGGCGCCTACGTCACCAATCTGAACAAAGCCATCGAAGGCAACACCGAGCTGCAGAGGTTCACCGTCGATGAATTGATCGCGCAAATTGATCGCGTGCCGGAAAATATTCGCACTGCGGTGCGCAATAACGGCGGCGGGCATTCGAATCATTCCATGTTCTGGACAATTATGAAGAAGGGCGGAGGCGGCGAACCCAAGGGCGAGCTAGCCGCGGCGATCAAGTCCGTTTTCGGCAGCTTCGCGGATTTCAAAACGAAATTTAATCAGGCCGCCACGACGCGCTTCGGCTCCGGCTGGGCCTGGCTGTTCTTCAAGGACGGCAAACTGACGCTCGAATCGCTGCCCAATCAGGATAGTCCGATCATGACCGGGGGGAAGCCGGTGATGGGGCTGGATGTTTGGGAGCACGCGTACTACCTCAAGTATCAGAACCGGCGTCCGGAATATATTGAGGCGTGGTGGAACGTGGTGAATTGGGATCAGATCGCGGAGAATTTTGCAGAAGGCAAGAAGTAAGGGTAGCTTTTCATTTCAAATAGCGCGAGAACGCCCCGGATTTTATCCGGGGCGTTTTTTTGTTTTTATACTGCCGGTACAAAACAAAATGCATCCGCGCGAAAATTTAGTGCGCCCACATTTTTGCCGGATCCGACTCGTACGGATATACGTGTACCATCCAGTTGAAGACGATGGGCATCCAGCGGCCGCCGGCGGCGTCGCAGGCATCCTGCGTCGCGATTGCTCCGCGCAAGCCGAACTGTGTCAGATCCGCTTGCCCAATGCCGACGCCCTTTGGCGGCAGGCAGAGATTTACGTGCTCGTGCCAATGCGCGATGCTCAGTGGAATGCGATCGTTTAATTGATCTTCGGTGAAACGCTTCGGCGCCGTGTACATGGCGCCCTCGAGCTGATATTCCCCATTCACTTTCTTATAGAGCAGTGAGGTGGGCTTCGTAGGATCAAAGGAAAATTGCGCCGCAAGTCCATAACTGTAATTTGTAAAGTGATAACGCGGTTGCGGGACGCTCGGAAAGAAAATCTTAAATCCATCATTCAGCGCCACATGATAGTCCTTGTACTTCTCAATCGCCGGACGCAACTCTTCGACGACTTTTTCCGCGCGCGCTTTATCTCCCGGGGCTTCCGGGCGCGACGCGGTCATGTGCATGTGCGCGCTCATCTCCATGTGCATGTCGGACATGTCGTCGTTCGCCGCGCCCGCGGCTTGCGGGGATTGATCGGCATCGTGCTGCGTGTCGCCCATGTCCATGCCCTTCATATCGGAATCTGATTTCGGTTGCGGCTGCGACTGGCCGTGCGTTTGATTCTGCTGCGCATGCAAGCCTGGCCAGCACGCGAGCGCCACGACTATGATTCCAAGAAGTATCCACTTATTTTTATTCATGGCCTGTGCCTCCTACCTTATTACAACGCCGCGACGACCAAAATGTTTCACCTTTGATTCGTCTCGCGTGTTTGATTTGACTCAACACCCAAATCCAAACCGGGCGTACGCCTACGGCGGCTCGCCCCTACCCTGAAAATAAAGCGAGGAGGCTCTCGAAAGAGCCTCCTCGGTCAGTCCGGAGGATGATCGGCAATTAGGCCGCTGGAAGTTAAACCCGCGCTCCGTCAGAAAGTTGCCCTGTCCAGCGATCCGTAGCGGCCCGCAATTGCGAGTCACTTGCGGTCGAGCCATCCCTGGTATCGACGCTCACGTCTTCGCATCTGCGTAATCTAACGCTACAATAAGCCGCCATTTTGGGTCCCTGAACCGACGCACGCATCGAAGGAGATCATCCGTGAGGAAATTCGCACTCGCTATCGCCGCGGCACTGCTGTGCGCCTCTCTTTGCCAGGCCCAGTCCGACAAGCCGCTGCTGCTGCGCCAGCCCACGCTGAGCAAAACGCAGATTGCCTTCGTCTACGGCGGCGACATCTGGACCGTCAATCGCGAGGGTGGAGAAGCCACGCGCCTCACCTCCGGCACCGGCTCGAAATCGAACCCGAGTTTTTCGCCGGATGGGACGCAAATCGCTTTTTCTGCGAAATATGAAGGCCGCACAAATGTCTACGTAGTCCCGGCCGCCGGCGGCTACCCGAAGCGCGTCACGTTTCAATCCGGCCCTGACA
>JABDFR010000134.1 GCA_013286465.1 Acidobacteriota bacterium | reverse complement strand
AATCTCAAATTTGGTGATCCCGGCGACAAACACGAAGGCCGCGGCACGTATGAATTCGCCGACTTGTTGCAGTCGATGCTGCCCGAAGTGCCGGTGAATGGAATTGGCCCAGCATCTCCGATCGCGCTGAATGGGCCGATGGAGATAACGTTCCGCGGCAAATTCGAGTCGGAAAGAGCGATCGATGAGCCGATGCCGCGCCCGGCGAAAATCAGCCGAGATTTTGCGGAATTTGAATGGGATTCGAATGTAACGGGAAAAACCGCGACGTTTTCATGGCGCATTAATTTTCATGTTGCCGAGATTCCCGTCGCGAAGACCGATGATTACGCGGCGTTTCGGCGAGAGGTGTTGCACAGCTTGACTGCTTCGCCGGCCACGGCTTCGATGTCAGCCTCCGGCGGCGCTGCGGCATCAGCGCACAGACCGCTTCCGGATGCTCTTGACGCTTTCAATCGTGCGCAGGCGAGCATCAAGAGCGGCGAGCTCGGCGACGCGATCGAGTCACTTCAATCGGCCGTGGACATCGATCGCGACTACTCGGACGCATGGGAACTACTTGGCGAAACGACGAGTCGTATTCATGATTATCCCCGCGCTGAGAGCGCCTTGCGCAAAGCGTTCGACCTGGCTCCCAACAGTGAAGCGGCCGTTCTGGGCCTGACGCAAGTTCTGCTGGCCCAGAACAAAATGGTCGAGGCTGCTGATTTCCTGCGCGAACGCGCGAAAGAGGCTCCCGATGACGGGCAAGCGCATTTCCGCCTGGGCACGCTCTACCTCAATGACAAGCGAACCGATGATGCCGCTGTAGAACTCGAACGAGCCGCAGCACTTCTGCCAAAGGATGCAGGCGTGCAACTGGCCCTCGGGGACGCGTACTTTCGAAAAAATGATTCCGTGAAAGCCTCGGCCGCGATGGAACGCGCCGCTTCGCTTGACGGTACACCGCAAACGCTGAACACGGTGGCCTACGCGTTCGCCGACCACAAAGTCCATCTCGATCACGCCACCGGATACGCCGAATATGCCGTGCGCGCCGGCGAAGAAAAGCTGAACGCCGCGACGCTGGACACGCCCAGGCCCGATCGCGCGCTGCGCGTCATTACCGTTGCGGCTTATTGGGACACGCTCGGCTGGGTGAAATTCCAACAGCGTGATTTGAAAGCCGCGGAGAAATATCTCCGCGCCGCATGTGACGTTACCGATGACGCGACGATGACTTATCATCTGGGCCGCGTGCTGGAAGACCAAGGCAAGAAGCAGGATGCCATCGCTGCTTATGTGCGCTCCACTGCGTATCTCCCCCCTGTGGTGACTACGTTCCGAGGCCCGAATGGCTTGGGGCAGAGGCGCGAGGCGACGCCGCTGTCCGTCGACGATCAGAGCGCGGCGATGCGGCGATTAATCGCGCTGGTCGGTGGCGCCGATCAGGCCGATGACCTCACCTCGAAGGCGCGCGGGGTGAAGACCGGCGCCGTCGCAGAAATCCCGAACGAAAAGAACGCCGCCGGATCATTGATATTTGAGGTGATTCTGGCACCCGGCCCAAGCATCGAAGATATTTCCTCGGGCGATCCTTCGAGCGACCTTGCCGCTCTAGCAGACAAGATTCGCTCTGCAAAACTTGCGCAGACGTTTCCCGACGAAGGCACCAAGCGGATTCCCCTCATCGGGCTGCTGACGTGCGAACAAGACAAACCCTGTCACTTCCGAGTGACGCTCGCGGCATTTGTTTTTCCAACGGCTCTTACCGGGCCGTAGATTCGAAGACATTCCGGGAAAATTAGCGAGCGACAGGCAACGTGATAACACGAGCGGTGCCGCCGGGATATTCGAGTGCGGTGCCGGCCGCGCTCACTTCGCGGCGTAAATAGGCCATACCGATGGCGTGGCCGTCGGCGGGCGAGAACGCCGCGCGCGTTACGTGGCCCACTTCTTTACCGGCTGCATGGAGCTTCGTGCCGCGCGCCGGCGCGACGCTGGCGTCGAATTCTACCCCGACGCGAACGCGATTCACGTGGCCGCGCGAGCGTACTCGCTCGACGATTTCTTGGCCGGTGTAGCAGCCCTTGGAATAGTTGATGTGCGAATTCTCGAGGCCAGCTTCGTGAGGGATTACCGTCTCCTCGAAATCATATCCGAACCAGGGGATGCCGTCTTCGAGGCGCAGTGTGCTTAACGTCGAGTAGCCTACTGGCCCGCCGCACTTGGCTTGCACCGCTGCTAGCAGAAGATCCCAGAGCGAATCAATATGCTCGCGCGCGACGATGCATTCAAAGCCCGGAGTCCCTGGCGAGCGGCGAATGACGCGTACGGGGATCGCGGCAGTCTTATCCTTGCTGACCAACGACGCGACGCTGGCTTCGACGTGGCCGAGTTCCGCGAGGCTACCGAAATCGATTCCCGTCGCGCTGCGCAAAATCTCGGGGCTACGCGGCCCCTCGACGCCGAGTACGGCGAGTGACGGCGTCGCATCTTCAAGTGTGACGTCGTCCATGATGATGTATTTGTCGAGCGCTTCGATCAGCCGCTCGCGAATCATCTGATACGAAACGATCAGTAAGCGCTCGCCGATGGCGTACACCTCAAGCTCCGCGATGATGTGCCCCTGCGGATTCAGCAGCAGGGAAGGCACGCCGCGGCCGGCTGCAGTTTCACGCACGTCGTTCGTGAGCACCGCGTTGAGATAGCGCAACCGG
>JABDFR010000133.1 GCA_013286465.1 Acidobacteriota bacterium | reverse complement strand
CGCTCACGGCGCGCGAAACGCACGAATCGCTCGATCATGCCATGTGGGCGATGGATCAGCCGACCGTGGACGGACTAAATGCATATTGGATTTGTCGCACGGCGGCGCGGGCTGGATTTAAGGTGGCGCTGAGCGGGCAAGGCGGCGATGAGTTGTTTGGCGGGTATGCATCGCTGCGCTGGTTTGAGCGATTCACCCACGCCGCGACTTGGCTGAAGCCCGTGCCGAAGGGATTCGCCACTGCAGTTCTCGATCACGACTCCCTTCCGTTTCGCTGGCGAAAACTTTCGTATCTGGCAGGCGCGGATGACCCATTCGTCGCAGCCGAACTGGCGGTGAAGATTCATTTTCTGCAGCGCGATGTGAACGAGCTGCTCGATCCCGAACTCGCGGCAGCCGGCGAGGATGGCGAATTCGCCGCGCGTGGCGAAGAAGCAGGCGCGCATCTCCGCGAATGGGCGAGACGCGCGAAGGGCGCAGATCTGGTGGAAAAGGTCGCCTATCTCGATGTTCATGCGCATCTCGAGCCGCGCCTCTTGCGCGACGGCGACGCCATGAGCATGGCCCATAGTCTGGAGCTTCGTCCCGTGTTCCTGGATCACAAGCTCGTCGAGTATGTGTTTGCTATGCCCGGCGCATTGCGGTTGCAGCACAAGAAATTGCTGCTCGATTCGATGCGCAGCGTAATGCCAGAAAATACCTACCGCGAGATTGCCGAACGCCCGAAGCGTACTTTTTCGTTTCCCTTTGCCGGCTGGCTGGCGGGCGAACTGCGGCCGGAGGTGCAGGCGGCATTCAGCACGGAGCGCGTGCGCGCCGCTCGAATTCTGAATGCTGCGGCGGTGCAAAGCGTGTGGAAGCGATTCCTCGCACATCCGGGGCGAGTCGGCTGGTCGCGGGTGTGGTCGCTTTTTGTTCTGCAGCGCTGGTGTGAGACGATGAAGGTCACGCACTGAAACTGATGGCTCGCTCGAAACCTATCCTCGCGGTCGTCTCGCCTTTTATCGATAAGCGCCACGGAACGGAACGCCGCGTGGCGGAATGGACGTCGCGGCTCACTGCCGATTATGACGTTCACGTTTATAGCCAGCGCGTGGAAGATCTCGATCTCTCGACCCTCACCTGGCATCGCATTCCGAAAATCCCCGGCCCGCATCTCCTGAATTTTATTTGGTGGCTTGGCGCGAACCATGCCTGGCGCTGGTGGGACCGGCGATTTCGCGGCATTTCCCACGACTTGGTTTTTAATGCAGGAACGAATTGCCTGGATGCCGATGCGATTTCAATTCACATCGTTTTTGCGGAATTTGAACGGCAGGTGCGGCCGGAGCTGGCGTTCTCGCGAAATTCAATCGCCTCTTTGCCGCGGCTGATTCACCGGCGCCTTTACTATCGCTTGATTAAAGCGCTGGAGCGGCGGCTCTATGTGAGGCCGCGCGCGCAGCTTATTCTGATCGCTCGTAAGACTCAGGGAGACATCGATCGATTTTATGGCCCGCACGAGACGTTGCCGATCGTTTATATGGGCATCGATCATGCGACTTTTAATCCGCAGTCGCGTGCGGCGCGGCGCGCTGAGGTGCGGCGGGAACTCGGGATCGCCGACGATCGTTTTGCGTTTTTACTAGTGGGGAATGACTGGCGGAAGAAGGGACTCTTCACGCTCCTGGATGCGATGCCGCTTCTCGCAGATTTGCCGGTGGTACTTCTCGTGGCCGGTAGTGATGAGACTCACTCCTACCAGAAACAGATTAAGGAATCGCATCTCGAAGATCGCGTGCGATTTCTTCCTTCGCGCGGCGATGTTGCCTACTACTACGCGGCGGCAGACGCCTATGTCGGTCCTTCGATCGAAGATACTTTCGCACAACCTCCGGCAGAAGCGATGTCTTGCGGCTTGCCCGTGATTACGACCGTGACGAACGGCACGGCCGAAATCATGACGGATGGCGTGGACGGAATCGTGCTCCGCGATCCTCTCGACGTGCGGGCTCTTGCATCGGCGATGCGTTCGCTTTGCACCGACCGCGAATTTTGCCGGCGGCTTGCTGAGAAAGCGGCGCGCACGGCGAAACAATATACTTGGGATCGAAACGGGGAGCAGTTTCGCGAGATTTTTGCGCGGATCTTGAGCCGCAAGGTGAAATCGCATGCGGCGGCTGTTCGGCAGGAATCTTGAGTTCGATTTGCGTCGGGCGACCGAGCACCAAAGATTCAACGAGGGCTCGTGGCTCAACTTACGCAGCCAGGGGCGGCTGTGCTATTTGTCACGCACGGCGTGTCGGTGGCACTGAGCGGTACCATTCTACGAATTTCTTTACGCCTTCTTCGAAATTTGTGGCTGGGGCGTAATGCAGCATGGCTTTTGACTTCGTTAGATCGGCCCAGGTCAACGGTACGTCGCCTGGCTGCATCGGTTGCGGGGAGCGATTGGCCTTGCGGTTGGTGGCGTTTTCGATTGCGGCGATCATTTCGTTCAACGTTACCGGATGCGAATTGCCGAGATTGAAAATTTCGAAGCGCCCGCCATTGACCACGGGCGGCGTAAATTCGAGGGCCCCGAAAATTCCGGAGACCACGTCCGTGACGTAGGTGTAATCGCGGCCGGCCGAGCCATCCCCATAAACCGGAATGGGCTTACCGGCTTCGATCAACGCGGTAAATTTGTGGATCGCGAGATCGGGCCGCTGCCGCGGGCCGTAGACCGTGAACAGCCGCAGGCAAATCGTTGAAATCGGATA
>JABDFR010000132.1 GCA_013286465.1 Acidobacteriota bacterium | reverse complement strand
ATCCTTCGCGAGTTCCTCGACGCGCTCGGGGATATTTGCGATCAGGTCGGCGGCGCGCTCGTAGCTGCGGTAACGGCCGATGATGGCGCCATCGATTTCCAGCAGGTGCGCCGTGTCGCGGAAGATTTTGGCGATTTCTCGGTTTTCCATGGCGGGATTATATGAAAGTCGGCGCGGGAATCACAGTATCCGGCGCGTCGGCAACAACTTCCGCAGAAAGTGCAGATAGTAGAGCAGACCGGCGACCGACTTGGCGTCCTCCATTTCTCCGGCGCGGATGAGGCGCTCGAGTTCTGCGGGCTTGACGCGCCGCGAAGTGATTTGCTCGTCGGCCTCTGGCGTGGCGGCGCCGGCTGTCAGGCCTTCGGCAGCGGAGTAAGAGAACATCGCCGTTGGGAAAGATGGGCATTACGACGACCGAGCCGCTGTGGGTTACCACATCGCGCGTCGATTCGATGCCGCCCGGCTCGAGGACGCGGTCGCGGCGGACGCCGAAGATCGGGCCGTCGTACAGCAGTTTGCTGTCGAGGACTCTTGCGGTTTTCTCCGCGGTTTTTCGCATGGGTCACATTGTAAGCCAGGTTGCGCGGATTGCGGGCGCGCGGCGCTCGGTCGCGGCTTGCTTGCGGTGCGAATTGGCTTCTATACTGGCGCTGCATGGCGTTGAATACCCTCATTGTCGATGACGAGCGGCCGGCCCGCGACGAACTTACCTTTCTGCTGAAGGCTTTTCCGGAAATCAATCTTGTTGGGCAAGGGAAGAATGGGCTGGAGGCTGTCTCGCTGATCAAGGAGCACAATCCGGATTTGGTTTTTCTGGATGTGCAGATGCCCGGGTTGGATGGTTTCGGGGTGATCAAGAAACTTGTCGCCGGCAAAGTGCGCGTGCCGCAGATTGTGTTTGCTACCGCGTTTGATAATTACGCGGTGCAGGCGTTTGAAGTTAGCGCCGTTGATTACGTCTTAAAGCCTTTTGACAAGGCACGGATCGCGAAGGCTATTCAGCGGGCGAAGAAGGCTGTGGAGTCGAACACTTCGGCGGTCGAGCGGCTGGAATCTTTGGTGGATAAACTGGGCGTGCCGAAAGCCGCGGCGCAGCCGGTGAAATTGCTGGTGAAGGCGCAATCGCGATTGATGCTGGTGGACGCTGAGGATATGGTGCTGGCTTCGATCGAAGATGGAACGATTACAATTTCTACGCGCGAGTTTGAAGGCGTTTCGAATTACCGGACGATTGAGGAATTGGCTGGGGCGCTGGAGGCGGAATCTTTTTGGCGGGCGCATCGGTCTTTTCTTGTGAATATTCATCATATTAAAGAAGTTCTGCCTTGGTTCAAATCCAGCTACATGCTGAAGATGAACGACCGCAAGCAGACTGAGGTTCCTGTTAGCCGGGCTCAGACTAAACGCCTCCGGGATTTGATTAAGCTGTAGCCGTCGTGGTTTTGTAGCACAGCCACTCCTGGCTGTGGTTTTTGGCAGGCTTCCTATATGTTTCTAGTCATGTCCGTAAATCCCACACAGCCAGGAGTGGCGGTGCTACTGGAATCGCGCCAGCCGACCGACATGATATAGTCGCGCGCCATGGGTTTGTTTTTCCACCTCTTCTACCCTTACGGGATCATTCTTCAGGCTATTGCGATCATTCATTTTATCCGGCGGCGTCCGGAGACTTATTGGTTGTGGATCGTGTTGATTGGCGGGCCGCTGGGGGCGCTAGTGTATATCGTGGCGGAAGTGCTGCCCGACTTGGGGTTATTGCAAGGGGTGTTTCAGGGATTTCCGCGCCGCAGCAGGATTCATGAGCTTGAGGCTATTGTGCTGGACAATCCTTCGCCGGGAAATTTTGAGGAGTTGGGGGCTTTGCATCTGGAGGAGAAGAATTACGCGCGGGCGCGGGAATGCTTTGACCGGTCGATTGCGGCGCGGAGGGATCATCCCGATCCATTTTACCGGCGGGCTATGGCAGAGATGGGGCTGGGGGATTTTGCGGCCGCGACTGGCGATCTCGAGGCGGTGATGGGTGTGGATCCGAAGTACGATCATTTGCAGGCTCGGGGGCTGCTGGCGCAATGCTATGCCATGACTGGACGGCCCGCTGAGGCGGAGAGTTTTTTTTGCGAAGTGTTGGCGCTGCGGAATGAATCGGAGACGCAATATAATTTTGCGGCGCTGCTGGTGAGTGAGGGGCGTCCTGGCGAGGCTGTGGAATGGCTTGAGCGGATTTTGAGGAAGAAGGCGACTTTGCCGCGGTATTTGAAGCGGCGGGAGCGGCCGTGGTTTCGGAAGGCGGCGGCGTTGGAGAAGAAGATTCGGGAGATGGAGAAGGGGCGGGTGGCGAAGGCGGCTTCCTAGGTGCGGCGATGGAACGCGGGGAGGGCGGATCGCGTTATGTCGAGGCAATAGGCCACATTTTCGCGGGCGTTAGACGGGCGGGTGCGTCGATTGCTTTGCAATCGCAGAGACGATTGACCCGGCGCCCCTACGGCGGAAAAGGCAAAGACGAACACACAAGCAGAGACGAAGACGCGGCAACCAAAACCCAAGGCCAGGGCGGGCCGGTGGTGAACCCCGGCCGCTACGACGGCGTTTCGCCGCGCGGTGTGCGTACGCCGGTCTGCTGTGCTAGCATCGAATGGCCTCGGGTATGGATTTCTCCCTTAACAGCGACCAAATTTTAATTCGCGATACTGTCCGCCAGTTTATGGAGGCGGAGATGCGGCCGATTTTGCGCGAATATGAGCGCGCGGATAAATTTCCGG
>JABDFR010000131.1 GCA_013286465.1 Acidobacteriota bacterium | reverse complement strand
AGACCATCGCCGCGATTTCGCGATCGCGGTGCGCAAGCACGCGGACTCCATTTCCGAAAAATATATTTTGCCCGACGAACACACGCTCGATTACGCGCTGATGTTTGTGCCGTCAGAGAGCGTGTACTACGAGATGTTGATGACCGATGACGGCAAGGGCGGGCGCCTCGATGATTATTGCCGTGGCCGGCGCGTGCTTGCGGTCTCGCCCAATACTTGCTTCGCTTATCTCGGCGCCATCGCCATGAGCCTGCGCGGTATGAAGGTCGAAGAGAACGCCCGCAAGTTGATGGCCAGCCTCGCCGGACTCGAAAAGCAGATGGATGTTTTCGTTGATGTGTTCGAAAAACTGGGCACGCATTTGCACAACGCGGGGCAAAGCTACGACGCCGCAGAAATTAAGTTGACCCGAGCCCGGGGCACACTCGAGCAAATGTCGGACGGGAATCTTCCCGACGCATTGCCACCAGCCACGGAAAAACTTCTGGAATCAAAATCCTCGGAATAGTTTTTGGGAGCGGACTCGCGTGCGAGAGCAGGCAGAGACGCCGGCGGTACGTTTACTTCGGCTGCAGCGAAACTTTTGCGGCGCTCATCAAGAAGGCCACCTGTTCGGGCGTGGGGCTGGACTGCAAATGGCTTATCTCCTGCACGATTCTTCTTGTGTCGGGCTTTTTTTCTTCCAGGCGCGTTAGTAGCGGATCAAGCCGTTTGATCCACGGAGTCGGCGCAATTTTTTGTGCCGCCAGCAGGTAAGCGTGCGCCGCTTCGGTGTCGATGGAATTCGGATCCGCGGAACTCAGCCGCACGCTGAAAGAAAAATCACCGGGATGCATGGCCCGCACGCTGACCTGGGCGGAGTTGTCCACCCCGCCTTTGGTGCGCACGTGTTCGGAATCGCCGTGAGCAAACCGCAGCACCGCTGGCGCCAGATTTTCCACGACCATGTCTTTCGGCTGATCGGTGCCGCGCACTCGCACGATCAGAAAAGCCTTCGCTCCCGGCGCGAGATTTGCGCCGCCGGCATCAAATTCAATCGCCAGCGCGGCGAGGATTGCCGAGGCTTCCGATCCATTCGCCGTGACCGAAAGTTGTGCGGTGCCGGGAGACGCACTCGGATCGAGCAGAAGCACGAGCGATATTGGCGAGGCGGCCAGCACGAATACCGGCTGGTGGCCGAGCTGCACGGTGTTGCCGGCCGCGTCGCCACGAAATCCCTCGCCGCGAATATCGAAGCGATCGTGAATCGACACCTGCGTAGGCGCCCAATCGATCACCGTTTTATCCGATTTTGAGAATGGAAGAATTGCCGAGACGGCCGCGATTTCGTGATGGCCGGCCACGCGCGCGATTAGCACACCGGATGTGGTTGGCGCATTGAAAAACGCGCGGCCGGTCGCGTCCGTTTCCACGGGCGTGCCATCGGAAAGCGTCACATTGGCTTTGGGCACCAGCCTCCCGAGTTTGTCGAGAACAGCGAGCGTCGCCGGCTGCGAAGCTACCAGCCTCGTCGGCAAAACGATTTGCGCGGGCTCAGGTGCTTGCGCGTGGGCGCCGGGCGCGATGGAAATCGCGGCCAGGAACACCGCGGCTCGCATCGCCGCGCGAATTAACTTAGGGATGCGGATCACTTGGCGGTTCGCTCGTACACTTTCGCTTCGAGAAACAGACGGAACAGCTCCGGGTCGAGTTCATTCTCGCGAACGGACTCTTCGAGAATCTTTAGCGCGCGGTCTACCGGCACTGCGGGCTTGTACGGCCGGTCGGCGGCATTCAGCGCGTCAAAGATATCGCAAATGGTCATTATTTTTGTAGGCAGCGGAATTTCGGCTTCGCGCAGTCCATCCGGATACCCCCTGCCATTCAGTTTCTCGTGATGAGCGCGGGCGATGCGCGGGATGCCACGCAGTTCGCGCGTCCAGGGAATTTCTTCCAGGAATTTGAAAGTATACGTCACGTGCGATTCGATTTGGCGGCGCTCGTCATCGTCCAGGCTGCCGCGCGGGATCGAAAGCATCGTCACTTCATTTTCACTTAGGTAAGGATGCGAGGCCCCTTTGGCATCGGTGAAAGTGTGCCCTGCGATTTTATTGATTCTGTCTAGAACGGCGGAGTGCAGCACGGTTGGCTCGTTGACCTGGAGGACGAATTTGAGATCGTCGTCGATTTCCCGCAGGCGATGCGCGAATTCTTTGTCGAGCGCCGCAAGCTCCGAAGCCGTGGCTTCGCGTCCGCGCTCGAGGATCAACTCAAGCTTCTTCAACGCGGTGCCAGCTTCAATTCCTTTACTTATGAAATCGAAGCGGCTTTTTACCAGCTCGAGTTGCCACGGATAGAGTTTTTTCGCCTTAACCAGAACGTCTTCGCGCACCCCAACCTTGCCGAAATCGTGAAGCAACGCGGCATAACGAATTTCTTTCATTTGCTCGCGCGTAAACCGTGTCGCTTTGTATTTGCCGGCTTGCACGGCATCCACAGTCTCGGCAAGACCGAGAGTGAGCGACGAGACGCGGAACGAATGTCCGGAGGTCGCCGGATCGCGTTGTTCGATCGCTGTTACGGCAGCGCCAACGAATCCTTCGAAGAGCCGCTGGATTTCGTCGTACAGCTTGCTGTTTTCATAGGCCACAGCGGCCTGCGACGCTAGGGACAGGCCGAGATTCACGGAGTTCTCCGAAAACGGAATTACTTCGCGCTTCACGTCGGCTGCGGTTTTCAGGCGGGCGGCGCCGTGGCGTTTGCAATTGATCAGTTGCAGCACTCCAAGAATTTGATCGCGGGCGTTGCGCATCGGCAGAGTCAACACCGAGCGTGTACGGTAGCCGGAATTGCGATCGAAGGAAT
>JABDFR010000130.1 GCA_013286465.1 Acidobacteriota bacterium | reverse complement strand
TGGTGCACTCCACTTCGTCGTATCTCGAAAAAGTGATGGACCAGCTTCTCGCCTGCATCCAGGCGGGTTGCTGCG
Source organism: Acidobacteriota bacterium (assembly GCA_013286465.1). GTDB lineage: Bacteria > Acidobacteriota > Terriglobia > Acidiferrales > UBA7541 > Palsa-147. The sequence continues at coordinate 2,783 of JABDFR010000130.1, read as the reverse complement.
TTGTTTCCACTTGCGAGGAGCTGGCGTATCCGTTCCGCAAGCATCCGGCCCTTTCGAAGAAGCTTGATGCGGCTGCGCAGGAAGAAGGCGTCGCGTTGGTAGGCACTGGCGTGAATCCTGGTTTCGTCATGGACAAGCTGGTCCTGACTCTTGCCGCGGTGTCTCAACGCGTGGATTCCGCCAGGGCTACGCGCATCGTGGACGCTTCGCATCGGCGTTTCCCGTTGCAGAAAAAAATCGGGGCGGGCATGACGCCTGAAGAATTCCGGGCGCAAGTGGCGGCGGGAGTGATCAAGCATCATGGCTTGCCGGAATCGATTGCGATGGTGGCCGATGGCTTGGGCCTGGCGGTGGATGAGATCACGGAAACGATCGAGCCGGTCATTGCGGAAGTATCGTTGCGAACGGAATTTCTGGAAGTAGCGGCGGGGCAGGTGGCGGGCGTGCATCAGATCGCGAGAGGAACCGCGGCGGGAAAAGAAAAAATCTACATGGAATTGAAAATGTATGTGGGGGCGAAAAATTCCGCGGACACGATTGAATTGGAAGGCGAGCCACGCTTGACGCTGACGATTCCTGGTGGAACGCATGGCGACATCGCTACTGCGGCGATTGTTGTGAATGCGATCCCGATTATTTTGGCGGCGCCTGCGGGTTTGCGCACGTCGCGCGATTTGCCGCTGACGTTTCTGGCCGGTAACGCTGAACCTTAGACTCGGATGGTCTTGGGTGGTCCGCCGGTGAGTTTTGCATGTGGCTTACGTTTTCGGTCGTAAGATGCCGGCAGGGACGCCGGCGCTACTTGCTTACGCTGAAGTTGCTTTCTTCCAGAATCGGGCTACCGCCGAAAAATCTGGATCGTCCTGCGCCGCATCTTTCACTGAGCTGTACGTCTGATAGGCGGCCGCGCCTGCGGGCATGGGCACTCCATTTTCCTTGGCCAGCTCCAGCGCCAGACGCATGTCTTTGTGCATTAGTTTCAGCGGAAAGCTTGCTTTGAATTCGCCCTTCAAGATGGCGGGGATTTTCACGTCGAGGACGCCGCTGCGCGCCATGCTGGATTGCAAAACCTCGACTAATTTTTCGCCACCCACTCCCGAACCTGTGACCAAAGCCAGCGCTTCGGAAAAAGCCTCCACCTGCAAAGCCAGAATCATATTCATTGCTAGCTTCACGGTTTGCCCGGCTCCGTTTGGACCGAGCAAAAAGAATTTCTTTCCCACGGCCTGAAGCACCGGCATGACGCGCGTGAGCGTTTCTTGTTTTCCGCCAATCATAAAAAGCAATTCGCCGGACTCGGCGCCCCAGGTGCCGCCGGTGACTGGCGCGTCGAGAAATTCGATGCCACGCTCGGCGCATGCTGCGGCGGCGCGACGCGCTAGCCCGGGCGTGACGGTGCTCGAGTCAATCAGCACGCTGCCGCGGCGCAAACCTTCGATCGCGCCATTCGCGCCCCAAAAAACTTCTTCGACGGCCGGCGGATCGCTGACAATCGTAAAGAGCACATCACTGCCCGCGGCAACTTCGCGCGGATTCGCGCCCCACTTTGCGCCCGCGGCGATCAAATCATCGGCGCGGCTTTTCGTGCGATTCCAAACGGTCAAAGGAAAGCCAGCCTTGAGCCAGTTGCGGCCCATCGGCTTGCCCATCAATCCCAGCCCGATCAATCCGACTGAAGTTGTCATTAGGGTCTCCCGAAACGAAAAGAGTTTACCGCAAGCCAATTCAAAAATGCGTGGGAGCGTGAGATTGCGGGGCTTGGCAGTCTGTTCGCGAGATCGAGAACATAACCTCGGCGGCTAAAGCCGAGTTGATTTGTGAGTGTTTCGGCACGACTGAAGTCGTGCCCGGATAAAGCGAACACCTAAAGCCAAATCGGGCGGGAGGTGAACCCCCGCTCCTACGATTTGTTGCAACCACGGTGAAGTATTGGATATTTAGGAACCTGACGCATGGTTCTCCGGATACAAGCGCTCAAATTCAGGTTCGCCGTGAAGTGATGCCAAATCCGGATCGCGACGCGCCCAGACGGCATCCTTGAATCCCAATTCCCAAGCTTTGCGAAGGGCGTCCAGAGCCTCGGGCTTTTTTTTCAGGTTGCTGTAAAGGCAAGCGGCGTTATAGAGAATCGAAGCCTCGTTCGCACGCAAGGTGACTGCCAAATTCAATTCCCGCAGAGCCTCGTCGACGCGGTCCGATCGAGCGTAATCGCAACCGAGTAGAATGCGCGCCCGCGCGTCTTCGGGAACTTGTTTCAAGTGGTTTTCGAGCGCGACCAACCTTCGTTGCACCATGGTATGTGTGGCACCTTCGCCGGCGACGGCGGAGATTGAATTCAAGATGGGCACATAAACGTTGTAATCCTCGCCACTCGTTTCGATGGCGGCATCCGCGATGTCCACAACTTCCTGGTGGCGTCCTGCGGCAAACAGAGCGCGGCATAGGAGGTAATAGGCGCCCTCGCAATCGCGCTTGCGCTCGATGGCCTTCTTCACCATGCGCACGGCTTCATCGTAGAGTCCTGCGGCGTAAAGAACCCAGGCCTGGCTGACTTGCACTTCAGGCAAATCCCAGCGCAAAGCCACGGCCTTGCCGGAAGCCTCGCGAGCGCGTTCTACCCAAACTTGATCGCGGCTGAAATTGCAGAAGAACATGGCGCAGGCATTGGCGCACGCGGCGTAGGCCAGCGCGAAACTCGGATCCATCGCCACGGCGTTCTCGAACATTTGCAGCGCGAACTCGAGATCCTGGCGCGTCTGCCGGCGGGCGTATCTCTTGCCTCG
>JABDFR010000129.1 GCA_013286465.1 Acidobacteriota bacterium | reverse complement strand
ACGCAGAGAATGGTGGTTCCGTGAAGGCGCACGTTTGTTGGATGCGCCGCCGGTGCGGGAGAGACACCGGTTCGGACGCGGCGTTGGCTCATGTGCAACCGAAGATTATACCGCGCAGTGAGGATGAGGCAAAAATGGTGCGAGGCTGCGACGACCTTCAGGGTCTCCGGATTACGGCGTTCGAACGTTCTAGCGAACGGGCGAGACGCCTAGCGGGTGCGTCGGGGCCGGATCCTGGACGGTGATCAACGTTGCGAAGAATGTGTTGTTGTGAATCGTGCTGCCGGTTGAGCCGGAGATCTTTAGCACGCCGATGGACGCATCGGTGATGGTGTTTCCGGTCACTCGATTCCCGTTGCCCTGGATGTAGATTGCGGCTTGATCGGCGTGGGTGAGGGTGTTGCGGACCGCGGAGTCGTCGTTGCCGACGAGAGCGACGCCGATTAGCGCGACTGAGTTCGATATGGTGTTCGACGCGACGACGGAGTTTTGGCCGCCGATGAAAACGCCGATCTGATTTGTCGTCAGCGAATTATTCCTGACGGCGATGCCGTCCGACTGGAAGATCAGGATTCCGGTCGCGTTCGTCGGACATGACGCGGACGACGAACAAACGGAATATATATTGTCGCTGACAGTGTTGTTCGTGACCTTGCCGGCCGCGCCGAAGCCGATCTGGATTCCGTTCTGCGCGATGTTGGGCGTGGGGCCGATGCCGGTCACGACGTTTCCGTCGACGGAAAGCTGCGTGCCCTGCTCGTTGCCGGTGATGCCGTTCTTCTGATAGTCCCAGACGCTGTTGTCATTGACCGTTACGGCTGACGCCGAGCCGCTTCCAGTCTCGACTTCGATGCCGTTGCCGCTCTGGCAGCCAAGATCAGCCGAACCAAGACTCATGTGGCGCACGGCGTTGTGCCGGATATGGCCGGACGAGTTTTCATAGTCGATGCCGATCAATCGCGGAGAGCACCCGGTGATGCCGTTATTCGAGCCGTCAACGATGAAGCCGTCGAGAACCACATCCTGCGCGCCTTGCACCACGAAAACGGCGGCAATCGAATCGCCGCCCGATGCGCCCGTCGAATTTTGCGTCATGCCGCTGGGAATGACGACGACTCCGTTGTCAGCGCGAAGCGTGAGCGACGTGCTGATGGTTACTTGCTCGGGGTAGGTGCCGGCGCAAACGCGAATCACGTCGCCGGAAGTCGCGGCATTCACGGCTGACTGAATCGTGGTGAACTGTGCGGTTGGACATTGCACTTTATCGTCGTCCACCAGGATATTGGCGCTGGCATTCGAGATCTGCGCGAAACCAGGGCGGGCAGCAGAAAGATATATGAACAGCGCCACGGGCAGCACAAACAGAACTTTTCGCACGGAATTCCCCCTGCCAGGACGCCATTTCCTGGCTTTTTTGCAGGATGAGCTGGGGGCGGGGGCCCAGAGTCGATGGAGTATAACCAGTCGGCGGATCGGTTTGAATAGTACGCGGGGACAGCTGTGCTTTTCCCAAGTGCAATTTGCGCTGGTGACACTTTTACTCGACGGTTGTGGCTTACGAAAAACGCCACCAGGGACGGTGGCGCTACTTTCATTCGTAGCGGAGGACTACCATGGGATCTACTTTTGTGGCGCGGCGGGCTGGGATGTAACACGCGGCGGCGGCTGTGGCCGTCAAGGCAATTGCCGCTACGGCGAAGGTTAGCGGATTTGAGGCGCTGGTGTTGAAGAGCAGCGTGTTGATCAAGCGCGTGAGCGCTAACGATGTGACCAAGCCTATCGCTACGCCAATTAGCGCGAGGCACATGCCTTGGCGCACGACGAGCCTCAGAATATCCGCGGGATTTGCGCCGAGCGACATGCGGATGCCCATTTCCTGTGACCGTGCTGCCACGGAATAGGCCATGACTCCGCAGATGCCGATGGCCGAGAGCACCAGCGCGAAGGCTGCAAAGACTCCCACGAATTCGGAGAGGATGCGTGGCTGCGCGACCGATTGGGCGACCACCGTGTCGAGGCTCGAGATGTTGGACAGTGGCAGCGTGGAATCTAGCTCGGCCAATTTCGAGCGGACCGCGCGCACAAGCGATTCGGGATTTGATTGTGAGCGCACGATCAGCGTGGCGAAACTCGCGGGAACTTGCTCGATCGGGAGGTACATTTCTTCGGTGTTCACTGCGTCGAGCGTGGTGAATTTTACGTCAGCCACTACGCCGACTACTTCGCGTTCAATCATGTCGCGGGAATTGGCGATGTGTTTGCCGATGGGATCCTGACCCGGCCAATAGCGATCGGCTACGGTTTCATTGACGACAGCGATGGGCGGCGTGGAATCGAGATCGCGCACGGTGAAGACGCGGCCTTTGAGTAGCGGCGTGCGCATGGTGGCGAAGTAGCCGGGCGTTACTTGGCGCAGCGCGATCAGTGGATCTTTTCCGATTCCCTGGCAGACCATTCCTTCGGCGCAAAAATAAACGTAGCGAACCCCGCCGGAAAGCGGCAGATAGCTGGTGAATCCCGCGGATTCGACTCCTGGGATGGTTTTAACGCGCTCGTCGAATTCACGATAGAAATGCTTCTGCGTTTCCGGCTGGCCGTAGTGGCTCGGCGGCAAAGTCACATGGAAACTCATGACGTTGTCCGGCGAGAAGCCCGGATTGACATTCATCAGGCGAGAAAAACTTTGCAGCAGTAGGCCCGCACCGGTCATCAGGATTAACGCGATGGCCATTTCCGCGACGACCAACAGATTTCTAAACTTCCCGCGATGACCGCCGTCCGCCGAACCGCGCCCGCCTTCCTTCAACGTTTCGTGCAGATTGGCTGCCGATGCCTGCAAGGCCGGCACGAGGCCGAACAAAACTCC
>JABDFR010000128.1 GCA_013286465.1 Acidobacteriota bacterium | reverse complement strand
AAAAAGGCGTCTATTCCGACGTCCCCCTACATTACTCAAGCGAATACGGCAAACTAAACCCCGAAGAAAAACTCCTGTAAACGTACCGCCGGCGTCCCTGCCGGCTCTTTTCCGCCCAACGGAGCGCTCTCGCTCCCAGCCGAAATGTCCATCGAAGCCGCTCCGGTTTTTATCAGCATGAGCGCGATGTCCAGAAGATCAAATCCCATCCCGTATCAAATCCGTCCAGCCCCATGACAATCTTTTCCCGAACATGCCACAATAGAGCGTGACCAAATCCCAAACGCAACCAATCATCCATAAATCCACGCTATCAAACGGCCTCGTCGTCATCACTGAGCCCATGCAACACGTCCGCAGCGTAAGCGCAGGCATCTGGCTCGAACACGGCTCCCGCCGCGAGCCCAGCAAACTCAACGGCATCTCCCATTTCCTCGATCACATGGTCTTCAAAGGCACCGCCCGCCGCACCGCCGAAGACATCGCCCGCGAAGCCGATCGCATAGGCGGCATGCTCGACGCGTTCACCTCGAAAGAACTAGTCTGCTTCAACGTCCGCGTCCTCGACGAACATCTCCCCGCGGCCTTCGACATCATCTCCGACATGGTTCTGGCCCCGGCCTTCCCGCCGGAAGAAATCACTCGCGAAAAATCGGTCATCCTCGAAGAAATTAAGATGGCCCGCGACAATCCAGAAGACCTGGTCCACGAAACTTTCTCAGAAAATTTCTGGCGCGGCCACGCTCTCGGAAAACCCATCCTCGGCACGCGCGAAACCATCGGCGCACTAAAACGCACCAGCCTAAGCGATTGGTTCAGCCAATGGTACGCGCCGAATCACATCGTAATTACCGCAGCCGGCAATCTCACCCACGATCAATTAATGAAGCTGGTCAGCGACCGTTTCGAAAGCCGCAAGCCCTCGAAAAATGGCGTCGTCGGCCCGGTGCCAAAAGCCGCTCCGCGCATCACCCTAAAAACCAAGCGCGATCTCGAGCAAGTCCACATCTGCATCGGCGTCCCCGCATTTCCGATCGCCGACAAACGCCGCTTCGCCGCCTCCATCCTCAATAACCTTTTCGGCGGCGGCATGTCCTCGCGCCTCTTCCAAAATATTCGCGAGCGCCAGGGCCTGGCCTATTCCATTTTCAGCGAAATGAATCCCTACCGCGACGCAGGCATGCTCTCCGTCTACGGCGCCACCACTCTAAAAAATGCCCAGCAACTAGTCCGCTCAGTAATGTCCGAAATCCGCAGCATGAAAGACGCCCTAGTCACCGACGAAGAACTCCGCCGCGCCAAAGATCACCTAAAAGGCGCAATGCTGCTCTCTCTAGAATCCACTGGCGCGCGAATGTCCCACCTGGCCCGCCAACATCTATATTTCGACCGTTTCTTCACGCCGGATGAAATGATTGCCAACTTAGAAGCGGTAACGCGGGAAGAAGTCCGCCAAGTAGCCAACGAATTCTTCCAACCAGGCCGAATCGCAGCCGCGGTCCTCGGCCCAGTAAAAAGCTTCAAGCTAACGCCGAGCGACCTAAGCTGTTGAAGCTGATTTGTTTCTGCTTTTGTAGGGGAGGGCCGGGTTAGCCCTCCCGCGGTTAACTCGAGTCGCGTTATTTCTGCGCCTCTGGCGCGGCATTTCCCGGAATCGACGAATGCGTCGTCATCTCCGTCCCCACAACAATCGCATTCCGTATCTGGCTGAATAAATCCGTCAAAGTATTCGGCGTATGCGGAATCAAAATCGCATTGGTATGATCGTTCGCCGCAATATCCTTCAAAGTATCGAAATACTGCGTCATCAAAACCAACTGCATCACGTCCTGCGGCGTAGACCCCGGCACCGTCTTCGCAAAATCCTCCACCGAATCCTTCAACCCAGTAATAATCGCCTTCCGCTGATTGGCAATGCCCTCGCCCTGCAACCGTTTCGATTCCGCCTCAGCCTCCGCCTGCTTCACCAAAAGCATCTTGTTCGTCTCCGCCCGCGAAACAGTAGCCTCCCGCTCCCGCTGCGCCGCATTAATATCGTTCATCGCCGCCTTCACTTTCTGATCCGGCACGATATCGGAAATTAAAACCTTCACAATCGAATACCCATATTCCTTCATCGACGCATCCAGGCTATCCCGCAAATCCCCGGCAATATCCGCCTGATTCAAAAAAGTATCGTCGAGCTTCATCTTCGGCACATGCCCCAACACCACGTTGTAAACCATCGATTCAATCTGCTTCACCGGGTCCGACAATTTATAAAACGCCGACTCCACGCCCTCAGGAATAATCTTGTACTGAATCGAAACCGGAATCTGCACGAACACGTTATCCTGCGTCTTCGTCTCCACTTGCACATCAAACTGCTGCACTTTCATGCTCAATCGCCGCACCACATTCTCAAGAAACGGCGTCTTCCAATTGAGCCCCGGCCCAGCCACGCGCGCAAATTTGCCAAGCCGCTGCACAATCGCCACCTGCGCCGTCTCTACAGTAAAAAACGAACCCATCACAACGCTCAAAACAATTACGAACAAAAGAAAAATCAAAATGAAAAATATCGTACTGGGATCCATGCGCGCTCTCCTCGTCGAAGCCGCTCAGCCGGACCGCGTTCACCAACCAAACGAGCTATCCGAAAGCCAGCGGCATTCTACCTCAACAGCCACATATTAAAGATGTAGCCGCCGCCGTCGTAGGGGAGGGCCGGGTTAGCCCTCCCGCGACGTCCGCCGTCTGGACGTCCCCGCGGCCGGTGTAAGGCCGTCCGCCGCCTTTGCCCTTTCATCCGCCTTCGCACCGTTGCCGCCGTAGGAGCATGCACCGCCGCGCAAAAGCCGACACGTAGCCGCCGTTTCCTGCGTCCAACCATTGAGAGGAACCGCGCACATGAATCGCAGAAGCTCCCTGATCGCATTGTTTGGAATAATTTCGGCTTTGGGCTTGTGTTGGACAATCACACACGCCGTCCGTCCACCGAACGCTGACGAACGCTCGGAAATCGATCGGC
>JABDFR010000127.1 GCA_013286465.1 Acidobacteriota bacterium | reverse complement strand
GCGCGAATTTGGCCAGATCGATTCGCTCGCCGAGAATTTCACGCATCTGCTTCTGCAGACGATTGACCGGCACGGTCCCGTCCATCAAAACGAATTTATCCGGCTCCATCATCTGATCGTAATAATTCAGGATGCGCTCTTGGAATATGCGAAAGCTCTCCGCCCTGTCTAACGAAATCCCCAGGTCCATGCCCGCTTCGTAATATTTGAGCTTGGGCCGGCCGGCCATAATGCGATTCACCGCGACATCAAGCGGCGCGCGGAAATAAAAGGTGATATCCGGAATCGGAGCGAAACGGTAAAGATTGCGCAGCCAGTGTGGTGGGCAGCCGCGCGCAAAGTCTCGCGCAAAGGCCGTATAAATATAGCGATCAGCGAGAACCAAATATCCGCCATGCAGTAAAGGCAAAATCTGCCGCTCGCAACGGTCGGCAAAATCCGCGGCGTGCAGCAGCGAGAACGTAACCGGGGTCAGCAAGCGGCGCTGCTTGCCCCGGCGCGTCGCCGATTTCACCAGCGGCGAAGAATTCCATTCGGTGAAATGCGTGCGATAGCCGTTTATCTCCAGCCAGCGCTTCAGCAGATAAAGCTGCGTACTTTTTCCCGAGCCGTCAATTCCTTCCACCACCACCAGCGCCCCAGGATAATCGTGCTTCGGCGAGCGCGCCTTCTCTGCCGGCCGTTCAACAACCGCCGGGATTTCCATAGGCTTAATTTCAGGCATTGCGAATCGATTCCGCTCGTTTTCCAACTCAGTAGTTTATGATACCCCGGAGGTTAAAGGGCAGTATGAATATTCTGTTACACCAGCACGCGAGCGAAAAATTGCGCTCAAGGGAGCCGCGATGAACATCCGAAAAGCGCTCTTGGTGAAGCCTGGGGCAAAGGTAAAGCTCTCCGACTACGACCCCGACGACACGCTCGGGCACAAGAAGGGCGAGCACACCGACGCAAAAACGGATAAAGCCTGCGGCCGGCTCGATTCGCTGCAATATTTGCTGTACGCCGAGAAAAAACACGCGCTGCTGGCGATATTTCAAGCGCTCGATGCCGGCGGAAAAGACGGAACCATTCGCCACGTCATGTCCGGCATCAATCCGCAAGGCTGCGTGGTGGCGTCGTTCAAGCAACCATCGCCAGAAGAGATGGCCCATGATTTCCTGTGGCGCGTCCACAAAGTCGTCCCGCCGCTCGGCATCGTCGGGGTCTTCAATCGCTCTCACTATGAAGACGTTCTGGTGGTGCGCGTCCACAATTTGGTGCCGAAGGAAATCTGGTCGGCAAGATACGATCAGATCAATTCATTCGAGCAAACGCTGTCCGCCAATGGCGTGACCGTCGTGAAATTTTTTCTGCATATCAGCAAGGAAGAGCAGAAGAAGCGCTTTATCGAGCGCATCGACGATCCAGACCGCCGATGGAAAATCTCGCAATCGGATTTTATGGAAAGAAAATTCTGGGACGACTACATCAAAGCCTACGAGGAAGTATTGAGACGCTGCAGCACGCAGGAAGCCCCGTGGTACGTAATCCCAGCAAACAAAAAATGGTTCCGGAATTTCGCAGTTTCGAGAATCCTGGTTGAGACGCTTGAAGATCTAAAGATGAAATATCCGAAGCCAACGGTGGACGTTAAAGATTTGAAATGGAAGTGACGTAGGGGAGGCTGCTTTAGCCCTCCCGCAGTTCGGGCCCGTCCGGCATGTTCGGCATGCCAATCCTGCCACAAAAGTTTGTTAGAATCGCGCGGCTTACTTGGACGATCTAGCTTGGCGCGAGGAAATGCGGGAGGGCTACAGCACCCTCCCCTACAAGAGAATTGATGGGCCAGTCCCTATTTCCGCGAAATTTCCGCAAGAACTATCCGCAAGCCGTGCGCGGCGAAGGATGCTTCATTGTCACCGCCGATGGCCGCCGGTATCTTGACGCGGCCGGCGGCGCCGCGGTCGTGACCATCGGCCACGGAGTGGAATCCGTGGCGCGCGCGACGGCCGAGCAAGCTGAGCGCCTGGCTTACGTTCATTCTTCGCAATTCGAATCCGCGCCCGCCGCGGAATTGGCCCGTCGTCTTCTCGCTCTCGCGCCAAAATCTTTCCGCAATGGCCGCGTCTATCTCACCTCCGGTGGCTCCGAAGCCACCGAAACTGCCATCAAGCTCTGCCGCCAATATTTCCTGGAGCGCGGCGAAACAAAACGCATTCGCATCGTTTCTCGCAAGCAGAGCTACCACGGCACAACTCTCGGCGCTCTGGCAGTCTCAGGAAACGTAGCCCGCCGCGAACCTTTCGCGCCGCTGCTCAACGAGTGGGGTCACATTCCGCCATGCTATTGCTACCGCTGCCCGATGGGCCTGCACTATCCAGAATGTAATGTCGATTGCGCCGATGAGCTCGATCGGCTGCTGCGCCGCGAAAATTCCGAAACCGTCGCCGCATTTATTGTCGAGCCGTTAAGCGGTGCCACGCTCGGCGCCGTGCCTCCGCCGAATGGATATCTCGAACGCATCGCGTCAATCTGCCGCGAGCACGGAATTTTGATGATCGCCGACGAAGTGATGACCGGCATGGGCCGCACCGGCAAAACTTTTGCCGTCGATCACTGGCGAGTCGAGCCGGATGTGATTCTCGTCGGCAAAGGCGTCGCCAGCGGTTACGCGCCGCTCGGCGGCCTGCTCGTAAATCAGCGCATCGTCGAAACCATCGAGCGCGGCTCGGGCACTTTTCTTCACGGATTCACTTACGGTGCGCATCCTGTTTCGGCGGCCGCAGGCGTGGCGGTTCTCGATTACATCGCGCAAAACAATTTATTCGAGCGAGTGGAATCGGCCGGCCGCGAACTGCGCGCAGCTCTCGAGCCGCTCACGCAACTCTCCATAGTAGGCGACATTCGCGGAATGGGACTGCTCCAGGGAATCGAGATCGTTCGCGATCGCAGCACCCGCGAGCCTTTTCCGCCGGAAGCGCATATCTCCAATCGAATCGCCGAAGACGCCATGGAATCCGGCGTGATC
>JABDFR010000126.1 GCA_013286465.1 Acidobacteriota bacterium | reverse complement strand
GGGTCGGGATGCGGGAAACCTGTCCAGCAAACTGATCCTTGTTCACCGTCAGCCAATCCGGAACGGGAGTGATCTGGGTCAACTCCAGGTTCTTGGCGGCCAGCCGGCGGGATTGCGGCTTGTCCTTGATCATGATCGCATCGCCGGCTTTGACGTTGAAGGAGGAGATGTCCACCTTGCGGCCATTGACCTGCACGTGACCGTGGGAAACCATCTGGCGCGCGGCGCTGCGGGAATTGGCGAAGCCGAGGCGATAAATCACGTTATCAAGGCGCGTCTCCAGAAGCTGGAGGAGGAGCTCGCCCGTCACACCGCGCTTGGTAGAAGCGATGCTGAAGTAGCGGCGGAACTGGCGCTCAAGGACGCCGTACTGATAGCGCAGCTTCTGCTTCTCAGCCAATGCGATGGCGTAATCGGATTGCTTCCGGCGCGAGCCTTTCGGTCCGTGCATGCCGGGGCCGTAATTCTTGCGTTCCAATGCCTTCGACGGGCCAAAAATGGCGATTCCGAAGCGGCGGCTGATTTTAGTTTTAGGACCTGTGTAACGTGCCATGGCTAACTTCTTTCTAAATGGGGTGAATCGGTGTCAGCGTCAAACGCGGCGCTGTTTGGGCGGGCGGCACCCATTGTGAGGAACTGGTGTGACGTCTTTGATGACGCTGATTTCCAAGCCAACCGCCTGGATTGCCCGGACCGCGGATTCGCGGCCCGCTCCGGGACCCTTGACCCGGACTTCGACTTCCTTCAAGCCGTGGCCCATGGCCTGGCGGCAGGCGTCTTGAGCCACCATCTGCGCGGCGTAAGCGGTGCTCTTGCGAGAGCCCTTGAAGCCGCACTTCCCGGCGCTCGACCAGCCAATCGCGGAACCATTCATGTCCGTGATCGTGACGATGGTGTTGTTGAAGGATGCGACGATGTGCGCGATGCCCGTGTGCACATTCTTGCTGCCCTTCGCTTTGACGATCTTGATCTGCTCGACCACGGCATTCGGATCGAGGGAAAAATTCTCCTCTTTCTTCGGTTCAGCAGGGGCGCCAGCAGCGGCTGCGGCGTCCTTTTTCTTGGGCGCCCTGGTCTTCGCCGCTTTCGGAGCGGCTTCGGCGGGTGCGGCTGCTGCCGTCGCGGCGGGAGCTGCTTGAGCGGCGGGAGCCGCTTCAGTCGCGGAAGTTGCGGGAGCTTCGGCCGCAGCCGGGGCTGCGGGAGTTTCCGCGGCGGGCGTGGGTTTCTTGGAATCAGGCATATGCGTATTCGTTTCTAATTATTTCCCAGCCTTCGCGTCTTTAGCGCGCTGCACGCCGACCGTCTTGCGCGGGCCCTTCCGGGTCCGGGCATTGGTCGAGGTGCGCTGTCCGCGCACCGGCAACCCGCGGCGATGGCGGATGCCGCGATAGCAATTGATCGCCTGGAGACGCTTGAGGTTCGCCTGAAGTTCCCGGCGAAGATCGCCCTCGATGGGAAGCTTGCTGGCGGTGATCGCTTGAATGATCTGGCTGAGCTGTTCAGGGGTCAGATCCTTCGCGCGGACGTCGGGATTGATATTGACCTGCTCGAGGATGCGCTTCGCAGTGCTCGGGCCGATGCCATAGATATACGGGAGCGACGCTTCGATGCGTTTGTCGCCTGGAATTTCAACGCCTAGGAGTCGGGGCATGGGAATTTATGATTGTGGATTTTTGATTTTCGATTTGGGCCTGCTGACTTTCGATCCCGATTTTCGGGCCGCGCAAAGCGCAACCGCAAATCGCCAATCGCAAATCACAATGGGGTTTAGCCCTGCCGTTGTTTGTGGCGCGAATTCTTGCAGATGACGCGCAGCACATTCTTGCGCTTCACGATGCGGCAGGACTCGCAAAGCCGTTTAACTGATGCTCTTACTTTCATGGTTTTAAAAAAATCTGGATTCTCGAAGGACAAAAAATCGCGCTGGGGAATCTTAAATTCTCCAGAGCGATAGCGAATTCTCCCTACTTCTGCCGAAAGGTAATCCGGCCTTTTGTCAAATCGTAGGGGGACATCTCTAGCAGAACTTTGTCTCCTGGCAAGATGCGAATGAAGTGCAAACGCATTTTTCCGGAAATATGCGCGAGCACCCGGTGCCCATTCGGCAGTTCGACCCGGAACATGGTGTTTGGAAGCAGTTCAATGACTTTTCCTTCTACTTCAATAGCGTCTTTTTTCGCCATGTCAGGATTTCGGGTTCGCCCTTGGTAATGAGCACAGTGTGTTCGAAATGCGCGGAAGGCTTTCCGTCGAGCGTCACCACCGTCCATTTATCCTCCAGGACCTTCACGGCGCTGCCTCCCATGTTCACCATCGGCTCGATCGCGATCGTCATGCCGGGCTTGAGTTTCTCCAGGGTGCCGCGCCGTCCGTAATTCGGCACTTGCGGTTCCTCGTGCAATTTCCGCCCCACGCCGTGGCCGACAAATTCACGCACCACCGAATAGCCATTGGCCGTGACTTCATCCTCCACGGCGGCGCCAAGATCTCCAAGGCGCCTGCCGCTATGCGCGTAGGTGATGGCCAGCTCAAGCGTCGCTTCGGTCACGGTAAGCAATCGTTGCAGTTTCTCGTCGATCATGCCCACGGGGACTGTGGTGGCCGTATCGCCCACCCACCCGTCCTTCACCACTCCAATATCCAGTTTGACGACATCCCCGTATTGAATCTTGCGGCGGCCGCCGATGCCATGCACCACTTCCTCGTTGAGCGAAATGCAAATGTTTCCCGGAAAACCGCGATATCCCAAAAACGCGCTCGTGCATTTCGCGTCCGCCATCAGGTCCGCGGCGGCTTGATCGATTTCTCCGGTGGTAATTCCGGGATGCACCAATGCCGAGACACGATCCAGCACTTCGCTGGCGGCGCGGCAGGCGAGTCGCATCTTTTCGATGTCCCTTTCGCTCTTGATGGGGATGCTCATCAGCGTTCCGATCTATCGGAGTCTTCACTAGTGCATTCGCCCGCCAATGAAAACCGCCATTCCCGCGATAAACAACAACGCGATGCCCACATAAAGCCAAAGCAGGGCCCTCTGCTGGACGGCCTCGCCGCGCCCAGTCGGGGTGCGATCAAAGCGTCCGCGAATCTTGC
>JABDFR010000125.1 GCA_013286465.1 Acidobacteriota bacterium | reverse complement strand
GATGCCCGCGAATCCTGGGCTCATGCTGCGCTTGATCACCATTACTGTGCGCGCTTTGTCTACGTCGAGAATGGGCATGCCATAAATCGGGCTTGAGTGATCGTTGCGGGCTGCCGGATTGGTCACGTCATTTGCGCCGATAACTAGCGCGACATCTGTCTGCGGAAAATCGCCGTTAATTTCGTCCATATCTAGAAGCTTGTCGTAAGGGATGTCGGCTTCGGCTAGCAGCACGTTCATGTGGCCGGGCATGCGGCCGGCTACTGGATGGATGCCGAACTTTACGTCGACGCCGCGCTTGGTTAGCGCGTCGTAAAGTTCCCGCACTTTGTGCTGGGCCTGCGCTACGGCCATTCCGTAGCCCGGTACGATCACTACTTTATTTGCAGCGGCGAGAATTGCGGCGGCTTCTTCCGCCGTCGCACTGCGCACACTGCGCGTTTCCGCGCCGCCGGCTACCGCCGCCTGCTCCTGCCCGAACGCGCCGAAGAGCACATTTGAGAATGACCGATTCATGGCCTTTGACATGTTCACGGAAAGGATGAAGCCGGATGCGCCGTCGAGCGCGCCCGCCACGATCAGCAGCTTGCTATTCAAGACGAATCCCATCGCTGCCGCCGAAAGCCCCGCGTAGGAATTCAGCAGCGAGATCACCGTGGGCATGTCCGCGCCGCCGATGGGAATAATCATCAGTACGCCGAAGAGCAGGGGGATTCCAACGACGAATGGAAAAAGATGCGTGCGATCCGGGTGAATTACCAGAAATATCGCCAGCGCGACCGCAATCGCCAGCACGCCAAGATTGACTACGTTCTGCCCTTTATACGTGATCGGCCGCTGCGGCAAAATTTCCTGCAGCTTTCCGGTGGCCATCAGGCTGCCTGTGAAGGTGAGCGAGCCGAGAATTACTTCCAGCCCGAGCACGGCCATCACAAACGGCGGAATATCCGGCGCGCGCAAATAAAATTCCGAAGTGCCGACCAGCGTGACGCAGAGCGCGCCGAATGCGTGGCTGAGCGCGGTTCGCTGCGGCACAGCGGTCATGTGCACGCGCCCCAGAGGCACGCCGATGATCGTGCCGAGCACCAGCGCGATGGCGATCCATTTGTAATCCACGATGCCGCGGTCGAGCAACGTTCCGCCCACCGCCAGCAACATTCCCAATTCGCCGGCCCATACGCCGTGCCGCGCCGTGGTAGGCGAACTCATCCACTTCAGCGAAAGAATGAAAAGCGCCGTGGCGATCAGATAGATGATTTCGAGGATTTGGTCGTTGCCAATCATCAAGCTCACGGTTTCTGCGGGCGGCTGGACTTGAACATTTTCAACATGCGATCGGTAATCATGAAGCCGCCGACCACGTTGCTGGTGGCCGCGACGATTGCGATCGTCCCGAGAATCGTGGATAGCCGGGTCTTGTGCGCGCCGACCAGCAGGATCGCGCCGACTACCGCAATCGCATCCAGCGCGTTGGTCAGCGACATCAGTGGCGTATGCAGCAGCGGCGAGACGCGCCGAATCACTTCAAAGCCGATAAAACCTGCGAGCATGAACACGTAGAGGCTGGTGATCAAATCCATCTTCATCGTTATTTGGTCTCCTTGGCCGCGGCTGAGGCCAGTGCCGGCAATTTGAAAAATTCCCGCACGCGGGCATTCACGATTTCGCCGCCGCGCGTCACCAGAGTGCTGCGAACAATTTCGTCGTTCAGATCGAGGTTCAGCTTTCCATCCCGGATCAGGTGCAGGATGAATGCGGCGATATTGCGCGCGTACATTTGGCTGGCGTGATAGGGCACGGTGCTAGCCAAATTAAATCGGCCAATAATCGTGACTCCGTGGGCAACAATTTCCTCGCCCGATTTTGTCAGCTCGCAATTTCCGCCGCGCTCGGCCGCCAAATCTACGATCACTGATCCGGGCGCCATGCGCGCAACCATATCGGCGGTCACCAGCACGGGCGATTTCTGCCCCGGAATTACGGCTGCGGTGATTACCACATCGCTCTCGGCTACCACGCGGCCGAGCAATTCGCGTTGTTTGCGGTAAAATTCCTCGTCTTGCGCGCGCGCATAGCCCTGCGCGTCTTCTGCGGTGCCTTTCGTCTCGAGCGGCAATTCCACAAATCGCCCGCCCAAACTTTGCACCTGCTCTTTCGCGGCAGGCCGCATGTCGTATGCGGAAGTAACTGCGCCGAGCCGCCGCGCTGTAGCGATTGCTTGCAAGCCCGCAACTCCGGCGCCGATGATCAGCACACGTCCGGGCGTGATCGTTCCCGCCGCGGTCGTGAGCATCGGAAAAATTCGCGGCAAAGTATCGGCGGCGATCAGCACGGCCTTGTATCCGCAAATCGTGCCCATCGACGAAAGCGCGTCCATGCTCTGAGCGCGAGTGGAGCGCGGCATCAATTCCACGGAAAACGAGGTCACGCCGGTAGCGGCAATTTCCTGAATCGTTTTCAGCGAACCGAGCGGCCGCAAAAATCCGATCAAAATTTGATCACGATGAAATAAAGGCAGGTCCGCCGCCCCGGTCTCGTCATTCGATCCGTGGGCAAGCACTTGAATAATTATGTCGGCAACGCGGAAAACCTCGGCGCGATCCGGAACAATCGACGCGCCCTTGGCCAAATAATCAGCGTCGGGATAGCCAGCGCCAACGCCAGCGCCGGCTTCGACCACAACGGTGAGCCCGGCCTTCGCCAGCGATGGAACCACGCTGGGCACCATTGCCACGCGCCGCTCCCCCGGAAAATTCTCGCGAGGCACTCCGATAATCACGACGTCCCTCCGCAATGCGCGACCGGTCCAGTTCTGTTATCGGCAAAAGTGCCGCCCGCCATCTTACGCGAATCGCGCTGCCTGTTGTAGAGGAGGGTCTTATCATCCGAATGGCGGCAAACCGGCCAGATCAACAGACCCTCCCGCAGTTCGGCCCAACCTGCGTTGACATTCCAGAACCCGCAAGTCAAAATCAATTCGCCTGATTTTTCCCAAGTGCCCAGGTGGCGGAACTGGCAGACGCGCTACGTTCAGGTCGTAGTGGTCGCAAGGCCGTGGAGGTTCGAGTCCTCTCCTGGGCACCATCAGTAGGACAGCCACTCCTGGCTGTCTCCGCAGTCAACAACAATCCAAATCACGCA
>JABDFR010000124.1:2369-3184 GCA_013286465.1 Acidobacteriota bacterium | reverse complement strand
GCGCATAATTAATATGAGTTCGGTGGCTGGAAAAATGTCGTCGCCAGTTTTGGGGCCGTACAGCAGCTCGAAATTCGCCCTGGAATCCATGAGCGATGCACTGCGAATCGAGCTGCTGCCGTTCGGCGTGCACGTGATTTTGATCGAGCCCGGATATATTCGCAGCGATATGGAACGCGCAGCTCAGGAGCTTTCGTCGAAATACGTTTTGGGAGCGCAGAAGAGCGCCTACGGGCCGGTTTATGCCGGGTTTCAACGCGGCTGGGCCGAGCTGACGAAAGGCTCGAAATACACGCCCGCCGATTGCGCCCGCGTAATTTTGGGCGCGATCCGTGCCGATTCACCCCGCGCGCGTTATCCAGTGACGCGCGAAGCCAAGATTGTAACTTTCCTTCGCCGGGTAATGACGGATCGCGCGATGGATCGGATGATGGTGAAGAGTTATCACATTCCGCGCGCTGGGAATTGATGATTTTGTCGGGGAGGGATAAAGCACCCTCCCCTACTGGAACCTTGTTGTAGTAGGATGCCCTGCCAGTGGCCTTTTTTCTGACCTATCGACTTACAGCGGAAAGGGAGAGGTGCGATGTTTTGCTCTAAGTGTGGGGCCAGCGTTGCTGACGGGGTGGCGATCTGTCCGGCTTGCGGCCAGCCGGCTGGCGCGGGAGCTATCCCTCCACAGCTGCCGCCGGTGAACTACGCGGGATTTTGGCTTAGGTTCGTGGCGTATTTGATCGACATCGTGTTGGTTTCGATTGTGGCGATACCGATTTACTTAGTGCTTGGCTCTCTCTTCGGTCTCAACATGTCATCGA
>JABDFR010000124.1:0-2359 GCA_013286465.1 Acidobacteriota bacterium | reverse complement strand
AATCACCTCGTAAACCGCGCTCCACACCTATCTGGCGAAATCTAAACGCTCTTCGGTCTCAACATGTCATCGATTGCGCGCGATCCAAATTCTCCAATGCTTGGCTCCGCCATGATTTCGGTGCTTCTCTTCGAAGGATGCGCGCTTTTCGGTCTATGGCTCTACTTCGCGATTCTAGAAAGCTCAGCCTGGCAGGGGACCGTCGGGAAAAAAGTGCTGGGTCTGCGCGTAACAGATCTGGATGGAAATCGGATTTCGTTTGGCCGCGCGACCGGCCGATTTTTCGCCAAGCTGGTCTCGAATTTTACTTTCATGATCGGTTACATCATGGCGGGTTTCACGGCGAAGAAGCAGGCGCTACACGACATGATCGCTGGATGTTTGGTGACGAAGAGCGTTTAGATTTCGCCAGATAGGTGTGGAGCGCGGTTTACGAGGTGATTGATGTTTTGTTCGAAATGCGGAGTGACCGTTCCTGATGGGGCGGCGGTTTGTCCGGCTTGCGGGCAGGCGACCGGCGGAGTGGCGCCGGTTTATGCAGTGGCGCGGCCTTTGGTGGTGTACGCGGGATTTTGGCTGCGCTTTGTTGCCTGGATCATCGACCGCATTTTGTTAGGCGTGGTCACCCGGCTGGTCTTGTTTCCGATCTTTGGCTTTTCCGCGATGCGCATGCTCCTGCGCGGGCATCCCAATCCGGAAGATCTAGCACCGTTAGTGGGGGGCATGGTGCGCTTGTTCTTCGTCGGCCTGGTGCTGGATTGGATTTACTACGCGCTGCTAGAAAGTTCGGCCTGGCAAGGGACGGTGGGGAAAAAAGTGCTGGGTTTGCGAGTGACGGACTTGCGGCTCAATCGCATTTCGTTCGGACGTGCCACTGGGCGATTTTTCGCGCGGATTATTTCCGGATTGACGCTATTAATCGGCTACATCATGGCGGGATTCACGGAGCGGAAACAGGCATTGCATGACATTATTGCAGGCTGTTTGGTGATCCGGCAGGAATAGCATTTCGTTCGTCGTTGCCCGCGCTGTTGTGCGCGTGGTTGCTGCGTGTTCGTGAGTAGAGGCCCATGTTTTGCTCGCGTTGCGGAACTTCGTTGGTGCCGGGAACTACGTTCTGCACAAATTGCGGAGCGCCAGTGGCAACTGCAGCGCCAGTCGTCGCGTCGAACGCGCCGGTTGCCGCACCGATGGGCGCTCCGATCGGCGCGCCTGCAGCAGCCTATCCCCCGGGCGCAGCAATCGCGCCGCCGATGGGCGCGGTCCCGATGAACTACGTGCCGATAGTGCCTTACGCCGGATTTTGGCTCCGCGCGGTCGCTTATCTACTGGATGCCTTGATCGTGGGAGTTGTCACCGTACCGATCATTATTGGTCTTGCGGTGGTCACTGGATTGAGCGCCGCGGTAAGCGCGATGGGATCGAATGGATCGGAAAATGATCCAGCGGCATTATTCGCGACTGCTGGATTTGTAATGTTCATGTGCTTGTTGGTTTTGATTATGCTTGTCGGATTGTGGCTTTATTACGCTCTGCTGGAGAGTTCTGCTTGGCAGGGTACGGTAGGAAAAAAGGCGCTAGGATTGATCGTCACCAATTTGGATGGACGGCCGGTAACATTTGCACGGGCTAGTGGAAGATTTTTTTCGCGATTGATCACCGGCCTGGTCCCTTTGATGATTGGATATATTTTGGCCGGCATCACGGCGAAGAAGCAGGCGCTGCACGACATGATCGCCGGAACTTTGGTGCTGCGGAAGAACTAGCTGGCTTCACTCAATCGCGCTCGAAAACGTGCACCGGATTTCTCGGCAGTAGGGGCGCCGCTTGCTGCGCCCGCTCCACGTAATCCCATCGAAATTCCCGCCGTCTAACTCCGCGCTGATCGATCGAATGGTTGTGCTTTTGATTTTTCTCGAGATGCTGCCTTGTAGAGTCGTTGCATGCCGCAGCGACGCCCGCCGTACTTAGACGCCCCAGCCGTAGCGCTCGGCGTGTTGCGTGGATTCCGCCATTTCTGCGCGGATGCATTCCGTCATTTTTGTACAGCCTACGAGCTGGCTGCCTGGCTCGGTGATTTCGTTGGTGCGATAACCTTGCTCGAGCACGTGGTCAACCGCGGCTTCGATCCAGTCTGCTTCAGCAATCAGGTTGAACGATTCGCGCAGCATCATGGCGGCGCAGAGGATTGTGCCTAGCGGGCTGGCTACGTCTTTGCCTGCCAGCGTCGGGGCTGAGCCATGGATCGGTTCGTAGAGCGCGCCTTTCGCAGTGCGGCCGCGGCTCATCGACGGAATCAAACCGATCGACCCTGCCAATGCAGCGGCTTCATCGCTCAAAATATCGCCGAAGAGATTGG
>JABDFR010000123.1 GCA_013286465.1 Acidobacteriota bacterium | reverse complement strand
CACGTCGCTCGGCGCTTCCGGCACCGTGGATTTCGCCCGCAACGTCGATATACATCTGCAATGGATGCCGCGAGCGAAAAATCAAGTGCGCGTCGGCGCCGAGCCTCCCGGCGACGCGGCGTCGTATCTGCTGAGTGGGCCGCTCTTCGCGCCGCGCATCGAACGGGCAGAAACAACCCCGAGCGAGTGAATCCGAATCTTATTTTACTCCGGTGATTTTCAGTATGAGGGATCAGCTGATAAACCAGCCAGACATGCCTACGAATCCACGCCATAATTCGACCACAAAAGTAATCAGCAGCCGCTACCTGGGCGCGTTGTTGGCGATTCTATTTGGCGCGGCTGCATTTGCGTCTCGACCTTCCGTGAACGATCGCGATCGCGTACGGCTGGCTCCGCACTTTGTCGTAGGCCAAGTTCTCGATTATCAGATTGAAATGCGAAACGTTACAAAAGGGCGCACCACGGGCATGGTGCAGGATCCCGAAGCGGCGTCGCAACTCTCGCAATCCACCTCGCTCGTCGTGCGTCTCGAAGTATTGAACCTGGAATCGGCCGCGGGCAATGACGCGCCAAAAGTGCGAATTCGCGCCACCTGCCTGCACGCTTCGGTCACCAATGAATCCGACGCCTACGATGAGCAGGCCGAAGCCATCGCCCAGCAATATCACAAGCTCGAGGGGCATACGCTCGAATTCGGCTTGGACGCAGACGGCCGCGTCTCTGAAGTAACCGGACTCGAAGGCGTCATTCAGGATCCCGCTACGCTCGCCAGTGTTCGCGGGTGGCTTGGAAACATTTCCGCCGGCGCGCGATTTCCGAAGAAGGGAATCGTCATGGGCGAAAAATGGCATACCGAGGAGCCCGTTCCCGGCGCGCCATTGCGTGAGACCGTCTGGCGCGCCGATTCCTCCTATCTCCGCAACGAATCCTGCCGCAATGCCGGCGGCGATCCCGCCGAAGAAAAATCAGTAAAGCCTCGAATGGATATCCCTTCGACGACAGATAATCAGGCTCTCTGCGCCGTGATTCTGACCCAATTTCAAATTCTCCAAGCCAATCCTCACGGCGATCTGACACCAGCGGATTATCTTCATAATGGCCTGCGAACCTCAGGAGTCTGGACTGGCTCCGGCGAGAGCATGAACTTCGTCTCGCTGCAGACGGGCCTGCTGGTCAGCGCCACCCAAAACGTAGATCAGGATTTGAATTTCACGATTTCGAGCGCAACGGCAACTTCGTCCAAGCTAAATTACACCGGCAATGTAAAAAGCCAGTCGCACATCATGCTCCTGCAACCCGCCAACAAGAACTGAACGTAGGGGCGCGGGTTTACCACCCGCCCGATTTGGCTTTGGGTGTGCTGTCTCAGATGAAGCCCTCACCCAAAACGATGCTGGACCGCGCGTTTCGCTCCGCCAACACCGTTTGACAACTGCGCTATAATAGGGGGTTCGTCACCAATCGTTTCTAACCGGCAGGAGTTACTGTGAGCACGGACTTCAAACTATCGAGCGACTACGAGCCGCGCGGCGACCAACCAGCCGCTATCTCGCAGCTGACTGAAGGCATAGCTTCGGGGGATAAGCATCAAGTGCTCCTGGGTGTCACCGGTTCGGGCAAGACCTTCACGATGGCCAAAGTAATCGCCCAAATGAACCGGCCGGCTCTCGTCCTCGCGCATAATAAAACCCTAGCCGCGCAACTCTTCCACGAATTCCGCTCGTTCTTTCCGCACAACGCGGTCGAATATTTCGTGAGCTATTACGATTATTACCAGCCCGAAGCCTACGTCCCCTCTAGCGACGTCTACATCGAAAAAGAAGCCACCACCAACGAAGAACTCGACAAACTGCGCATGAGCGCCACGCGCTCCCTTTTCGAGCGCCGCGACGTCATCATCATCGCCTCGGTTTCCTGCATCTACGGTCTCGGCTCGCCCGAAGCCTATTACGGCATGCTTCTCATGCTGGAAAAAGGCCAATCCATCGCCCGCGAGGCCATGCTCCGCAGATTTGTCGACATCCAATACGATCGCTCCGAGGAGCTCCGCCGCGGCACCTTCCGAGTGCGCGGCGATATCGTAGAAATCCATCCGCCCTACGAAGATACCGCCATTCGCATCGAGCTCTGGGGCAACCAGATCGAAGCCATCCGGCGAATCGATCCGCTCACCGGGCAAATTATCGCCGGCGAATCGGATATCGCGCGTATGCCGATATATCCGAAGACGCACTACGTCCTGCCCGCCGAGCAAAAAGAACGCGCCATTCAGACCATTCTCGAAGAGCTCGAATGGTGGCAAGGCGAACTCGAGCGCAAGGGAAGAATCGTCGAGTCGCAACGAGTGCAGCAGCGAACGCATTTCGATATCGAAATGATGCGCACCATCGGCTACTGCCACGGCATCGAGAATTATTCCCGCCATCTCTCAGGTCGTCTGCCGGGGGAAGCGCCGCCGACATTGCTCGATTACGTGCCCAACGATTATTTGCTCTTCGTCGATGAATCGCACCAGACGATCCCGCAAGTGCGCGGCATGTTTCATGGCGATCGAGCACGTAAACAGACACTGGTGGATTACGGATTCCGCCTCCCGTCTGCGCTCGACAACCGTCCGCTGACATTTGAGGAATTTGAAAATCGCATCAATCAAGCGATCTATGTCTCAGCAACGCCCGGTCCATATGAACTCACAAAGGCAGGCGGGGTAATCGCCGAACAGGTCATTCGTCCGACTGGCCTGGAAGATCCGCAAGTAGAAGTGCGGCCAGTCAAGGGCCAGGTGGACGATCTTCTCGAGCAGATTCGTTTGCGCGCCGGGAAAAATCAGCGCGTTTTGGTGACCACGCTGACGAAACGCATGTCCGAAGACCTAGCCGAATATCTCACCGAAGTCGGTGTGCGCTGCCGCTATTTGCACTCCGAAATCGAAACGCTCGAGCGCGTGAAAATCCTGCGCGATTTGCGCCGCGGCGAATTCGACGCCCTAATCGGGATCAACCTGCTTCGCGAAGGCCTTGATCTGCCCGAAGTCTCGCTCGTCGCAATTCTCGATGCCGACAAAGAGGGCTTTCTTCGCAGCGCAACGTCGCTCGTACAGACCATCGGCCGCTGCGCCCGGCATCTCGAAGCGCGCGCCATTCTCTACGCCGACAGAATGACCGATTCCATGCGCATAGCCATCGGCGAAACCAATCGCCGACGTGCCAAGCAGCATGCCTATAACGTCGAGCACAACATCACTCCCGAATCCATCATCAAGAGCGTGGATATGCAACTGGCAAGAATCGTCGAAGCGGATTATCTGACCGTCCC
>JABDFR010000122.1 GCA_013286465.1 Acidobacteriota bacterium | reverse complement strand
AGTTTTCACGAAATCCAAAGCCAGCGCCACCGAGCAAGCGCACAGCGGCCTCGGCTTGGTCTACTTCCGCGAGCAAAAGCCCGCGGAATCCGCCGCCGAACTGGAAATCAGCACTAAGGGTCCGAACGCCGATCCCGCCGATCTCTATGTTCTGGGCCGCGATTACGAGGCGCTGAAGAAATACAGCGAAGCTTCCGGCGCGTACACCAACTGCGCCGCAATTACTGGCCCGCTGCAGAGCCGTTGCAAACAGCGCGCCGATCAAACCAAACAGCAGGCCGCCGCGCAACCGGCTGCCAAGCCTTAAGCCGATATCTCTGTGGCCAAGGAGCTCGGGAGCGCGTCGACGACGAACGACAAGCTCGCTCAACTGGAGCAGACGTTGGCGTATCATTTTGCCCGGCCCGAATTGCTCGAACGCGCGTTGACGCATCGCTCCGCCCGTCAGCGTGATCTCGACGCGCCGCCGGAAGATAACGAGCGGCTCGAGTTCTTTGGCGACCGAGTGCTGGGACTGATCGTCAGCGAGCACTTGGTGCAGACTTATCCGGATTGGGACGCGGGAAAGCTCTCAAAGGCTCATTCGCGTTTGGTCAGCGGTACGGCGGTGCACGCATCGGCTTTGCTCCTCGATCTCGGCCAATATCTGCGATTGGGCCGCGGCGAGGAAATGACCGGCGGGCGCGAAAAGCAAAGCCTGCTCGCCGACGCTTACGAGGCTGTGGTCGCAGCAATTTATCTGGATGGCGGAATCGAAGCGGCGAGATCTTTTATTCGCCGTTCATTGCTCGATCCCGCCATTCTTCAAGCCGAACAACCGCTGCATCTCTCCGATTACAAATCCGCGCTGCAAGAATGGGTGCAGCAGCACGCGCGCGGCCGCGTCGAGTATCGCGTGCAACGCGAGAGTGGCCCCGATCACCGTAAATTATTCGAAGTCGAAGCGTGGCTCGCCGGCGAACGCCTGGCCACTTCGGAAGGTCGCAGCAAAAAGGAAGCCGAGCAAGCCGCGGCGCGTCAAGCTCTGGCAGCACTGCTTGCGAAGAGCGGCTGGAAGTGAGTGATGCGATGCCGCCCGATGTTCCGTCGGACCTGCCGGCGGACGTTCACCTTCCGCCAGCGGATTCGCCGGCTGAACCCGCGCTAACCTCTTTCACTCACGCCCAGCGCGAAACCACCTTCCGCGAATATCTGGAATCTCTCCTCGTCACAATTCTGCTCGTTCTCTACGGCACGACCTTCATTGTACAAACCTTCAAGATTCCGTCGCCTTCGATGGAGCGCACCCTGCTCGTCGGCGATTATCTCCTCGTGAATAAATTCATCTTCGAAGGACATGGCGCCTGGTACGAGCATTTTCTCCCCTATCGCGCGATTCGCCGCGGTGACATCATCGTCTTCAAGTTTCCCTTCGATGATCATCCGCATTACGTCAAGCGTGTAATCGGTTTGCCCGGTGACCGCGTCCGCATTGTCGATTCGAAAGTCTATGTAAACGGCGCGCTGCTCAACGAGCCGTACGTCATTCACGATCCCGGCGCCGCCGATCTTTTCGGCGATGATTTTCCGCCCACCAGCAGTGCATTCTACGATGGCCGCCTCCGCCCCGAATGGGCCGCCGATATTCTGAATCACGTGGCCGAGGGCGAGCTGTTAGTACCGCCGAACGAATACTTTGCCATGGGCGACAATCGCGACTATAGCTGGGACTGCCGCTATTGGGGCTTTGTGCGCCGCGACGCTATCATGGGGCGTCCCGTTATAGTCTATTGGTCGGTGGAAGCATCCAGCGGGGATTATGCCAGCAACGATTTCATCAGCGGCCTGCGCGGCATGGCGCGAACTCTGCTCCATCTGCCCAGTCGCGCGCGCTGGAGCCGCATGTTCCGCCAAGTGCATTGATCGAACGAGGGCTTCGTGACCACCGCCTCGACCTCGCCCGAAATTGCGCTCGAAGAACCCGCGAATACCGAAGTGCGTCCGCGGCGACCCGGCGTCTTGCGCGGAATGCGCTGGATCGCACTTTTCATTCTCGTTTGGGCGCTCGCGCAAGTCGGCGGCTCGGCTCTAGTGCAATACACGCGGCTGCGCGGCATTCTCAATGCGCGCCTGGAAGCTGCGTTTGGCCGCCGCATTGAAGTCGGCCGCTATTCACTGAGCCTCTGGGGATGGCCGGAGCTGGAAGCCTCGCCGGTGCTGGTCGCCGAAGATCCTCGCTTCGGAAACGAATATTTTCTCCGCGCCGATTCTCTGACCATTCGCATCCGCTTGACCTCATTGCTCGCCGGTCGCATTGAGCTCGGCATGCTGTCGCTCTCGCGGCCAAGCCTGAATCTTGTGCGGGCCGCCGATGGACGCTGGAATATCGAAGAATGGCTGCCGGCACCCTCGGGTCTAGAGGGCGTCACTCCGTTCACCGGCGCAGGCGCTCGCAATCCCGCTCCGCTGCGAATTCGCCGCATTGAGGTTGATTCCGGCCGCGTGAATTTCAAGCGCGGCGATGAAAAACTTCCGTTTTCCTTCGTGGGCGTCACCGGCTCGCTCGAGCAGCAAACTCCCGGGCACTGGCAAGTCAGCCTCGACGCGAGCCCGTCGCGCTCGGCGGTCGTCCTGCAGCAAGCGGGCAATTTACACGTCGAAGGCCAGCTCGGGGGAACTTCTTCGCGCCTGCGTCCCGCCGATCTCACCATGCGCTGGCAGAATGCCGCCGTTGCTGACGCGCTGCGGCTGATCGGCGGGTACGATCACGGCGTTCGCGGACAGCTTTCCATCACGCTCGACGCACACACCCTCGGTCCCACATGGACTCTCGGCGGCCGCGCCGAAGTTCGCCGTCTCCATCGCTGGGATCTCCCGATGCGCTCCGATAATCCCGCGCTGAATCTGCAAGTGAACGCTGAGTGGCAACCCGAAATATCCGAAATTGATTTTGCGGAAGCGATTTTGCAAACGCCGCGATCCAGCGTGCGAGGTGCGGGGGTAGTCTCGTGGGATCTTTCCCGAGCCGCGCACAACATTGCGGCGTCGCAGGCATTCGTCATCACCTCGAGCGGAGTTGAGATGGAAGACGCGCTGGCGTGGATTCGCGCATTCCATCCCAATGTTTCGGAAGCTCTCGATCTTCACGGCCGCATTACTACTCATCTCACTCTTGCCGGCTGGCCGATGCGTCCCATAGGCGGTTCGCTTCAAACTACCGGGATTTCTCTCGAGGGAGGAAGTCTCCGAGCTGCGCTACGAACCGGTCCTGGCACGATTGAATTCGATCGCGAGCTCGCGCGCCTTTCGCCCATGCGGATTAACTTGGGTGGCGAAGCAGGCGCGGCCAGCGCAGAAATTGGCTCTTTGCAACTCAGCGGCTTTGCGGAAGAGCACGGCCCCATAGCTCTCGCGGGCAAAATTACCGGCCGCACGCCAAGAATTGAAAATCTAGCCGATG
>JABDFR010000121.1:2982-3627 GCA_013286465.1 Acidobacteriota bacterium | reverse complement strand
CCTTCCGCATACAAAGAACCGCCGCCGCAAGGATGGAAAGAAGCGGCGCCGCACGACGAAATCGCCAAGGGAAATTGGTGGGAGGCTTTCGGCGATCCGCAGCTGAACGATCTCGAGACGCAGGCGCTGGCCGCAAGTCCCACGCTGCAAGCTGCAGTGGCTCGCGTCACGCAAGCGCGCGCCAATGTGCGCATCACTCGCGCCGCGCTCTTCCCGACTGTCAACGTCGATCCGTCGGTCGCGCGCGCGCGCGCATCCGCCGAAGGAAATGAAGCGCCGAATACCATCAACAGGCCATTCACGAATAACGTGATCACGCTGCCGCTCGACGTGAGCTACGAAGTGGATTTGTGGGGCCGCGTGCGCCGCGCGGTGGAATCTGCGCGCGCCCAGGCGCAAGCCAGCCAGGCGGATTATGAAAATATTCTGCTCACGTTGAAATCCGACGTGGCGCAGAATTATTTTTCGTTGCGTTATGTGGATGTCGATCGCGGGATCCTCAGCAATAACATTGAACTGCTGAAAAAGGCGCTCGATCTCACGCAGGCGCGGCACGCTGGCGGCGCCGCCAGCGGCCTCGATGTGTCCGAAGCCGAAACTCTTCTCGCCACTACTCAAGCTACGTACATCGGCCTGGGCGTCCAG
>JABDFR010000121.1:1332-2972 GCA_013286465.1 Acidobacteriota bacterium | reverse complement strand
AGCGTGCGCAATTCGAGCATGCGCTGGCCGTGCTTGTCGGTAAACCTGCCGCGGAATTTTCAGTTCCGGAAAAAGCGTTCGCTCTCGAGCCGCCAGCGATTCCCGCGGGACTACCTTCCGATCTTCTCGAGCGGCGTCCTGATGTCGCCGAGGCCGAACGCCAGATGGCTTCCGCAAACGCGCAAATCGGCGTCGCGCGCGCCGCCTATTTCCCCGCTCTGAATTTGACCGGCGCCGCCGGCTTCTTGAGCGACGATCTCGTGAAGCTTTTCAATGCCTCAAGCACCATCTGGTCGATTGCTGCCAGTGCGTCGCAGCCTCTTTATGCCGGCGGCAGCATTTCGGCGAACTACGCTCGCTCGCGCGCCGCGTATGACGAATCGGTCGCCAATTATCGCCAGCAGGTGCTGGTG
This sequence comes from Acidobacteriota bacterium, assembly GCA_013286465.1. Taxonomy (GTDB): domain Bacteria; phylum Acidobacteriota; class Terriglobia; order Acidiferrales; family UBA7541; genus Palsa-147. Next base: position 2,559 of record JABDFR010000121.1, on the reverse strand, counting down.
GCTTTCAAAGAAGTTGAAGATGGGCTCTCGGGACTGCGCGTGCTCGAAGAACAAGAGGCCGCTCAGAATAAGGCGGTGGACTCCTCGCGCAGGACGCTGACGATTTCCACAGCTCGCTATAAAGAAGGGCTCGCGAATTTTCTCGAAGTCATCGATGCTCAGCGCACGGTCCTGGAAAATGAACAGGAATCCGCACAGGTGCGCGACTTGCGGCTGCTCACCACCGTTCAATTCATCCAGGCTCTCGGCGGCGGATGGCAGGAATCGAAAATTTATAGCGATTCGCAAGCCCCCGCCACCGGTTCGAGCCAGCCGACGCATTAGATCCGCGCGCTTCGATTTCGTCCGAATTCGTTACCGCGAATCGCTTCGAGTTGCTTAGAATACTCATCTTTGGCGCGCGCATTCTTCGCCGCGTCTTGCCGTGCGATATTCGGTAAGTTGGTTGCCGTATTCAGGAGAGCTCCTTCAGGCCATCATGTCGGACGATTCCATAGCAATCATCGGCGGGACCGGAGATTTGGGTTACGGGCTGGCGCTGCGCTGGGCCACAGCCGGCCGAAAAGTGTTTATCGGTTCGCGTTCGGCGGAACGCGCGTCCAAATCCGCGAGTGAAATTCAGGCAGCCGCTGGCGCGGATTCGCAAGTGCAAGGAATGGCGAATGTCGATGCGATTCAGAACGCGTGGATCGTCGTGATCGCGGTTCCGTTTTTGGCGCAAGCCGAAACGCTGGCCTCAATCAAAGAAAAACTTCGCACCGGGCAGACGGTCGTAATTTGCACCGTGCCGCTCGAGGTAGCTGTCGGCGGCGCAGCGACCCGTACGCTCGGGCTTTGGGCCGGCTCCGCCTCCGAGCAGGCGGCGCGGACTTTGCCGGACACCGTACACGTGGTCGCTGCGTTTCAGAATGTCTCGGCGCATGCGGTTCAGGAACTTTCTGGGACGGTGGATTGCGACGTGATCGTTTGCGGAGATGAAGCGGAAGTGCGTGCCCGGCTGAAGCCGTGGGTCGAGGCGATTCCCAGTTGCCGCTATGTGGATGGCGGAAAACTCGAGAACGCCCGCATCGTCGAATCGCTCACCGCGTTTTTGATCGGCGTGAATCGCCGGATGAAAGTTCCGGCTTCCGGAATTCGCATTACCGGTATCGGCTCGGCGCGATGACAGCAGCGCGCTCTCGCCGGCAAGTGGAAACCGGCGAGATCGTTATCATCGGCATCCGTACC
>JABDFR010000121.1:0-1322 GCA_013286465.1 Acidobacteriota bacterium | reverse complement strand
GCGTCCGTACCTTGCCGGAGGTGAAGCCGGGCGATGATCTGGCCGGCTTGATTTCGGCCGCGTTGCGCCGCGAAAATCGCGAATTGCGTAGCGGCGACCTTCTGGTCGTCGCCCAGAAAGTGGTTTCGAAGGCCGAAGGCCGCATCGAGCGATTGCGCGCGGTGAAACCATCGGAACTGGCGCGCAGTTGGGCGCGCACGCTTGGCGAAGATCCGCGATTCGTGGAAATTGTGCTGCGTGAGTCGCGCCGGGTGATTCGCATGACCGAGCGCGCGCTGATCGTTGAAACGCGCCACGGATTTATTTGCGCGAATGCCGGCGTCGATCGCTCAAACGTACGCGATGCCGGAACGGTGATGTGCTTGCCGGTCGATCCGGATCGCTCGGCGCAGGGGCTGAGCGATCGCTTGCGAAAGCTGGCGAAAGCGCGCGTCGCCGTAATTATTTCGGACACTTTCGGTCGGCCCTGGCGTCTGGGACTAACGAATGTGGCCATCGGCGCTGCTGGATTATCGGTGCTCGAAGATTTGCGCGGCACCCGCGACGCCAGCGGACGCAAGCTGCAAGGTACAATCCTTGCCGTCGCTGACGAGTTGGCGGCCGCAGCGGGACTGGCGATGAAAAAGGCAGCACAGATTCCCGCCGTGATTATTCGCGGAGCCGCAGTCGCGCTCGCGCGGGACAGGGCTAGCCAGTTGATTCGTCCGGCCAGCGAGGATATGTTTCGATAGAGGACACACGCCGTCGAGAGCGGCAGTTTTTCGATTTACGGGCCATTGGCAATGGGAACGACAACAACGACAGCAAAGATCGCGAGCGCTCGAACTGCGAGCGATGTAAGTGCAGTCGACCGAGCGCTTGCGCGCGCCGAGGCTGGCGAACAAATCGCGCGTGAAGATGCGCTGCTGTTAATGGAGCGCGCCGAATCGGGCGCGCTGCTCGAGGCCGCATCCTCGCTGCGCAATCGCGTCAGAGGCCGCACCATCAGTTATTCCCGCAAAGTTTTCATTCCGCTGACCACTCTCTGCCGCGACTATTGCGGTTACTGCACTTTCCGCCGCGATCCGGGCGAGCCAGGCGGCAGTTACATGACGCCGGAAGAAGTTTTGCGGGTCGCGGAGCGCGCGCGCGCCGCCGGGTGCAAAGAGCTATTGTTCAGTTTGGGTGATCAGCCCGAACGGATTTTCCCCGAAGCGCGCGAGTTTTTGCGCGAGCACGGTTTTACGCGCACGCTCGAATACCTCGCATCCGTTTCACAGCTCGCTCTTGAGTCGTCCGGATTGCTGCCGCACGCAAATCCCGGCGTGATGAACGCCGCGGAT
>JABDFR010000120.1 GCA_013286465.1 Acidobacteriota bacterium | reverse complement strand
GAAGCGCTGCTGGCCCCTGCCGCCGCCGCCGCGGCCGTCACCGGTGCGGTAGGTGCCGGTGCTGTGCCACGCCATGCGAATAAACAGAGGGCCATAGTGGCCGAAGTCCGCCGGCCACCAGTCCTGCGAGTCGGTCATCAGCGCCGCGAGATCCTTCTTCACCGCCGCCAGGTCGAGGTTCTTGAACTCTTCAGCGTAGTTGAAGTCCTCTCCCATCGGATCGGACTTGGAGGAATGCTGGTGCAGGAGTTCGACCTTCAACTGATTCGGCCACCAGTCGGGATTCGTCGTGCCGCCGCCGGCGGCGTGATGGAATGGGCACTTGGGTTCCGGCTCTACTGCGGATAATGGGGCTTCGTCTGGCATATATTTTCTCCTTTAGTCGGTTGAAATGAATTCTGTGAACCCTTCGTCGGTGTCAGCCGCGACCAGGCTGAAATTCCTGGTTGTCAGCGACAGGACTGCCACCGGTGATGGTCATGATTTTGGGTGGGGTTGGCCGGGAAGACTCTGGGATTCGAATGCATAAGAGCATGCCACGAAGGATTGTTGAAATACTATTTTCCTCTCATTATCATAGACGTCGCCTATGGAAATGAATCAGCTTCGCTACGTTGTCGCCGCCGCGCGGGCGGGAAACTTTACCCGGGCCGCGGAGCAATGCCGCGTCTCTCAGCCTTCGCTCAGCCAGCAAATTCAAAAGCTGGAGGATGAACTCGGCGAACGGCTGTTCGACCGCATGAAGCGCCAGACGAAGCTCACGTCCCACGGGGAAGCTTTCCTTCCCCGCGCCGTCCGCATCCTCGAAGAAGCGGAAACGGCCATTCGCGAAGCGTCGGAAGCCAGGAGCCTGTTGTCAGGCACACTCAACATCGGAGTCTTGCCGACCATCGCGCCTTACCTCCTGCCGAGGGCGATCGGAATGTTCGCCGGGAAATATCCCGGCGTGGAGATCGTGATCCAGGAGGACACCACAGCGCAGTTGCTGAAGCACCTTGCGGCCTGCGAGGTTGATTTTGCGTTTGCCAGCCATCCGATTCAAGACAACCGCTTCGAGATCAAAGAATTGTTTACCGAGGAGTTACTGCTCGCGCTGCCGCCGGGCCATCCGCTGGCTCGAAAGCGCTCCGTGCCGGCGGCAGCCTTGGAAGGTGAACGATTGATTGTCATGCGGGAAGGGCATTGTCTCGGCGATCAGGTATTGGGCTTTTTGCGAGCATCGTGACGTGAAGCCGACGATCAGCTTTCGCGGCGCCCAACTTGAAACGATTCATGCACTCGTCGCGGCCGGGTTGGGTCTTTCCCTGATTCCAGCGATGGCGGCTCGAATCAAGCGTCCGAACGCGCTCGAGTATCGTTCCATCCAGCCGCCGCGACCGGAGCGAAAAATCCTCGCGGTTTGGCCAAGACAGCATCCGCTGAAGCGTGCGGCTGGCGCATTTCTGGAATTGATGTCAGCGCGGCTCGGTGAGTGATCGCATTTAGCAACCGCTCAATTTCCTCGCGCCCGGTGTTCGGCGGTTCAGCAGCAGTGGCCACCAAAGTCGTCAACACGCACAAGAAAAGAGCAACCATGCCATTCATGATAATTTCAGGGAGGATGCCGGATTCGGTGAGGGCTTTGTGGGCATTTGGGCTTTTTAATGGATCGAGATCTGGATTCAAACGCGGATTACGATGGCTGCGCTGAGTGCACCAGGATGCCGAGTTTCCTCGTCATCGGCTTTTGAGAAAGTCCTCATACCTGCGTTTCGTAAGCGCATCACATGGATCTAGGTCAAGTGCTCTCCTGAAATGTTGCTCTGCCTCATCGTCTCGCCCTGCGGAAGCAAGAAAGCGCGCGTAATTTCGGTGAGCCATCATTAAATCGCCGTCCATGGATATCGCGGTGACAAAATGCATTTCGGCCTCCTGCTTTTGTTGCCTCCCAGCTAGGTAGTCGGCGTATGCTGCGTGAACTAGAGCGGGATAAGTAGAATCAAGCAGAGCTTTTTGAAATGACGCCTCCGCTTCTCCTCTTCGCCCCAATTTTGCCAAAACTATACCCAAATACATTTGCAAATATGCGAGGGAATCATCCACGGTTCTCGCCCTTTCCAAATATAGAAGAGCTTCATCGTGTTTGGAGAACATTCCGTATAATAACCACCCAAGGTCCCGCAACGCTTCTGCATTATCGGGATCTATCCGTATTGCTTCCCTGAACTTCGCCTCGGCAACCGAAAAGTTGTCTTCCTTCGTCGCTGCGACGCCCGCCAAATAAAGACTCTCCGCAATATTTGATTTACTCATGGTCGATCGCACAACCAAAGCACAGGCGGAACGTCACGGCGAGCCAATAGATTCCATCACATGTGGGCTGGCATCTCCGTTGAAGGGCGTCCGCACGCTGATGCTCGCCTCTGTCATTTGTAATGCCTCGCGACGCGCTCGGCCGCTTCCCGGTATCTCGGATCGCCCGTGATTTCCTCGCCGAACAAAAGCGCCGTCAGCAGCACTTTGTAATCCATGGTCTTTTGTTTGCCGGAGCGGCCTTTTTCCAAGGGTGTCCGCGTGCTGCCTTCGAGTGACACTTCGCCATTGGCGTCGATCTTTGTCATCTCCTTGTCGAGGGCTTTTGCGATCATCGCCTTGAGCGCCGCGCGGGCGGCTTCATCGGGGCAGTGGAGGTAATAGCGGCTCGCAAACATGACGCCGACTCCCTGATAACTCGCATCGTAGCCGTCGCGCTCCGGATTGGTCCCGTCGGGTAGCTGGCGGCCAAGACCGTCCACGGCGTAGTGATGCGCCCATGTCTGAAACTCCGCCTCTCCCGTGACTGCCGCGGCCTCGGAATAGCAGGCCGCGAGCAGATAGAAACGGTGCGTATAAGGATCCAGCGCTTTGGCCCGGCCCTTCTCCGCGATTTCCGGGCGGTTGAGCCAGCGGCCCATGGCGGCGATCTTTGGTTTCCATGTTTGCGCGACAGCGCGGTATTTTTCCATGCTCCCCTGCTCCAGCAGCAACACGGAACGCGAGGCGGCTTCGAGAAAAAACGAGGCGCTGTGATGCGGGTCGCCGACACCTGGAAAACCGCCGTCCGGCGCTTGTTGTTGGAAGCCCCACTCCAGCACTTTCATACCCTGATCGATGAGCGAATCGTCCTTCAAGACCACGCCGGCTTGCAGCAGGTCCGCGCCATACCTTTGCTGCTCAATGTACCAGACGCCGGTCTTCCCTCTCTTCTCCCAGTCCGAGTTCACGCTGATGGCGCCGTCCGGCGCGATGCCGCCAGCCAATCGGTGCGGCGATTTGTAGAGTGTATCGATGAGCAGCTTATCGGCGGCGCAGGAGAGAAGCGTGAGTCGCTTCTCCCGGGATGCCGTGGGCTGATTCTGCGCCCGCGTGATGGCGAGGGGCGCGCCCAGCAGCAGAAACAGCAATGCCACGTGAAGCGACTGGGGGGGTTCTTTTCACGGAATGACCTTTGCGGGAAAATCCCGCGGGGAGCGACCTATTTCACTGCTTCTCAGATTTTGCCGAAAGCGCCGCCATGACTTCGGCGGTCAGACTTCTTACAAATTGCTGGGCGTCCGTGAGCCCCTTGCTGGTCGCGGATATATACAGGCTCGTAGCCTTGATCCTGTCGCCGCTGCGA
>JABDFR010000119.1 GCA_013286465.1 Acidobacteriota bacterium | reverse complement strand
GGTTGCGGCCATTTAATTTCCAGCCAATCGATTTTGGTGCGCGGGCCGAGGCCTAGAACCATTCGAGGATCGTGGGCGGAAAGAAAGCTGCCGCCGGCCACTTTGAGGTGGCTGCGTTTCAGATCGCCGGCTTGGTAGGTGACGCGGGCGCCGACGGCGTCGATATTTGCTTTGCGTCCGACGAGGCGCAGGCCCAGCCAATGGTTTTGCCGGCCGGCTTCATTCTGCAGCAGGATGGGAGCTTCATCATTATTCGATAGCAGCACGTCGACCGCGCCGTCGTTATTGAAATCGCCGAGCGCCATGCCGCGGCCGGACATCGGCCGGCTGAAAATCGGTCCGCTTTCCTGGCTGACATTTTTAAATTCCGTGCCGCTATTTTGGAATAGCAGGAGCGGTTCCCGGTAGCTCACCGACGGGACGATCTTGTCGATCAAGTCATCGGGGTGGCCATTGACGATGAACAAGTCGAGATTGCCATCGTTATCGTAGTCGAAAAATTTCATGGCCCAGCCGCTCATCAATAAACTCGCTTTGGCCAGACCCGTGGCCACGGATTTGTCTTCGAAGGTTTCATCGCGCTTATTTTGGTAGAGCGAGTAGGTTTCGTGGTCGAGGTTCGTGACCGTCAGATCCAGCCAGCCATCCTGATTGTAATCGGCTGAGTCGACGCCCATCCCTGAGCGAACTTTTCCGTGTTGACCGTAGGCGACTCCGGCGGTGAAGCCGATTTCTTCGAAATGGCGGCCGTCGCGATTGGCGTAGAGAAAATTGGCTACTGCATCGTTCGAAACGAACAAGTCCATGCGGCCATCGTTGTTGATGTCCGTCGCCACCACGCCCCAGGCTTTGCCCGGATTTGCGGCGATGCCGCTTTCCTGGCTTACGTCCGTGAAAGTGCCGTCGCCATTGTTGTGAAAAAGCCAGCTGGGCATGGGCGCGAAAACTTTCGGATAGCAGTATTCCGCCATACCCACGATGCCGGGAATATTCGGGGTGAGGCAATTGTGGTGTTTGGATTTATCGAAATCGCAGAAGCGGCAGACGAATAGATCGAGGCGGCCGTCATTATCGTAATCAAACCAGACGGCGCTGGCGGCCCAGCCGGGAGCGGCCACGCGGGCTTTGTCGGTGAAAGTCCCGTCGCCATTATTGCGATAGAGGATGCTGCGGCCGTATTGGGTGACGTACAAATCCGGAAAGCCATCGCCATTGTAATCGCCGACGGCTACGCCCATGCCGTAACCGCCGCCGGCGACTCCGGCTTTTTCGGTGACGTCGGTGAAGGTGCCATCGCGATTGTTGCGATAGAGCGCGTTACGCAGCGGGCGCGGCGGAGTATAGAAATCGCAGGGGCCGCTGTTTACGAGATAGATGTCCATCCACCCGTCGTTGTCGTAATCGAGGAATGCGCATCCGGGCCCTGCTGATTCGGGGAGATATTTCTGCGGGGATTTGCCGGAGGTATGCGTCCAGGTAATGCCGCTTTTCGATGCCGGGATTTCGGAGAACGGAAAAGAGTCGCCGGCGCCGAACGCGCGAGGCGAGAGGCCGCCAAGGACTGCCGTTCCCGCGAGCATGCGCAAAAAATCGCGCCGGCGCAGAAACTCGGCCTTCTCGCGCGCCGTTAGCCCTCTTCTTTTCGGCATGGCCGACAGTTTCTCACCTTCGTTTGGTGGTTTTCAAGAATGGGAGGGATTTTGATACGCCGTAAACGCGCAGAAAAAGCGGCGGGGAGTGGCCTTATGGTGTAGTGGGACCGCAAACCAAAAGCCAAGTCGGGCGGGAGGTAAACCTCCGCCCCTACGAAAATTGCTATATAATTCCACGCATCGGAGGCGCTGAAGTGTGAGAAAAATGACTTCCGCTCGCCGCAAAACTCTATACTTCATCGCTGCGTTCTCTTTATTTCCTGCCGCACTTGCGCTTTTGGGCCACGCTTCGAGCCAGTCTCGTCCGAAGATTCGCAACTTTCCTGATCCCGATGTTGGCGTGGACACGCTTGCGGCGCGGAAGCAGGCGCAGTTGGCTACCGTAAGTCAGTTTAAAGTTTTCCACCAGTTTCATTTCACAGACAAAATTACCGAAAGCGGAATCACTTTCGTCGAACACGGTGTTGAAGACACCGGACGGCACTATAAAGCTGTCCATTACGATCACGGCAATGGGATTGCGGTTGCCGATGTGGATGGCGACGGACTCTACGACATTTATTTTGTGAATCAAGTTGGCGGCAACGAGCTCTGGAAGAATCTGGGCGGCGGCAAATTTAAGAACATCACCGACGAAGCGGGCGTGGGGCTGCGCGATCGCATCAATGTCACTGCCTCGTTCGCGGACATCGATAATGAGGGCGCGCAGGATCTCTACGTGACGTCGGTGCTCGGCGGCAACACGCTTTTCAAGAATGACGGCCACGGGCATTTCCGCGACATTACCGAACAGGCGGGGCTTTCTCTTCGGGCGCATTCTTCGGGCGCCGTTTTTTTCGATTACGACAACGACGGCTTGCTTGATCTGATGGTCTGCAACGTGGGGAAATATACCAGCGACGAGCAGGGTCCCGATGGCGAATATCTCGGGCTCCCCGACGCTTTCCAGGGCCATCTGCATCCGGACCGCTTCGAATATCCGGTGCTCTATAAGAATTTGGGACACGACAAATTCAAGGACGTCACCGCGGAAGTGGGCTTGCGGCCCAACGGCTGGTGCGGCGATGCGAGCTTTGCCGATCTGACTGGAAGCGGATATCCCGACCTCTTTCTTCTCAACATGCAGGGCGAGAATCATTACTTGCAGAATGAAGGCGGAAAGAAATTCGTGGATAAGACCGCGGAGTTTTTTCCCAAGACGCCGTGGGGCGCCATGGGCATCAAGTTTTTCGATTACGACAATGACGGCCGCATGGATTTGCTGGTCACCGATATGCACTCGGATATGTTTCAGGAAGTGGGGCCTGACAAGGAGAAGCTGAAAAACGCCGGACACGCCTCCGAGAAAATGCTCGGGGCTCCGGCCGACCGCTTCGTTTATGGCAATGCGCTCTACCACAATTTGGGCGGCGGGAAATTTGAGGAAGTTTCCGATCGAATGGGGGTGGAGAATTATTGGCCCTGGGGCGTAAGCGTGGCGGACATCAACGCGGACGGCTGGGACGATATTTTCATCGCCTCCGGGATGGGATTTCCGTTTCGTTACGGAATCAATTCCATGCTGCTGAATAATCGCGGCGAGAAATTCCTGGACGCGGAGTTTCTGCTGGGGATCGAGCCGCGCAAGGATGGGCGCACGCGCGCGCCGTGGTTCGCGATCGATTGTTCGCAGCAGGATTTGGAGCCGCTGAATCAACTGGTTTGTAAAGGGCAGACTGGCGAGATTGAGGTGATGGGCACGCTTTCGAGCCGCTCATCGGCGATCTTTGATCTGGATAACGACGGCGATCTCGATATTGTGACGAATACATTTTATTCGCGGCCGCAAGTATTGATTAGCAATCTGGCGCAAGTCCGGGAAATTCATTGGTTGAAAGTGGTGCTGATTGGAACTGCGTCAAATCGAAATGGACTCGGCGCGACTGTGCGCGTTCATTCCGGCGGGCACGTCTATATGAAATACAACGACGGAAAATCCGGGTATCTT
>JABDFR010000118.1 GCA_013286465.1 Acidobacteriota bacterium | reverse complement strand
ACCGGCGCCTGGTTGAGCTGTCCCCCGACGCGGTGTGGGTGCGCCGCGGCGAGAAAATTATCTTTATCAATTCCGCGGGCGTGAAACTGCTTGGGGGGAAATCTCCGGACGACATCATCGGAAAGCCGGCCATCGATTTTATCCATCCCGAGCACCGGGAAGTCGCGGCGCGGCGCATGGCTGAGCTGCAGTGGCCGGGACAGACCGTTCCTTTTCTGGAAGAAAAATTCGTGCGGCTTGATGGAAGCACAGTGGATGTTGAGGTTGCCGCGGCCTCGTTCAAAGTGGGGAAAGAATCGGCGTCGCAGGTGATCGTGCACGATCTGACCGAGCGCAAGCGCGCCGAACGGGAATTGCTGGCCGCCGAGACGCGTTTCCGCTTGCTGGTCGAGCAGCTTCCAGCCATCACCTACATGGCCGGCTTTGGCTCCGATGGGCAATGGTCCTACGTCAGCCCGCAAATCGAAGCCATCCTCGGATTTACTCCCGCGGAATGGATGGCCGACCAGAATCTTTGGTTCCAGCGGCTGCATGCGGAAGACGTCGAAAAAGTGATAGGGCTGGAGGAAAAATGCCGCGCGTCAGGACAGGCCTATTCGGCGGAATACCGCTTGCAGGCGCGCGACGGAAAATATCACTGGTTCACCGATATTGCGACCGTGGTCCGCGATGCGAATGGCGTTGAATCGCTGCAAGGCGTGATGACCGACGTGACCGAAACGAAAATGCTCGAAATGCAACTCCGCCAATCGCAAAAAATGGAAGCGGTGGGGCAACTGGCCGGCGGTATCGCGCACGATTTCAATAATTTGTTGATGGTGATCCGCGGCCATACTGATCTACTTTTGAATTCCGGCGGCGGGCAGCCGCGCGAAAATATCACCCAGATTCAAAAGGCCGCGGATCGCGCCGCTGCGCTGACCAAGCAATTGCTGGCTTTCAGCCGAATGCAAGTGCTGCAGCCCGAAGTGCTCGATCTGAATCGCGTGGTGGCCGACATGGCCAGCATGATCGAGCGCCTATTCGGCTCGAATATCGAATTTATTTTCAACACCGATCCGGAATTGGGGCATGTGCGCGCGGATGCCGGCCAGCTCGAGCAGGTGCTGCTAAATCTCGCGGTGAACGCGCGTGACGCGATGCCAGTTGGCGGATGTCTGCGCATGCGCACCGAAAATGTAACTTTTGCCGCCGGCGACCCTCGACCGGTGCCGGCCATCGGCGACGGACGATACGCCGCGCTAATCGTTCGCGACACGGGCGATGGAATGGATGCGGCAACGCAGGCACGCATTTTCGAGCCGTTCTTCACCACCAAAGAAAAAGGCCGCGGAACCGGACTGGGCCTGGCCACCGTTTATGGAATTGTAAAGCAAAGCGGCGGATTCATTTTCGTGGACAGCGCGCCGGGACAAGGCGCCGCGTTCACGATTCTTCTACCGCGCGTGGATGCGGCTGAGAATGCTCCTAAGAGTACGCAGTTGCCCGAAGTAGCGCGCCATGGAGCCGAAACCGTTCTAGTGGTGGATGACGAATCGGGAATTCGCGATCTGGCCGCCGAATATCTCGAAGGACGAGGCTATACGGTCCTCGTTGCCGCCGGCGGCTTCGAAGCCTGCGAACTTGTCGCCAAATATGGCGGGCCCGTCCATTTGCTGCTGACCGACACAATGATGCCGCGCATGACCGGACGCGAATTAGTTCAAAATATTTCCTCGCTTCGCCCCGACATCAAAGTGATCTACATGTCCGGCTACTTGGAATTCAACGCGTCCGCCCATGTCCAAAGCCGCGACGGCGCACTCTACATCCAAAAGCCATTTAGTTTAGACGCCCTGGGAAAAATCGTAAGATCCGCCCTAGAATCCGCCGCGGTAACATCTCCGTAGGGGCCGGTCCGCCTAGGCGGAGGCCCAGGGTGACATTGGGTTTTCGGTTCGAAAGGCGAAGCCGCCGATTTCCGGCGCTCAGGCCTTGTCAGGGCATGGCTTCAGTCGTGCCATAAACTTCCCAAATTGATTTGTGCCGGGGAGGATGCCACGACTATTGGGCGCGCAGTCGCATCTCGGGCGTGCGCGCCGCGATAGCAAGTTTCGGCTCCGTAACGCGCTGCACATCTTCAGGAGAAACTCCGGGCGCAACTTCGCGAAGCTGCAGACCACCGGGAACAACATCAATCACAGCTAAATCGGTGACAATCGTTGTGACGCACTGCAGAGCGGTAAGCGGATAAGTGCAAGTCTTCACAATTTTTGGCTCGCCGTTTTTCGTGACGTGCTCCATCGTAATAATCAAGCGCCGCGAGCCCACGGCGATATCCATCGCTCCGCCGATCCCGCCGGAGAATTTCGCGCCGGGAACTTTCCAATTGGCCAGATCGCCGCGCTCGGAAACTTGCAGTCCGCCGAGCACTGCGACATCGAGATGCCCGCCGCGGGTCATCATGTGCGCGTCGACTTGCGAAAAATACGCGCCGCCGGGAAGAATAGTAACCGGCGCCTTCATCGCGTCCACCAGATCGTAATCTTCTTCGCCGGGGCGGGCGCGCGGGCCCATGCCCAAAATTCCATTTTCACTGTGGAAAATTACTCCGGCTTTTTCGGGGACGTAGGCGGCGATCAAATTGGGAATGCCCCAACCGAGGTTCACGTAAGCTCCATCGGGCAATTCCTGCGCCGCGCGTTCCGCAATTTGCTCGCGCGAAAGTTTGCGCTCAAGCGTCATGAGCGCCTCCCACTTGGACGATGCGATGCACGAAGACTGAAGGCGTGACGATCGTTTCGGGGTCGAGCGCCCCGACCGGCACTATTTCATTCACTTCGACGATGGTGACTTTCGCCGCGGTGGCCATCACTGGATTGAAATTGCGCGCGGCTTTGCGGTAGATCAAATTGCCCAGAGGATCCGCTTTAAGTGCGCGGATTAACGCAAAGTCGGCGCCCAGCGCGGATTCGAGAATGCAACGGCGTCCATTAATTGAGCGCTCTTCTTTCCCCTGCGCCACTTCCGTGCCGACTCCGACTGGGGAATAGAACGCCGGAATCCCCGCGCCATACGCGCGCATCCGCTCGCAGAGAATTCCCTGCGGAACAAGTTCGTATTCCACTTCGCCGGCCTCAACTTGCTGCTGAAAGTAAGTGGATTGCGGCCCAGGAAACGCCGCAATCACCCGGCGAATCTGCTTATTCTTGAAAAGAACGCCGAGCTCGCCTTCGCCGGTGCCGCAATTGTTGCTGATGGCGAAAAGATTTCGCGCGCCCTTGCGGCCCACGGCGCGAATAAGTTCGTTCGGAAATCCGGCCCCGCCAAAACCGCCGAACATCAGCGATGCGCCGTCCGAAACATCGGCGACGGCCGCATCAACGCTGGGGTAAATCTTATTGTTCACGCGCGTCACCTGAATTCGAACGAACGGTGTACGCAGCAGATCTTGCGGCGAGCGCCGCCGGTCGCAAACCGGCGCGCTCGAGCCAGGTTCGAGTGGCTGAAGGCAAATCTGAGCGCGTCGCTAAGACTTGAAGATCGTCCCAGTCGTCCACGTCGAGTTCGAGGTGCTCGTTTCGTAGCACGGTCAACTGCGCGCCGCACAGTTCCGCGTCGCGAGAGTGTTTCGAGAAACTATCTGGCCCGAACCGCGAGGGAAACAGCGCCGGCGGCGTGCGCAACAGGGCGTTGGTGCCCCTTCCGCTGCGTTGACAGTATCATCGTGATTACAAATTATGAACCGGCGATCGAACGGGCGAATT
>JABDFR010000117.1:3008-3790 GCA_013286465.1 Acidobacteriota bacterium | reverse complement strand
AAGTTTTTTGGTGAGCGACGCGGTGAGGTTCTTGCGCACGTTTGATTGGGCCTGGATGCGCGGACTATTTGACATTGTGGTCCGTCGTTGATTGCGGCCTTTGGTTACTGGTTGCTCGTCGGATGCCGGCAGGGACGCCGGCGCTACTTTCGGATCGCCGTCGGCAATTAGACTTTTTCTACCTTGCTCAGTAGCTCTACGAATTTTTGCTGGCGATCCTTTTGATCCAGGCCTTGATAGATTTCGGCGATTTGGGTGGTGTTCATGGAGCAGAATTTTGGGCCGCACATGCTGCAGAATTTGGCTTCTTTGTAGAAGTCGTCGGGTAGGGATTCATCGTGCATGGCTTTGGCGGTTTCTGGGTCTAGGGAGAGGGCGAATTGTTTATTCCAGTCGAAAAGGAAGCGGGCGTAGCTTAGGGCGTCATCGCGATCCCTGGCGCCGGGGCGATGACGCGCTATATCGGCGGCGTGGGCTGCGATTTTGTAGGCGATTACGCCTTGGCGGACGTCATCGGCATTTGGCAGGCCTAGGTGCTCTTTGGGCGTTACGTAGCAGAGCATTGAGGCGCCGTGCCAGCCGATCATTGCTGCGCCGATGGCGCTGGTGATGTGGTCGTAGCCGGGGGCGATGTCGGTGACTAGCGGGCCGAGCGTGTAGAACGGAGCTTCGTGGCAGAGCTCGTTTTCCTTTTTTACTTGGAGCTCGATTTGGTCCATGGGGATGTGGCCTGGGCCTTCGATCATTACTTGCACGTCGTGCTCCCAGGCTTTTTTGGTTAG
>JABDFR010000117.1:296-2998 GCA_013286465.1 Acidobacteriota bacterium | reverse complement strand
ATTGGGCTTCGTCGCTGGCGTCGGCTAGGCAGCCCGGCCTTAGGCCATCTCCCAGAGAGAAACTTACGTCGTGCTTTACGAAAAGTTTGCAGATGGCTTCGAAATTTTCGTAGAGGAAATTTTCTTTTTTGTGGAAGGCCATCCACTGGGCTAGTAATGCGCCGCCACGGCTGACGATGCCGGTGATGCGATTGCGGACTAGCGGGAGGGATTCGCGCAGGACGCCGGCGTGGATGGTCATGTAATCGACGCCTTGCTCGGCTTGCTCTTCGATTACTTCGAGCATGAGTTCGATGGTGAGATCTTCGGGGCGGCGGACTCTGCTGATGGCTTCGTAGATTGGAACTGTGCCGATTGGAACCGGCGAGGCGTTGATGATCGCTTTGCGAATGGTGGGGATGTCGCCGCCGGTGGAGAGATCCATTACGGTGTCAGAGCCGTAGTGGACGGCGCGGTGCAGCTTCTCGAGTTCGCCCTCGATTTCTGAGGTGGTGGCGGAATTGCCGATGTTGGCGTTGATCTTGCAGCGGAAGGCTACGCCGATGCCCATGGGCTCGAGATTTACGTGATGGATGTTGGCGGGGATGATGGCGCGGCCGCGGGCGATTTCGCTGCGGACGAGTTCGGGATCGATTTTTTCGCGGCGGGCGACGTACTCCATTTCTTCGGTGACTACGCCGCGGCGGGCGAAATGCATTTGCGAGAAATTGTGGCCGTGGCCATTCATGGCGGCGCGGCGCTTTTCGACCCAAGTGTCTCGGATACCCATCGTTCCCCCTCGCGCTGACGCGGCGCGCGTGTTGCGTGTGAAGCGACATTATCGCACTGCGACTGTGAGGCGGCAACCGTGCGCGGGCGCGGGGACGGAGAGGGCGAATTCGGATTTGTATCGCAGGCGCGCACTTGCCTGTGGCTCGATGTAATTATTTCCTGAGCTCAAGCCCGGTAGGCTAGATATCTTCCTATTCGAGTGCTGAACTTTCCGCTCCAAACCGCCGCGGAATGCTTGTCCCGCAACACTCATCCAAGTAACATAAACAAATGGACCCTTGGTTTCCAATCGAGACGGACCGCCTGCTGCTCCGCGAATTCCGCGTCAGCGATGAACCGGACATCCACGAGTACGCCTGCGATCCCGAAGTAGTCCGCTACACCGACTGGGGCCCGAACACGCGTGACATAACGCAATCGGTCCTGCGCCGCTGGTTAAAAGAGCAGGAACACGGCCTGGAACATTCCGTAACGCTAGCCATAGAGCTGAAAAGTGAAAAGCGGCTGATCGGGACGATCCGCATCGAAGTAAAAGACGAGCGCGCGCGCACCGCCGACTTCGGCTATTCGCTAAATCGGCGCTACTGGAATCAAGGCTACACCACCGAAGCGGCCCATGCGCTAATCGACGCAGCCGTCCGGCGCATAGGCCTGCGCCGGATCTGGGCCACCTGCGACACGCGCAACGTGGCCAGCTATCGGGTGATGGAAAAATTAGGCATGCGGCGCGAAGCCACGTTCCGCAAAGATGTGCTGCAAAAAGGCGAGTGGCGCGATTCTCATCTCTACGCAATCCTGGCCGAAGAGTGGCTCGCTCGAGAGGAAGCCAAAGCCGAAATCGCCGAAGCTTTCGAATCAAGGGCAGCCGGCGTCTAATTTCGAAGCTAGACCGCAGAGGAAAAAATGCCGATCTACGAATACGTCTGCGAATCCTGCCAAACCCGTCACGAGCAAATCGTCATGTCCGGCAACTCAAAACCAGAATGCCCAAAATGCGGCAGCAAGAAACAAACCATTCAATTCTCAGTCTTCGCCGCCCACAATGGCAGCGGCGCAAGCACATCGTCGAACGGCTCGAGCGCATCGGCTGGTTCCGGTGGCTCCTGCGGCTGTACTCCACGCACCTGCGGCTGCCACTAACCGCCGCCGGGTGATTGACCCTGTCTGCGAAAGTGGTGTTATACTTCCCGTTAACGGCGTTCATACTTTCATACTTTTGCCGGGAGATTCTATATTTCATAACCGATGGGGCAACGGTAGTGCTCCGTCTGGAATCTGGTTATTTAGACTTATACTTTTATTCGATTTATAGAGGGGCCCTGTATGGCGCGCACTCCTAATCCGTTGCCTCGGACGAGTTCTTCGCCTGGAATTCCTGATTCGCCGCCTTCGCAGATGCAACGGCCTACTGTGCTTTCTCGCTCGGCGGAAACTAATGTTGGCTCGTTTTGGGACATGTTGGCGATACGGGTGATCTTTGCGGTGGTGTGCATTGCGGCGGGGTATCACTTTCAGCCGTTTGGATTGTCGCGGCTGATGGCGGCGAGTGGTGGTTTGCTGTTTGCGGTGGCGGTGATTCTTTTTGAGGTGCGGTTGCGGCGGGCTAGTTTGCGGCGGTTGATTGGAGCTGCTACTGGATCGATTTTGGGGATTCTAGGGGCTTACCTTACGTCGCTGGTTTTGATGAATACGAGCATGCCGGCTGGCGAGCGGTCGTATTTCAGCCTGATTGTATTTTTGGTGATGGCTTATATCGGGTTGATTGTTGGTGCTAATAAGGGCGACATGCTGAATTTGCAGGCGCTCGGCGGGTTGTTTGGCAGCGAGCGGAATATGCGGCATACCTTTAAGCTGCTGGATACCAGCGTGATCATTGATGGGCGCATTGCGGATATTGCCGCTTCAACGGATCAGCCGAATCCGCCACAAGC
>JABDFR010000117.1:0-286 GCA_013286465.1 Acidobacteriota bacterium | reverse complement strand
TTTGGATGGTGCGGTAGTGATTCCGCAGTTTGTGCTGCATGAGTTGCAGCTTGTGGCGGATTCGGCTGATCCGTTGAAGCGGCAGCGCGGGCGGCGAGGGTTGGAGGTTTTGCAGCGGATTCAGAAGATTCCCAATCTCGATGTGCAGATTGCTGAAGACGATTTCCAGAATATTGCGGACGTGGATTTGAAATTGATCGAGTTGGCCAAGCGTTATGACGCGAAGATCATCACCAACGATTTTAATTTGAATAAAGTGGCTACCTTGCAGGGGATTGAGATTTTG
>JABDFR010000116.1 GCA_013286465.1 Acidobacteriota bacterium | reverse complement strand
GAGTCGATACGGCGCATTCCGATCCATAGCGACGCGGCGCCAAGCACCAGGATCAACGACGCCGCGGCGGCTAGCGCCGGCCAGGAACGCGATGTGCTTTCGCTTGCGGGCAGTGGACGCGGGCTGCGCGGCTCGAACTCGCGCAAAAAAGCTTCGGAATTTGAAAAAGAAATGGACTCGAGGGCGCTACGCGATCTTCCGGGCTTCAATCGCAAAGAAAGCATGCTGCGCGTACTCGCGAAAGAATAAGAGGAGACCTCAAAATGCGACTCAATCTGTTGAAAATCGTGATGTTGGCAATCGTGATTGCCGCTCCAGCCGCCGCGCGCGCGCAATCGCAAGCACCCGGCAAATTCCCTCCGGAAACGCGCAATGCCGCGCTGCGCTATTGGTCCGCCTTCGCCGACATCCAGGATCCGCCGGCCGATAAACTCACGCAGGATCTTCTCGAAAAAGTAGCCGCCGGCGACGCGCCATGGGATGAAGCTAAGCTCGGTGCGATCCTCGACCAGAACGAAACGGCCATCCTCGCGATGCAGCGCGCTGCAAAGCTTCCAGAATGCGACTGGGGACTCGAATACAGCCGCGGCCCGCGCACATCGATTGCCTACGTGCCGCGCTCGCGCGTTCTGGCGCGATTGAACACGCTCTACGGCATGCGCCAGATGGCCAAAGGCGATCCGCAGGCCGCCGTCGAAACCTGGCTCGACGGCATCCGCTTTTCGCGGCACGTCGCACAAAACGGCACGCTAATCTTCCAGCTCGTCGGCAAAATGGCGATGCTCTCCAATTTTCGAGCGCTGACCAGCGCAGCCGTATCGCACCAACTCAGCGACGCACAAAGAGCGCAAGTCCTCGCAGCCGTACAAGCGCTGCCCGCTGACGGCTTCGATTGGGGGCAAGCTCTGGCGCTCGAAGAAGCAACGTTAGAAATCGGTGTGCAGCAAATCGCCCAATCCGAAAATCCCGCGGCCAGTTTTGGCGAGTTGATGGGTCACGCCGCGCCCTCAAACTTCACCGTACCCGCCGCAAAAGACATCGCCGAGGAACGCGCCCTCTTCGCCGAAGCCGAAGCAGCAATGCATCTCCCGCCAGCGCAAGCTCACGACCGCATCGCCGCGATTCATGCGCGCATCCCCGCGTTGCACACCTATTTTCGCGAGACGACGCCGACGCTCACGAAAGTGAACGACGCGCGCGCCGAAGTAGCGGCGGCGCGCCAGAAACTGTTGCAAACACTTGGCGGAAGCTAGAAGGCTTACTCAGGCTATTTCGCTGACGATCGGAATCCTTCAAATTCGGCGAAGCAGCGGGCTCAGAAGATGAATTTCGCGCCAACCTGCACCAGCCGAGGCGGCGCCGCGCTCAGCACTTGCCCAAACGTCGAACTGTTGATGTTCCCATCCACCGCGCTCGGACCGTAAAATTGCGCGTGATTGAACGCGTTAAACGCCTCCACGCGGAACTGCAAAGACTTCGACTCGGTCAAAGCCAGCGACTTGAGCAAGGCGATATCGAAGTTATTGATCCCCGGTCCGTAGAAAAAGCGCCGCGGCGAATTTCCCGGCGTACCAAGCGGCTGCAAGCTGAATAGCGACGTATTGAAATAAGGTTTCCCATTCCGCGGATTCTTATTGATCTCCAGCGATCCAGGAATCAACTCCGGTAGATCCACTCCAAAGTTATTGATGCCATTCGGCTCCGCGCCCAGCAGCGAGTTATCCCCGAAGTTCACCAGCGTGACCGGCAATCCACTGCTGAAACGGGTGATTCCTGAAATTTCCCAACCGCTCGTCCAGCGATTCGTCGCGCGAAACAAACTCTCAACCGGCACGCGGTAGCTGTAACTGGCCACGAAATTATCCTTCACGTCAAATGCCGATAAAGCCCTGCTCAGACTCGGATCGAGCGGATTCACTTCTTCCCCCACATTGGAGGATTGATCCTGGGATTTGCTGTAGGTATAGCCCAAAAGAAATGTCAGACGCTTGCTGCTGTGCCGCAGTGTGGTCTCCAGCCCGTTGTAGTTGGAATTGCCCGCTGTGGCCTGATTGGCGTTGCTTCCGAAATTTGAGCCCAGCGGCTCCCGCGTGCCGTCGTACACCGCGTGGGTCGAGGTTATGTAAACCGTATCTTCGCCGAACGGGCCGCAGGGCGTTTGCCCCGGCGCGAGATTGGCGGGATTGCTGAGTATCAGACAAAGCGCCGGATTGCCAGGATTGGCCTCCACGAGCACGAGCAGGCGATGCGACTGGCTGCCGACGTAGCTGACGCTTAGCACCGTGTTGGCTCCGAACCCGCGCTCCAGCGACAGCATGTATTCTTCAGAGTAAGGAATGCGATTCGTCGTCGGATAATTCGGAAGCCCTGTGATTGGCTCGAATTGCGACCAATCCACATTCGGATCGGGATGTTTCGCCGAAGTATTCAAAGGCGCCAGTCGCACCGGAAATACCTGGCCCTGACTATGCCCGTTGGATGCGGTAATAAACGGTGTCGCGAAAAGCGGCGGCGCAGGGCTTGTATAAGTAGTTCCGTAAGGAGCATTGGCGCTCATCACGCCAAGCGTGAGCGCTTCAATCGCGGTGTAAAACGTCCCGTAGCTCGCTCGCACGCTACTCTTCCCGGGCCCGCCAAGAATTTTCGCCAGCAAGCCATCGCCGGAAGGACTAGGCGAGTAAGCCAGCCCAACGCGCGGAGCAAAATCGCGATTGCCCGGAGGCGCAAGAGTGCGCGAAACACCGGGATCGGTGGGATACAAAATTCCCGGAGGCGCTCCAGGAAACGCAAGCGATTGCTTGCCGGCCTCGAACGTCGCGATCTGATTGTACTTTTCATACCACGGCTCGATGCGGTCCCAGCGCAGTCCATAATTCAAAGTCAGATTCCGCGAGATCCGCCAACTATCCTGCGCGTACAGTCCGACATATTTATTCCGGCCGTAAAAAGCCTGAAGCTGGCTCTGGTTATATTGGCTTGGAATCCCCAGCAGAAAATCCGCGAAGTCCGATCCCGTCTCAGTGCCAAAAAAAAGAAAGCTGCCATTGAATTGGGCGATCGCGTTGGTATTGAGCTGGTCGTAGTGAAATTCGCCGCCAAATTTGATCGTGTGCGTTCCCCAGACGCGCGAGAAATTATCAAGCCATTGATAAATGTTGCCGGCCTGCTTCAACTCATTGGTATTCGTCCCAATCGTAAAGCTATTGAATCCAACACTTTCCACTCCTTCAGTCTTCGGCGAGAGCGCCACGATGCCGGGAGTTCCCACGCCCACCTCGAAGCCTTGCGACGCGAGGCTAACGCCCACTCCCCCGACCGGCTTGCCCAGATCGTTGCGATTGCGCATGTAACTGAAATGAAATTCATTCACCACGTTGGGCGTCAACGATTTCGTGTTGCCCAGATCGATTAACTGCGCCCGCCCCGAATAAATTGCATTAAATCCGGGAACATTCGCGCCGCCCTGCGCCACCGGATATGGATTGTCCTGCGACCAGTGGTCGATAAAGTAATAAATGGAATTCAGGCCCCAGCGCGAATTGGAATCCAGGCGAAAGGCGCCCTTGTCGTCGCGCAAAGTTTGATTCGCGGCGGAAGTCGAGAAAGTGCCGCCGGCGTTATTCGGCGCAGGAATATATTGCAGCAGATTTTTGGCCGGCGCGGACCACGCCTTTTGCGGAATCATGCCGCCCGGGAAAACGCTGGCGTACGCCTCGCCCGGCGAAACCATGTAGCCCAATTCCTGCGTCAGGAGATTGGCCCAGGCTGTTCCCGTTACCGTTCCCGGCAGCGCGCCGACGTTGCCGGTGCGCTCCGCCACAGACGGAACCGTAATCAATCCCGAATC
>JABDFR010000115.1 GCA_013286465.1 Acidobacteriota bacterium | reverse complement strand
GACTACGAAACGCCCTTCGCTCCACTCACAATCAAAACCTCAGCAGGCATACTGATCCCACTCCCCGTCGAATACTCACCAATCGATTCCAGGGCCTCCCGCTTCAATTCCGCCATCCGCTCCTGCGAAAGCACGCTGATCCGATCACGAAGTTTCGACATCTCTAACCGCAACGTCCAATAATCCTCCACCGAAACAGGCGCCTCAATTCTAAATTGCACTAACCGCTCGCGGGCCTCCGTCGCCCCGGCCTGCTTCACAATCTCCAACAATTTTCCAGGCGCAGCAAATCGAAACGTATCCGGCGCGTCAGGCTCAATCACCGGTGGATCAAGATACCGGTCAACGACTCGCGACAGCGCACAATGAAACGGATTTCGCGCCGCGTAGTGCCACACCGCAAAAACCATCCGTCCCCCGGGCTTCAGCACCCTCAAAATCTCCCGCATCGCCCCAATCGGCGACGGAAAGAACATCACCCCAAACCGGCTAACCACAGCATCAAAAGAATTCTCGGCAAGCGGCAACTGGTCCGCAAACGCCACCTCAAACTCCACATTCTTCAACCCAAGCCGCCCAGCCTCCCGCCGGGCCCCAGCCACCATCTCCGGAATCGGATCAATCCCAAAAACTTTCCCGTCACTCCCCACCAAAGGCACAATACTCAAAGCCGGTTCCCCAGGCCCAGTAGCAATATCCAAAACGGACTGCCCAACACCAATCCGCGCCTCTTTGACAATCCCCTCAGTAACCGGCCCAAACATGCATCGAATAATCTCCCGATGCTTATCCCAAAAACGCGCCGACCCACTCCACCGCGCAATGATCTCGTTGTCCGCTTCCATGTCCGGAAGTATAGCGTAGGGGCGGGGGTTCACCTCCCGCCCGGTTTAGCATTGGGTGTTTAGGCCAACGCATCAGCCCCCGAGGTTTTATTCTTCAGCTAGCAGCCCCCGCATTTATCCGGCGGAGCAGCGTTTCGTCTGCGGCAACCCATAACCACAAAGCCGCGAAGCGGCCGTCCGAACGTAGGGCCCGCGCTTTACGCCGGGCCTCTTGGGCACGATGTAACCAAATGCGAAAAATTCCCGCACACCCAAAACCTCAATAACAACCATCCGTCCCGTCCCGCGATCCACTCAAATCCCGCAAAATCCCTGCTCAACCGAAAGCGCTGCTTAAAACCAAATCGCGCCAAAATATGCTTGACCCTGGAACCGTTCCAACCCCTAAGCTACCAACGTGAGCTCAAAGCCCCCCACCAATCGCCCGCTCCACGCGGGAGAACTAGCCAGACTCGCGGGCGTCAGCCCAGACACGGTACGCTTCTACGAACGCCGCCACCTTCTCCCCGCCGCCCCTCGTTCCACATCCGGCTATCGCATATTTCCGCCGGAAGCACTCACCCGCGTGCAGTTGATTCGCGGCGCCCTTTCCATCGGTTTTACGGTGAGCGAATTGGCTGCCATCTTCGGCGAACGCGATCGCGGCGGCGCACCCTGCCACAAAGTCCGAAAACTCGCCGCCGAAAAGCTCGCCGCCCTCGAAGCCCAACTCCGCGATCTCCGCGCCTGGCGGCGCGAGCTAAGACGCACGCTCGCCGAGTGGGACCGCCTACTCGTCAAGACTCCGCACGGCAAGCAGGCGAGATTGCTGGACGCATTTGCCGCAACTCACCCGAAGAACCACACGCGCAGGTCCGCTCTCAGTTTCTTGGCGAGCGGCAGTCGAAAACAGGAGAGGCAAACATGAAAACGATCCTCGTCATTTTGTTCTACTCAATCGCCTGCGCGCCCAATGCGATGGCCCAGCAGGGCTCCAGCGATCCGAAGACCGAGAAGCAATCAACCCCAACGATGTGTCCGATGCATGACGCCCATTCTCAGATGAACGAGCGCGGCGAGAAAGCCATGGGCTTTTCCCAATCGGCCACCACCCATCACTTTTTCTTGAAGCCTGACGGCGGCATCATCCAAGTCGAGGCCAACGATCCCGCCGACGCCACAAATCGCGCTGAAATCAGAATGCATCTGCAACACATTGCGCACGCTTTCCAGACCGGAGATTTCGAAATCCCCATGTTCGTGCACGACACAGTGCCGCCGGGCGTCCCCGAAATGAAACGACTCCAGAAAGAAATTCGCTACACGTTCGAAGAAAGCTCACACGGCGGACGAGTCGTTATCTCCAGTGCCAACAAGGACGCAGTAGCAGCAATCCACAATTTCCTGCGCTTCCAGATCGAAGAGCACACCACCGGTGACGCAATGAAATGAGTTCACCGCCGCACCGCTTCTGTGCCAAGGCTATTGACAAACTAGTACTCCCATGCTATAAGCGTATGTAGCTCAGGTCTTCAGACCTGAGGCTTTTCGAAGTTAAAGCCGTTGAATTTGCTTTAGGAATGAAATTGCCGAGGCCAATGCAGTGATCTCAAAAACCACCATCGCGAACCCACTCCAAGAAAATGCCCGCCACGAACGTCTACGCAAATCGCTCTAACTCCTACGCCCAACCAGCCCGACAAAACAAACTCACCTTCAAAAATTGCAACCGCACCCCTCCACTTTTGTTTCGGTTAGAAACAACCCCGACGCGGCATTTTCAACAACTTACAGTGATTTTTAATCGCACCACGTTTCGGTTAGATTTTTCAACACCCACCCGTCTACCCCTTCGCCAACGACCGAATCTGATGCGCCAATTTCTCCACCTCTTCCGCCTTCTGCACCAAAGTAATCGAAAGAAAGGTCGTAGCATCCGTATTCTTCACCTGATCGCGCAACTCCGTAGCCAGCGCATAAAGCTTCGTCACGTCATCCTCAATCTTCTGCTGATTGGCCTTCAGAATTTTTTTCGCATCCATCGGCGGCAAATTAGGATCCACGTCCCCAGGACGCGGATTCGCCGAAGGTGGCAACGGCTGCTGCATCGGATGCTGTTGCGCTCCGGCACAAACAGCAATTGCCAACCCCGCAGGCACCATCAAACCAAGAAACCCTCGTCGATTCGTAGACATCGCATTGCCCTCCCACAAAATACTTCAAAAGCAACTCAGCAATGGCCGGGTGATATAATTCCCCTCCCATTATTCCATGCCCGAGTCCTTCTATCATTGGATGCAGGTTGTAGGCGCCCGCGGCCCACGAATCGGCGTCACGGTCATCCTGGCCATCGTCGCCGCACGCATCCTGCGAGCGCTTACCTCGCGCCTGGTCGAATTAGCCAAGACGCAAACGCGCTCCGCGCAAATGCGAGAAGCGCAAACCCGCACGCTCGCCGGTCTGGTCTACGGCCTCGGCATCGCTCTGATCATAATCTTTGCCTTCCTCGAAGTATTGCACGAGCTAGGCTTCGCAATCACTCCCATCACCGCCGTCGCCACTCTAGCCAGCCTCTCGCTAGGTTTCGGCGCGCAACATCTGGTCAAGGATCTCATCAACGGTTTCTTCATAGTTCTCGAAGATCAATACGTAGTCGGCGATCTGATCCGCGTAAACAACGAAGTCGGCAAAGTGGAACACATCACCCTCCGTCGCACCGTCATCCGCAATGGCGAGGGCGCCCGCGTCTCCATCCCCAACGGCTTGATCGGCATGGTTGCGAATCTAAGCCGCGATTGGTCGCAAATGCTGGTGGACGTAACTATCCCCACAGCCGAAGCGGTCGGCCGCGCCCTAGCCATCCTGGAAAAAGTTTGCGGCGACTTTCGCATCGACCCCGATTGGTCGCCCGCATTGGTCGATGGCCCGCGCGTCCTCGGCATCGAGTCGCTCACGCTCGATGGCACCATTCTACGCATGATTCTCAAGACCGCCGTCCTGCGCCAAGACGATGTAGCCCGCGAATTGCGCCGCCGCGTAAAACTGGCGCTCGAACAGGCCCACATCCTGGTCTCCAACACGCAGCGAGTGGAATTGATCAGTGGGGCAGCCGCCGCCGGCGGCGGATGAGATCTTCAATGCGATATCGGATTTAGCCGATAAGCAAAAAACAAGGAGGCACTACC
>JABDFR010000114.1 GCA_013286465.1 Acidobacteriota bacterium | reverse complement strand
CGGTTTCCAATTCCGGTTTGGTCCCCGCTTCGATGGCGCCCATTCAAGCGCGCGTGCTGCGGCAGAGAGAAGTAGGCGACGTGCACCTCATCGGCGTCCAGTTTTTGAAGCCTCTCGACTGAGCGGTAAACTCCTAGTACGAGTTTTTTCGATTTTTTATCCCGCAAATCCGCAAGTGGAAGCAAATTGCTCTTGGCAGGCTCATTCTGAATTTGATATTTTCTCGCCCTGAGGAAATCCTCCGCGAATCGACCGGGATTCAAGCACTTAGCGGCGCGCTCGAATTTGGAACAGATTCCCGCGATGGACTTACTCTTGCTACTACCACAGTGCGCCCCCGCGCAAATCGAATGTGCCTTTTTGGCGCATCTCGTGTCCGTGTCCTGAAAGTTCGGAGCCGATCCGACTTATGTCCCAGCCCGGTGATCCGGTGCGGCCGCAGCCCTCTGCGGAAGACAGCTTTCTTGATTTGCTGGTGGAGACGCTCGGAGGTCTCGATGAATCCGTTCGAGGCCCGTTCCTGCAGCGTTTTTTCAAGACTTCCACTCAAATCGATTTGACCGAGGCGGAAAGCCTCGATGCCTGGTCGAAGACACTCGCCCGCCAGCGCGAATTCTCCGAAGCGCTGGGTCGCCGTATCGCCCTCAAAACTGCTCTCGTGGATGTTCTCGGCGCGACGCACTTCATGCGCGTCCCGGTGATGATCGAGTACGACGAATACAAAAAACTGCAAAGCTATGCCGCCAGCGACGGGCTCACCGGCCTCTATAATCGCCGCCATTTCGATGAGACTTGCGACCGCGAACTCACGCGTTCCAAACGTTACAATCAGCAGTTAGCGGTAGTGATGTTCGATCTGCGCCACCTCAAAGAAGTCAACGATCAGTATGGCCATCCCAAGGGCGACGACGTTCTGCGGCTCGCGGCCAACAATTTGCGCAAGACGCTGCGCGCTTCCGACTTTGCCTTCCGTATCGGCGGCGATGAGTTCGCCCTGCTTCTCCCGCAAACCGATCCCGAGCAAGCCGCCACGCTTTGCCGCCGTGTTCGCCAGAATTTCGAAAATGAAGTGGCACCGCTGCAAATAAAGATTGGCGTGACGCTCGATTTCGGAATTGCCGTTCATCCGCGCGACGCGGAGACGAAAGAAGCTTTGATCGATGCAGCCGATAAGCAGCTGTACGCGCTGCGCGGCTCCACTGCAAATTCACGCGTGATTGCCATGGATGCACCGGCAGCATCGCGCACCGCCCCGCGCGAAACGCCAGCGGCGCCCGCCGCCGCTCCGTCAGTTCCAGCTTCGTCGGCCCCGGCTCCGCCGGCCCCAATTTCGCAGCCCGCTGCCGCAGCGAGCGCCGCCGCAGCCGCCGCAGCAGCATCGCGCACCACGCACACCACCGCCCCACCGAAGCCTGCCGCAAACCCACGCAAGTGGGAGCGCGTCTCGCTGACCGGCACGAAATCCTACGCGGTAATCGACGGTTCGCTAAAGACCGCGACAGTCATCGATCTAAGTTATGGTGGCGTGGCTCTTCTCTTGGATAACGGCGACGATGTGCCCGCGCAATTTTCCGCAGTCCTGCACGTTCCGATTCTTCCGCCTCTGCGCGTAAGTCTGCGCAAGGCCTACGCGAGCAACGTCGAAGGCGGACGCGTCCGCATGGGCTGCGCCTTCTTGGCGTAGGGGTGGGAGTTCACCACCCGCCCGTTTTGGCCTTGGGTGTTTCCGCTCGGTTTTCCGCGTTACGCTCCCAAATATTCCACGTGAACGTACGTCCCCAATCTCACGTTGTAAGCCAGATACCAACCCGGATGATCCGGATCTTCGTAAATCACGATGTCATCTGAGTCCCACAGCCAATCATTGCAAAAGCCGATGTCATACGGCGCCACATCGAAATACCACCCGCCAAACCAGAATCGGCTCGGCCCGCCGCCCACCAGCCGGTAAACATGCTCGCGTCCAAACGCGCCAGGGAAATGCCCGTGTTCCCAAGGATGATCGAGATGGTAATGGGGATCGTTCGGGCCCGTGTCATGCCCGACCCACTTTCCATTTGCATGAACGTGCGGCGCATCTGGATGTCCCTTCTTATCCGCATAGGAAGGAGGATGCTCCGGCGCGGGGCGTGCCGTTTTCACCGGCGCAGGCCCACGCGCCGGAATATGCCCAGCGCTAGGATTGGTATGCGCAGCAGGTTTCCCCTGCGAAAATGCCGGCACCGAAAAAATCAAAAGCGCAAATAAGAGTCCAGCAAGTTTCTTCATCGACGCCTCCGAGAATGAAATTGAAAACCGAGCCAGAATTTGACAGCCTATCAATTTCTAAAATTGAGCCGATGCAAACGATGGCCGCGGGCCACCCTACGCCGATTGAGACGCAGCAACTTGCCACAAAGTTGCGCCACCTCTTCGCGCGCAATTGGCATCTGCAGCCATCTTCGCGTATCATTGGAGATTGTCCGCGAGCCTAGCGACGCGGCTGTAGCCTTCCGCACCAGCGGATGAGCCGCGCAGACCGGCCCGGACCGATAGGAGTCACCCCATGAAAGCCGGAATTCACCCCGATTATCACGAAGTCACGGTGCACTGCGCCTGCGGCAGCACCTTCAAGACGCGCTCCACCATGAAGGGCCAGCTACTAAAGGTAGAAATCTGCTCGAGCTGCCACCCCTTCTTCACCGGCAAGCAAAAGCTGCTAGACACCGCCGGCCGCGTCGAGCGCTTCAACAAGAAATACGAAAAAGCAGCCGCCGAAAAAGCCGCCGCAAAAAAGTAGAGGAGGGTGCTTTAGCCCTCCCGCATTTCGACCCCAAAAGAGGCAGGAGTGTGTTCCACTGCGCGATTCCGGCAATGCCCCGTAGCGCTGGCGTCCCGCCGGCTCTTTTAGGAAGTAAACCGAACCGGCCAACAGCCCGAGAGCGCTCGAAACGGATCCGTCGAGCACGACTTTTTGCTCCCGTTCCCCGCACAGTATAGAATGTCCGCATCCATGGCCTCACCTGTGCCCATCTCCCACAACGAAACTCCCGACCCGCAAATCGAAACCGCCGGCCCCCGCATCACGTTACGCAACGCCTTCGCCCACCCGTTCGATTCCGCCATAGCAGCAGCTCGCACGTGCTACGCCCCGCGCCTAATCAACCCAGAAGAAATCACAGAAAAGCAAAGAGTGAATGTAGGTTCAGCAACCTACTACGGCGGCCATCACACCGTCTTCCAACACGCCCATTTCGAATTCGGCCTGGAAAATATCAGCCGCCAATTCGTCTGGTCGTTCCTGCACGCGCATCCTTTCTATAATTCCGAGCAGCAAAGCCAGCGTTACGTCCGCCTAGATCGCGCGCAAGCTTACGTCCCGCCCGCAAGCGCAAATTTCGGCCCGGAAGATCGAGCCATCTACGAGCGCGCCATAGCCCGAGCCTGGGATTACTATCGCGAACTCTCGCGCGTACTCGAGCCGGAAGCCCGAGAAATTCTCGGCGACATCTGGCACATCGGCGAAATGTCGCATCCCAAACGCGTGCAAAAAGTCGCCCGCCAATCCGAAAAGCGCGCCATCGAAGTCGCGCGGTATGTCTTGCCGGTAGCCGCGTTCACCACCATGGTGCACACGCTCTCCGGCATCGTGCTCCATCGCCTCAGGCGCATGCAGGCTGCCTCCGACTCTCCCACCGAAGCGCGCGAAGTTATCGGGGGAATGGTCGCCGCCGTCCGCGAACTCGACCCCGAATTTTTCGATCGCTTCGACAACGAGCCGATGGAAGATCCCATCGAGTTCGCGCAGCCAGCGGCAGCCGATGGCGAAGCCTTCGCCCGCGAATTCGACGCGAAACTTGCCGGCCGCACCTCATTGCTCGTAGATTATTCTCCGCGCGCGCTGCAAGTGATGGCCGAGTCCTATCGCGCCGTCCTCGGCCTAACCGAAGCCGCCTGCCCCGACGTCGAAGCCATCGATCTACTTCTCAATCCGGCACGCAATCCCTATCGCCGCGAAACGCTCAACATCGGCGTTAACGCCCCAATTCTGCGCGCGCT
>JABDFR010000113.1 GCA_013286465.1 Acidobacteriota bacterium | reverse complement strand
GAAAAATGTGCAGAGATAGTTGAGCTTGCGATCGGCTTTGCCGTCGCCGAGCGTGGTGTGGCTGTTGTTGAATTCGTCGCGATCGAGCAGAACCTGATGAGTGGGGTCGATTTCGGCGGAGACTACTTTGTCGTCGCGATCGTAGGTGTAGCGGATCCAGCGGTCGCGGCCGTCCCAGTGTTCGGTTACGGCTTCGCCGTTCTTGAAGCGGACTTGCAAGTCGACGGGCATTACGAAATCGCCCTTGCGATGCACAACTACGTAATTTCGGTAGCCGCTCTTGCCGATGCTTGAGCCTTTTTCATCGCCGATTGCGGGGTACCACGGTAGAGGATCGGAATGCATGTCCATTACTTCGTAATCGAGGATGGCGGTTCCCGAGACGGCTTGATCGAAATACCAGCGTAGATTTTGGCCGCTTACTTCCTCGAGAGTCTTTAGGAAATCTTCGCCGGTTGGGTGCGTGAAGCGGTATTTCATGAAATAGGTGCGAATGGCTTTGCGCATGGTGTCTTCGCCGACGATTTTTTCGAGGGTGAGGAGGACCGTGGCGGTTTTGCCGTAGGTGATGCCGCCGTAGGAGTTGCCGTTGACGAATTTCCAGGCGAAGCGGGTCATGGGGTCGAGGTCCGCGGCGCCGGTGTAGCCGAGCCTTTGCATTTCGCGTTCGCTCATGGTGCCGTAGGGGAGATTTAGGACGTCTTTGTCGGCGCCGTAGAGCGCGTCCATGATTTTCACTTCGGTGTAGCTGTTGATGCCTTCGTCGAGCCACGCTTCTTCGAATTCGTTGGTGGCGACCATGCCGTACCAATACTGGTGGCCGAATTCATGTTCCGTCACCAATTCCGGGCCGAGCACAGATTTCGGCATGAACCAGGCGGTGTCTAACGTGATCAGCGTGGGATATTCCATGCCGCCGGCTCGTAGGCCGCCGTGCGGTGGATCGACTAGCGTGATGCGGTCGTAGGGATAGGGGCCGTACCATTCGTCGAATTTCTGCAGAGTGCCTTTTACGCAGTCGATGTAGCGTTGCGCGGTGCCCATATTTCCTGGCGAAATCAGCGCGTGAATTTGCACCGTGCCGGCGCTGCCGGTCCAGGTGTCGTCGACGCGGGTGTAGGACGGGCTGGCGGTCCAGGAGAAATCGTGGACATCTTCGGAATGGAATTCGAGGGTTTTGGATCCGTCGGCGTTATTTTTTTCGGAGACTAAGTCGCCGCCCGCGCCTACTACTTCGTTTTGCGGCAGCGTGACGTTCACGTCGAAAGTGCCGAAGTCCGCGAAAAATTCCGTGTTCTCGTGGAACTGGTGGCAATTCCATGCGCCTTTCCACCAGACGCCGACTTTTGGAAACCACTGTCCGACCATGTAGAAATCGCGCAGGTAGCCGGTGCGGGCTACGACTACGGGCATCACGTCGGTGAAGGCGATTTTGAATTGCACGTCCGCGCCTGGGGCTACGGGCTTAGGTAGTTTTACTTGCATCACCGTTTGATCTTGCGTGTTGCCATCGTCTGGCTGGATGAAATGCATGGTGCTGCTGAGGTCGCCCATTCCTTCGGCTTCGATTGAGCTGATGCGGATTGAGCCGAGATGCTCGGGCTTCCATTCGTATTCGGGGCTGTCGATGCGCTGCTCGGTCATGAAAGTGGATTGCGGTTGAAAGGCGTTCAAGTACATGTGAAATGGGAATTCCTGTTGGGGCTGGCCGGTTAGGTTGTGATAGGTGAGAGTTTCGGTGGCGGTGATGGTGTGGGTGGAGGGATCGAGCTTGGCGTCGATTTTGTAGGCGACTATGCGAGTGGAGAGGGGGGCCTTGGACGCGGGGCTGTTGGCGATCATCGCGGCGCCGGGCGGCGGGGATTGTTGCGGGGCGAGCGCGATGGTGGCATGCGCTTTAGCGGTGCCGCTTCCGCGGGCGGGGCTGCCGGAGCCCATCGCTGCGGCGCAAAGAATGGCAGCCACCGCCGCAATCCAATTTCTCATGCAACACCTCCGCGACACAGTTACGCCACCGCTAAGTCGATAGTTTCGCGCGAGAGCATAGGCTACTCGAATAATTCTCGCAACTGCTCAGTCGAAGTAGTTCAGCGCCATCGACCGCATCGCCCGCTTCACCAGCCTGAATATCGAATTTTGGTGACAGGGAAGCACCGCGCATCGGGTTCAGGGGCGCCGGCACTACTCAGACTCGCAATTAATTTCGTTTTGTACACCGCCGTTGATTTCGAGCTTTGCGGACTTTTTTGATCGTAAGAGCCGGCGGGACGCCAGCGCTACGGGGGGTACGCGGAACGGCGGCTAATATTTTTGCACTATCTGGGGTTCTGTTGCGATTCTGACCTAAACTCCGAAAAATCAAATATCGAGGGTGGTTTGCGAAACTTGAAACAACCGGCCGGGTTAACACATCTATAGAGTGGAGGCCTCAAGTGATGACGTGGCTGAGGAGGTCCAAAAACATGAACATACCTACAGCTGTTACAGAATTCTTGGCGCCCGCTTGGAGTAAACGGGTATTGGCGTCCGTGCTGTCGCTGGCATTCTTGCTGGCGATGTGGCCGCCGAACTTGCGGGCGCAGGATCAGCAGCAGGCGCCACCGCCGGCGCAAGATGCGCCCGCCGCGGACCAGCAAGCGGCGCCGCCAGCGCAGGATGCTACAAGTCAGGCTCCGCCGGCGGCTGCGCCGGCTTATACGCAGCAGACGCCGGAGCAATTGCAGCAACTTGTGGCGCCGATTGCGCTGTATCCGGATTCGTTGGTGGCGCAGATTTTGGCGGCGGCTACTTTCCCCGAGCAGGTGGTGGAGGCGGACCGTTGGCTGCAAGCGAATCCTGGGGTGAAGGATGACGCGTTGGCTCAGGCGGTGGACCAGAAGACCTGGGACCCGAGCGTGAAGGCGTTGACGGCGTTTCCGTCTGTGCTTGGGAATATGGACAAGAATCTGTCTTGGACATCGTCGCTTGGGGACGCTTATTACAACCAGCAGCAGGACGTGATGGATGCGGTGCAGGTGATGCGCCAGAAGGCGCAAGCGACTGGGAATTTGAAGTCGACCGATCAGCAGACCGTGACGTCTAACGATTCTACGATTCAGATTGCGCCTGCGAATCCTCAGATCGTGTACGTGCCGGCTTACGATCCGTGGTTGGTTTATGGATATCCCATTGTGGCTTGGCCGGGATGGTATCCGTATCCGGGGATTTGGTTCGGCGGCCCGTATCTGTCGTTTGGAGTGGGATTCGGAATTGGATTTTACGGCGGATACGGATGGGGCTGGAATAATTGGGGATTTGATTGGCGCAACCACTACACGATCTATAACAACACTCGATACATCTCGCACAGCACGGTGTTTTACAACCGCGATGCTTACTACCGGGGCGGCGTGGCGCGGGGAGTTGTGGGCGCGCGGCCGGGGGCGGTAAGGCCGGGTGAAGTGCGGCCGGGCGAAGTGCGGCCTGGAGAGGCGAGGCCCGGAGAGGTGCGGCCCGGCGAAGTTACGCATGGGGACGTGCATCCTTTCGGCGGAGATCGGCAAGCGGCGCGAGGTTATGCTGCGCCGAGCAGCGGGTCGAATTCGCGGCCGAACGCGTTCGGCGGAGTGGAGCGCGGCGGTGAGACGCGAAGCTATTCCTCACGTGGAAGCGCCAGCTTCGGCGGCGGTGGCGGCGGATTCCATGGTGGCGGCGGTGGCGGATCACACGGTGGCGGCGGCCGGCATTAATTCCGGCCGCTTTATTTTCCCGGGCGTTATTTTGAATCAGACATGGGGAGATGAAATATGCAGCGGATGAAATGGAACGGCGGCGGATTTCATTGGGGCCATATTTCTAAGTTTGCGGCGGGCGTAGTTCTCCTGTTGGGATTTGCTGCCCCGCGGTCGTTCGCGCAGCAGGCGGGGCAGAAGACATTTGGCTCGGCTGAGGATGCCGGGAAGGCGTTGGCCGCGGCGGCGCAGAATAACGATGAGAAGGCGATGCTTGAGATTCTCGGGCCGGACGGGAAAGAGATTGTTTCTTCCGGTGATGCTGTGGAAGACACGCAGAGCCGTGCCAATTTCGCGGAGAAATATGCGGAGATGCACCGTGTGGTGAAAGAGCCGGACGGGATGACTAC
>JABDFR010000112.1 GCA_013286465.1 Acidobacteriota bacterium | reverse complement strand
GAAATAGAAGGATAGGGAAACTCCAAAAACAAAACCCACGGAGAATTCAGCGAAAAATGCCTTAAAAGGGATTGCCGAAGTGAGGAGAGCCGAACCCATTCCTGCAAGAGCTAGGAGCGCGGCGGAGCTTCTGGTGGGTTGGGTCATGGCTCAACGGAATCCTACGAGGAAAAGTTTATCTTGTATCGCCGGGCACGAGGGGCCTTTGTGTGGATGAGCGAGCCTATGCTACACGAGGGCAAGGCTACCGGGTCGTGCGGGCACGACGCGGACCTGTAAATTATTCGCTTGTCCGTAGAACGCGCTCCCGCGTCGCATTAGTTAAGGCACCGATAAGGCGTATGGGCTTCTGCGCTCTTTCACGCAACGCCCGACGTCACTGCCCCTCGTTTTGCCGGCAGAAGCGCCAACAAAACACCTCCGATCACAATGAAAACGATCACATCGGTAAGTTCCCTGTGGACGCCGTGAATCCGGGCTTCTAACGTTTGAATAGCCATCACCGTGCCGTGAGCGATGTTCCACCAAGCCGCTAGGGCAATCATCGAGCGATGCTCAGATGGTCTCCTTACGGCCAGGAGTAGAAAGACCCCGGCCGGAATAAAAAAGCTCAGAAACATCGGCTCGCACTCGTTCTTCTGCTCCAAAAGCCAGCTGGAATGCCACAGATCCATAAATAGAAAATAAATTAGGGACAGATCGAGTAGCCCCACGATCACCAGGACGATCTGTGTCAGGCGTTCTCTCTTCACATTCACCTCATTTGCGCGACTTTTGTTGCCAGCGCCGCAGCGGCTCTAAGAAGAAGTGATCCCAGCTTCCGGTTGGCGGAAGATTCGCCCCGGACCAACGGCCGCTTCAACCTCTGACCAATTCCACGCCTGCCAAATGATCACCGCGGTGCACACCGTTTCGATCGTCGCGAAGAACACGTACGCCGGAAAAGTCGGGTCCCGAAAATCACCGTTAGTCAGCGGCAGAACGAAGGTCAGGAATCCGTTTACAAGCGTCAAAATAGCACCCGCGATGATATTCGTCACCCGGTTCGCTCTAAACGGAAGCAGTCGGCACGCGACAATCATGGCGATCGGTATTTCCATCAACACCGCTGAACCGATCAGAGCCCATGGTGGGAGATGTGGCGCTGTATTCGGCGAGCCAACGAAAGAGAACAAAGCAAGCACGTCCGCATACAGGTAGTTCAATAGCGCGAAGATCCAGAATAGAGACAACCGTTCCTTCGTGTCATGCATGTCAACCTCCTAGGGAAAGGCCTGCTCATGGAAGCCGCCTAACATCTCCGTACTACGAAGGAGTCCTGAAAAAAGACTCATCCCTTGTACAGCGAAGAGATTGCAAAGTAGGGGACTGGAGAGAATCCGGAACAGACATCCTCGTTTCCGAAGCAGGCAAAGGCGGCTTGCGGGGCGCCCTCGCGCTCGAGTGACCCAAATCCTCTAGTATCCGGTGGGACAGAGAATGGGAGCGGTTCAAAAGGATTAAACGTCGTACAATCTCGTGCGCGCCACTGGGGAGCGGAACGTATGAATGTACAAGAACAAATCAAGAAGTATATTGCCAGCCAACCGGAGCCAAAACGCAGTGACCTGCAAGAGCTGCATCGGCTCACACTTCAAGTGTCACCCGAATGCAAATTATGGTTCTCGGATGGGAAAGACAGCAAGAATCATACTGTTTCCAACCCTACGATCGGATATGGATTTCACACCATGAAATATGCCAATGGAAAAAGTAGAGAGTTTTTTCAAATTGGTGTGAGCGGAAATAAAACCGGAATCTCTGTCTATATTCTTGGCCTCAAAGATAAGAAGTACTTAGCCAAAACGTATGGAAAAAAACTAGGCAAGGCGAGCGTGACCGGATATTGCATTCGGTTTAAAGCTCTAAAGGATATAAACATCGATACGCTTGAAGCAGCAATACGAGATGGGCTTGCAGCCCAGAATGAAAAAGGCAAGGTGATGAAATAATTCCGCCGTTAAAGACAAGCAATTATCGATGTAAAGGCGCGGGCCGTACTTATACTCACCGTCAAACATCGCCGCACGTATCCGCATAGATCCAAAACCAAAACCCGAAACGCGCGGCCGTCCTGAAGCAACCGCTCTACGCCTTGCTAGCCATCTTCTCCGCAATATCGCCAACCACAGGCAGCTTGAACTTAATCCCCTGATAAGCCTTCACCATGCAGAGGATCCACAAAATAAAGCTGCCAATCCCCAAAACCCCGTAAATCAAAACGCTGAACAACATTGCCATCCACCCGCCAAATATCGATCCCGCAGCCAGCATCCCAAGCAAAATGTAAGCAACAACAATCGCCCCAAAAAGCACCAACGATTGCGCCGCATGAAACCGCACGAACGGCCGCTTATCAATCAAATAAAAAATCAACCCAGTAACCCACCCGGCAATGTAGCTCAACAATCCCGCCACATTTTCTGCCAACCCAGAATCGCCGCTAGCCGTAGCCACAGGCGCTCCTCCCGCAGCAGGCGCCACCGCCGATTGCGGCGCCCCGCACTTCGGACAAAAAGACGCACCCGCCACATCCGCCCCGCACTTCGCACAAAAAGCCATGGACACCTCCGCCGGGAAACACCACCGATGGCCGCGTAGCGTAGCAGAACGACCCCACCCCAGCAAGCCGAATTGGAACGCCCCAACGATTCCGCTACAATCCCCCCGCTCGCTTCAATCCCATCCGGAGAGGCAGTGGCCACCTCAAACGCATCCCCAAGGCCCACGCGCAATATCCTAGGGCTAGAGTGGCCGCGCGACGTCACCATCCCCGAGCGCCGCTCTCTAATCGCCGGTGGCCTAGGCTGGCTCCTGGATGCCTTCGACGTAATGCTCTACTCCATGGTCCTAGCCCACCTCATGCAGCACTTCGGCATGAGCAAGCAAACCGGCGGCCTGCTAAATTCCCTAACGCTGATCGCCTCAGCAGTAGGCGGCTTCGCTTTCGGCTTCGTAGCCGATCGCATAGGACGCACTCGCGCCCTAATGGCCTCAATTCTAGTCTTCTCAGCAGCCAGCGGCGCCTCCGGCCTCTCGCAAACAATCACCCAGCTAGCAATCTGCCGCGTAATTCTAGGCCTAGGCATGGGCGGCGAATGGTCCACCGGCGCAGCCCTAATCGCCGAAACCTGGCCCCCCGAACATCGCGGCAAAGCCCTAGGCATCATGCAATCCACATGGGCCATAGGCGAAATGGCAGCGGTAGTAGTAGCAGGCCTAATGCTCCCACGTTACGGCTGGCGCGCCGTCTTCTTCGTAGGAATTCTCCCCGCGCTGGTAGTCTTCTGGATCCTGCGCAAAGTCCCCGAATCCAAAATCTGGCAAGATCGAAAATCCGCCAAGGTCGATTTCCAAGTCCTAACCCGCCGCGACATTCTCCTCCCAGGCCTACTAGCCACCGCCATGAACGCCTGCGGCATGTTCGGCTACTGGGGCCTCTTCACCTGGATCCCCGCCTATCTCTCGCTACCAATTTCCCAAGGCGGCCGCGGCCTAAATCTAGTCACCTGGACCAGCTGGATTTTCATAATGGGAATCGGCAAATGGCTAGGCTATGCCCTATTCGGTTTCGCCGCCGACGCCTACGGCCGCCGTCGCACCTACGCAGTCTATCTATTAGCAGCCGCAGCCCTAGTCCCCATCTACGGAATGTCGAAGTCGGCGCTATGGCTACTAATCCTAGGCCCCCCAGTAGCCTTCTTCGGCACAGGCTTCTTCTCCGGCTACAGCGCCCTAGCCGCCGAACTCTTCCCCACCGAAATCCGCGCCACCGCCATGGGCCTAAGCTACAACATCGGCCGAGGCTTCTCAGCACTAGCGCCCTTCGCCGTAGGCTGGATAGCCACGCGCCACGGCCTAGGCAGCGCGTTTTTCCTGCAAGCCGCCGCCTTCTTCATCGCCGCCCTGCTAGCCCTGGCCCTCCCAGAAACCAAAGGCCGCGCGCTCGAGTAAGCACCAATCCTCGTAGCCGAATTAATCGCAAATGCCACCCATCTTTCAGGCAAAATCATCGATGGCACCAAATTCATAATCGCACTAGCCCGCGCGTCTCTCTAGCGCGCCCGGAGGCATCGCGTGAGCACTCCCCCGAAGAAAATCGCCGCGGACAAATCCCAAATCTCAAAATCCGCGCCGGCCGGCAAATCCG
>JABDFR010000111.1 GCA_013286465.1 Acidobacteriota bacterium | reverse complement strand
CGCGCAGGCGGACCGGCCGGAAGACGTGGAGATGGTTACGCGGCAGGTGCGCGAGATTTTGAAGAGCCGGCACCGGCCGGAGGTGGATTACCGGGTGCAGAATTTGGCTTCGATATTGGAGACGGCGCGGAATATCTCTTTGGCGATGACGATTGTGCTGGTGGTGATTGCTGTGATTGCGTTGGCGATTAGTGGGATTGGGATTATGAACATCATGTTGGTTACTGTGACTGAGCGGACTCATGAGATTGGGATTCGCAAGGCGGTGGGGGCGAACCGGGCGGCTATTCTTTATCAGTTTTTGCTCGAGGCTTTGATGATTAGCGGGACTGGGGCTTTGACCGGGATTGCGATTGCGGTGGCGATTCCGATTTTGCTCGAGACTTTGATTCGCTTTTTTCCTGTGCCGCAGGATATTCACGTGCCGATTTCTTGGATTTCGGTGGTGATTGCGTTTGTGGTTTCGTGTTCGACGGGGGTGATTTTCGGGTATTTGCCGGCGAATAAGGCGGCGCGACTGCATCCGACCGAATCATTGCGATATGAGTGAGCCAGCGATCGAGCGCGGAAAATGGCGGATCGGGTTACGGCGAGGCAAGTGGCCCACATTTTCTCAGGCGTTACACGGGCGGGCGCAGCAAGCGGCGCCCCTACGGAGAAATTCAAATGCTGCGGAGCATTTCGACAGCGCGAAATGAATAGAGGAATTATGGATGAGAATTATCGTTGGGGATGGATGAAATTGAATTCCGTCGCGCGGGCTTTGGCGGTTATGGCGCTGTTTGTCGCGTGGGTTTTGCCGACTTACTCGCAGATTGCGCCGCAGTCGGCAGATGCGGAAGATTTGACTTTGAAGCGGGCGGTGGAGCTGGCGCTGCAAAACAGCCGCGAGCTTTCTTTGGCGCGGCTGCAATATACCGTGGCGCTGAACCAGAGCAAACTCGATGTGGCGGAGTTTCGGCCGAATATTTATACGGGGTTGGGAGGGATTTACAGCGACGGGATTCCGCAGACGCCGGGGGGCTCGGCGCCGTCGATCATCAGCGTTTCGTACACGCAGCAATTGATCAATCCGCTTTTGCGGGGGAAGTACCGCTCGGATCAGGATCTGGCGAAGAATCAGCAGTTGGAAATCGATCGAACACGCGATGCGGTGATCATTCGGACCGCGACTACGTATCTGGACCTTGCAAAGGTGCGGCATGCGCTGGAGTTACTGCGGACGGAGGAGACCAGCGCGCAGAAAATTCTGGACTATACGCGGGAGCGGGCCGGGAAGGGGTTGGAGTTGCCGATTGAGGTGACGCGCGGGGAATTGACGATGGCGAAGATCGCGCACCAGATTCTGCAGTTGGAGGGACGCGACGACATCCTCTCCGAGCAGTTGCGGAATCAGACGGCGCTGCCGGAATCGCGCGGTTTGAACGTGACACCGGAAGAGCTTCCTACTGGAGTGCAGCAATCTTTGGCGGAACTGGAGACGCGCGCGCTCGAGACTAGCATTGACGTGCGCGAGGCTGAGAACGAGCGCAGCGCTCGCGGGCATTTGGCGAAAGCGGCGCGGCAAAGCTACTGGCCTACCGTGCAACTGATTGGGGAATATAGTTTGCTGGCGTCGTACAACAACTACTCCAAATTCTACAATCACTTTCAGCCCAATAACGTGAACATCGGAGTGCAGGTGCAGATTCCGATCTTTGCGGCGAAGACTTCGGCGCTGGTGAACCTGGCGAAGAGTGAATATGCGGAGGCGGATGCCGCGGTGGGGTCGAAGCGCCAGGAAATTCGCGTGGATGTGCGGCAGAAGGCGCGGGATGTGCGGGAGTTGGAGGCTGGGCGGGAGGTGGCGCGGTTGGATTTGAAATTGGCGCAGGAAACCTTGGCGATTACGCAGACGCGGTTTGACCAGGGGCAGTCGAGTTTGCGGGATTTGGAGAATGACCGGTTGGCGGAAAGTGAGAAATGGATGGAGTTTTTGAATGCCGATTTTGCGCGGAAGCAGGGGCAGCTTTCTCTTTTGCAGGCGACCGGGCAACTGGCGCAAGTATTCCAATAGTGTACAAACGCGATACTTAGCGGCGGTCGGGGTGGGAGATGTGGGCGGAATCGAGTAGAATAGTGAGTCTCAGAGTGGGGGAGCGAGCATCACATGTTGTGTGGAAATTACTCGGGGACGGGTACGTGAGTACGCTTTGGAGGGTGTGAATTGATGACGTCCGTAATGAAAACGCTGCTCTTAAATCCACCGAGCTTTGAGAAGTTCGATGGCGGGGCGAGTTCGCGCTGGCCGGCTACGCGGGAGATTGAATCTTATTGGTATCCGGTGTGGCTGTCTTATGCCACGGGGATGTTGCCGGGGAGCCGGTTGCTGGATGCGCCGCCGCACCATGTCTCTAAGGAAGAGACGGTCAAAATTGCGAAGGATTATGAGTTTGTGGTGCTTTTCACCTCGACTGTGGGTTTCCGCAGCGACGTGAAGATGGCGCAGGCTATGAAGGCGCAGAATTCTAGCGTCAAAATCTGCTTTGTTGGGCCGCACGTGCAGATCAAGCCTGCCGAGACGCTTTTGGAGAATGGCGAGATTGATTTTATTGTGCGCGGGGAATTCGATCACGCGGTGGTGGAGTATGCGCAGGGCATGCCGCTGAAGGATATTTTGAATGCCAGCTATTTGGTCGACGGCAAAGTGGTTCACAACGCGATGCGTCCGCAACTGCACACCGAGGAATTGGACGCGTTGCCGTTTGCTACCGATGTTTATGCCAAGCATTTGAAGATTGAAAATTACAATGTGCCGTTTCTTTTGAATCCTTATGTGGCGTTTTATACGTCGCGCGGGTGTCCGGCGCTTTGTACGTTCTGTCTGTGGCCGCAGACGCTTTCTGGGCATGCGTGGCGGGTGCGTTCGACCGATAACGTGGCGCGCGAGTTTGAATCGGCGCACCGGCTTTTCCCGCAGGCCAAGGAATTTTTCTTTGACGACGATACCTTCAACATTCGCAAGGACCGGGTGATTGAGCTTTGCAAGAAGATCAAGCATGTGGGGCAGCGGTGGTCTTGCACGGCGCGCGACCATAGCGATTACGAGACTTTGAAGGCCATGGCTGACGCGGGCGCTCGCTTGCTGATCGTGGGATTTGAGTCGGGCGATCCGCAGATTTTGAAGAATATCAAGAAGGGCTCGACCGTCGAGATGGCGCGGAATTTCATGAAGAATTGTAAGAAGGTGGGGATTCACGTTCACGGCGATTTTATTTTGGGATTGCCGGGAGAGACGATGAAGACCATTCAGACCACCATCGATTTTGCGAAAGAGCTCGATTGCGAATCGGTGCAGGTTTCTTTGGCGCACGCTTATCCGGGGACTGAGCTTTACAACATTTCGGCGCAGAACGGCGTTTTGCACGGGGAAGCGATTGCGGATGATGGCGGGCACCAGTTGCCGCATCTTGAATATCCTGGGTTGACGCGCGAAATGATGATGAGTGAAGTGCATCGTTTTTATGACGAATACTTTTTCCGGCCGCGGGTGGCTTGGCGGTTTGTGCGCGAACGATTGTGGGACGCTAACGACCGCAAGCGGCTTTATCACGAGGCTGTGGATTTTCTGAAGTTGCGGGCGCAGCGGCGCAAGTTGGCGCGCAAGGGGATGGAGAATAAGCCCATCGTTTCGGTGCCCTCGCTTGAGGCGGTGTCTTCGGGCGCATCCGGGAATGAAGCGCATCGCGCATGAATAGGGAAGCGCGACTGAAGCTGAAGACGTCGGTTCTGATCTTCTTGGTGATCATGTTCGGTTCGCTTGGGAATATTTTCCTGAGCAAGGGCATGAAGCGGGTGGGAACTTTTTCGAGCTGGCGGCCTGGGGATGTGGCGCCTTTTTTGGCGCATGCTTTAGAGTCGGGGCTGGTTTGGATTGGGATCCTGTTGCTGATTCTTTTCTTCGTGGCTTATTCGCTGGTGCTTTCCTGGGCCGATTATAGTTTCGTGCAGCCGGCTTCTTCGATTGGGTATGGCGTGGTGGCGGTGCTGGGGTACTTCTTGCTGGGCGAGGCGGTGACCTCGACGCGGTGGATTGGCGTGGGGATTATTTGTTTGGGCGTGTTTTTAGTTAGCCAGACGCCGGCGCGGACTACTGAGCAGAGTTGAGTATGCGCGACGCGGTGCTGCTTTTTGTGATTGTTTGCGGCGGGACTGGCGGCGAGATCGCTGTGGCGCGGGCGATGAAAGAGATTGGCGAGGTGCATGATTTCTCGCCTTTGAATATTTTTCGGGT
>JABDFR010000110.1:2450-4300 GCA_013286465.1 Acidobacteriota bacterium | reverse complement strand
ACGATCGAGAACGAGCGGCCCAACATTATTTTGCTCGACGTGGTGATGCCGGGACGAAACGGATTTCAGCTTTGCCGCGAGCTAAAGAATCACCAGGTCTTCGGCGCGATTCCAGTGATTCTGGTGAGCTCGAAGAATTCGCCGAGCGATAAATATCGGGGCGAGCAGCAGGGCGCGAGCGGATACGTAGTCAAGCCGTTCACGCCGGAACAACTGATCGGAGCGGTGAAGAAATTCGCATGAGCCAGGACCAAACACTTTCGACCGCGACCCACGAATTTGATGGTGGCGACGGATACGGCGAGCAAGACGAAGTACGCCTGCTGGAGCGTCAATACTGCGTATTCCGCGCCGGCCGCGAGCGATTTTGCCTTTCGGTGCTCGAAGTGGAAGAAGTCGTCGACTGGCCGACGCTGACGCGCATTCCTCTTTCGCCGGCATTTCTGATGGGCATTTTCAATTTGCGCGGAACGATCGTGCCTCTCGTCGATATCGCGTTTACGGAAGGCCGAAGGCCGGGCCTGCTGCCGCGTCACGTGGTGGTGGCGATGCTGAAGGGCGATGCGCATCGCGAGGATGTCCGTCTAGGCATAGCGGTGGACGAAGTCATCGGCACTTTCGGCGCGAACGATGAATCGTTTCTCGATCACGCGCCGGATGTTCCTTACTGCCGCGGCATGTTGCGGCATGAAGAGCGACTTGCGCTCGTAGTCGATCTCGAAAAATTGATCGAAGTTTTTCCGGTTCCGGTGATTTGAAATCTTGCACGATCTCCCGTCAGAAAACGGGAGCGGGCGAAGTTCTTGGGGAGGCAGTATGAAATCGCGATTGAGTTCCACAGTCTGGATGCTGGTCATCTGGGTAGCGGTGGCCGCGGGAGGCGCCGCGCTGCTGGCGTTCTACGCCGGCTCGCATTCCAATGGCGCAGGGATTGGCGACGCGGCAGGCATGCCCGCGTCGGCCAGCTCGGCGCTGATTGCAGCGGCGGGGCTTGCGGTAACGGCGGCGCTCTCACTAATCGTCGTGCTGTCGAAGAGCGTACTGACCCCGGTCGAAAAGCTCGCCGAATTTTCCGAGCGATTCGCGTCCGGAGACAATCGCGCCAAAATCGAAATCAACTCAAACGATGAATTCGGCGCAATCTCCGAAAACCTGAATCGCAGCGTCTCGAAAATCTCCACCGCCGTTAACAACCAGCAAGTCCAGGAATCGCTCCAACGCAGCATCACCGACTTGCTCAACGTGATCAATCAAGTAGCTCGCGGCGATTTGACGTTGCGCGGCAAAGTCACCAACGACGCGCTCGGCAACGTAGTCGATTCCGTGAACTACATGCTCGACAACTTCTCCAAGGTTCTCGAGCGCGTGCGCAAAGCCGCCGTCGACGTCAACGCCAGCGCCGGCGCGATTCTAGTAGCCGCCGACCAGATGACCACGGGCGCCA
The DNA here is from genome assembly GCA_013286465.1 of Acidobacteriota bacterium. GTDB lineage: Bacteria > Acidobacteriota > Terriglobia > Acidiferrales > UBA7541 > Palsa-147. Next base: position 2,856 of record JABDFR010000110.1, on the reverse strand, counting down.
CGCAGCAAGATCAGGAAATCACAAACACCTCATCGGCCGTCGAAGAGCTGACGGTATCGATGAAGCAAGTTTCGAACAACGCCGAAGCCAGCGCCGAAGCGGCGCGCCGCGCTCTCGATGCCGCCGAGCAAGGCAACCGCTCGGTGCGCGACACACTCGAGGGCATGCAGCGAATTCGCGCCTCGGTGCAAGCCACGGCAAAGAAAATCAAATCGCTCGGCGACCGTTCGCTCGAAATTTCGGAAATCATCAACGTAATTAACGACATCACCGAACAAACCAACCTGCTCGCCTTGAACGCAGCCATCGAAGCCGCTCGCGCCGGAGAAGCAGGCCGCGGATTCGCAGTCGTCGCCGACGAAGTCCGCAAGCTGGCCGAACACTCGCGCGCCGCCACGAAAGACAT
>JABDFR010000110.1:0-2387 GCA_013286465.1 Acidobacteriota bacterium | reverse complement strand
GAGGCAGTCGTCGTCATGGAAGAAGGCACCAAGGAAGTGGAAAGCGGCGCGGTGCTCGCGGATCAAGCCGGCAAAGCGCTCGAAGCAATTTCGAGCGTAGTGCGACAATCGGCGGAACTGGTGCAGGAAATTTCGCTCGCTTCGAAGCAGCAAGTGCGCGGAACAGAAGGCGTGGCCAACGCGATGCAAATTATTTCCGGCATCACGCGCCAAACCTCGCAAGGCGCCCGCCAAACCGTTTCCACCGTCGGCAACATGGTCAAGCTATCCGAGCAACTCAACGAAGCGCTCGCGCAATTCCGCTCCAACGCACGCCCGGCGAACACATCTACCGCCGAGGCGGAACGCGACAATGGCCGGCCGCTGGCAACGGTCGGATCGAATCGCTGAGATCTGGTTTCGTCTTTTGCGCGCGGTAAGCACATAAACGCCGCTCGCTCCGGCCGAACATGAGAGAGAAACCAGCTACGGTGACAGGTTACGAGTTCGATGAGCTTCGATCGCTGATCGAAAGCCGCTCCGGAATTTTGTTCGATGCCTCCCGCGAGCGCTTTTTCTCAACGCGCGTCCGCGAGTTCGTCGCCGAGCGCGGCCTGCAAGGCGGCACCGATTTGCTGCGCCTCGTTTCCAGCAGCAACGTCGAATACAGCGCGCTGCTCGAAAGCCTACTCACCCAAGAAACGTCATTTTTCCGCTATCCAGCAGTCTTCGACGCGTTAGCGAAAAAAATCCTCCCCGAATTGCAGGAAAAGAAATTCTGGGACAATCCGCGCACGCTCCGCATCTGGAGCGCGGCATGTTCCACCGGCGAAGAACCATATTCGATCGCCATCGCGGTAGCGGACGCGTTGCCATTCGCCGAAGCCTGGCGCATCGAAATTCTCGCCACCGACATCAGCCGCCGCGCGCTGCAGCATGCGGAGCGCGGCGTTTATACCGGCCGCAGCCTCGACAATCTCACCCCGCAGCAAATTGAAAATTATTTCACCAAGACGCGCCACGGCTACGTCGTAAAGCCGCGAATCCGCCGCATGGTTTCCTTCGCGCCCATGAATTTGACGCAGGCCGTTTACGTCGGCCGCATGGACTGCATCTTTTGCATGAATGTGCTGATGTATTTCGCCGAAGAGCGCCGCAATTCCGTAATCCAACGCTTCAGCGAATGTCTCGAACTCGGCGGATATTTTCTTCTCGGTCATGCCGAATCGCTCAGCAGCGTGCCGGTGCGTCTCGAAGGCCTGGTGCTCGGCGATTGCCGCATTTATCGCAAGCCCGCAAAAGAATCGGCCGTAAAGCAAGCGGTCATGGCGGAGGGCAGCCTGTGAGCGCCGCAGAATCGCTCGAACTTTTTCTACAGGAAGCGTCCGACCACCTGCAATATCTGCGGGAATACTCGGGCCTCGTCCAGGAATCGCAAGCCCGCCCGGAAGATTTCGAAAAGCTTTATATCGCCGCGCACACGCTCTGCGGCACCTCAGCCAGCTACGGCTTTCCGCTATTTTCCGAAGTCGCAGGCAAGCTCGCACATATTTTCCAATACGCGATGAACGCGCGCCTCGGCCCCGACACGCACGGCCCGCTCACCGAATTTCTAGCCGATGCCGTCTCAGTCCTCGAATTCGATCTCCTGCAGATGGCCAACGACGGCACGGAATGCGCGCCCGACATCGCGGCATTCAAGCAGCGCTATAGCTTCGCATTTCCCGCGGCCGTCGAACCCGCGACAACTGCAGAAGAAATCGCGAGCCACGCGCCGCAAGCAACCTCCGCAACGCAAAGCTTGCCCTCGAGCACTGGAATCTCATTCGTCGATTCCCTTCCCGAAGACGGCGACATTCCCGCCGAAGTCCTCGAAATCTTCGTAGCAGAAGCCGAAGAACATTTCCAGACGGTAACCGAATGCCTGCTCGCGCTCGAAGGCAACCCCAACACCGAAGACATCAATCGCCTTTTCCGCGCCATGCACACGGTAAAAGGTTCAGCCGCGCAAGTCGGCGTGCATCGCTGCGCGGTTGTCGCGCACCGCGTCGAAGAATTGATCGGCCGCATGCGCGATGGCCGCCTGCAACCCAGCGCCGAAATTGTTGACCTGTGCCTCGATTCCGTAGACGCGCTAAAAAAATTACTGCATCACTCCTGGATCGACGACGCGGCTCCTCGCGCGAATCGAAGAGCTAGCGCCCGTCGGCACCGAAGAACCATCGACGGACTCCTCCGAGGCAGCCACTGCGACCGCGGCGGTCGAGCAAGTTCCGGTAAGGGAACTTGCTCCCGCCGCGTCGCAGATCGCTGCATCTGCATCTTCGCGGCGCGCAGCACCAGCTGCAGCATCCGCAGCAGCGCAAGCCAAATCCGTACGCATCTCACTCGATCGCCTCGATCGCATG
>JABDFR010000109.1 GCA_013286465.1 Acidobacteriota bacterium | reverse complement strand
CCCCAACAATCAAAACATCAGCGTCCAGCGTCTCCCGCGGCACCCCAAATATCTCGCTCATAGTCCAAGCATTCTACCAAACGATTCTCGCCGTTGCCGTTCGTAGGGCCCGCGCTTTATGGCGGGCCTCTTCGTGCACGATCGCCCCACATACGCAATCTTCACACACCCCAAAATCACCATTCGTTGTTCAGGAGTTCCGTTCGTGACCCACACGCAACCAAAAATCAAGGCGATGTCGCGGGCGTCGTCCCACCCAACTTAATTTCCGCCCGATACTTCTTATAATCCCGGTACGTAAAATCCAACTCCTGATTCAAAGACTTAAAAAGCAAAATCCGCGCATCAATCCGCCCGTGAATATGCAAAGGCAGCCAAACCTCATCATTCACCCGCGTCTGCTCCAAGAGAAAACGCGAATTCTTATGAATGCGAAACAAAAACAATCCATAAGAAGCATCCCCCAGCGCCTCCGCGTCCAATTTCACCCACTGACGGTCCTGCGCATCAATCCAAATCTTAAAATGAAATTTCGGCAAAAATTTGGCGAACCGGCTCTTCGGCTCATACCCCGGCCGAGGCTCCGCCGAAATCTTATAAGCATCGCGACCATTGATCTTCTCAATCCCATCCAAAGTAAAATTGTAAGCGTCCGCAATCTCCGCCACGTAAGCCTTAGCCTGCTCCTCATCCTTCTGCTTATCCGCCAACCGTTTCTTCCGCTGCTCCTCGGTCTCATTCTTCCGCTCGTCCATAAACTTATTGATCTTGTCTTCCGCCTTAGCCGCGTCCTTGGCCGAAAGCGGCTGGTCATTCTTGGCGATCAACCGTTCCACATGCTCGCCATAAAGCACCATCACCTCAGAAGTCTCCGATTCGGTAGAAGTAACTTTCCCATCGCCATCAATCTTCTTGGTCTCCGATCGTTGCACGTAAGTGTAGGAGTTTGCGATCTTCTCGTTCGCCATCTCCGCATCCGCCGCATGACGGACCAATTCTTTAGGGTCGACATTCGCGGCAGGCGCGACGCCCGCCGCAGGCTGCTGCCCTGCCGTCGGCGGAGCGTGCGTCGGAGTCTTCTTCGCGGCTTGCGCAAACACTCCGGAAGCAAGCCCAAGCGCCAAAATAATCAACGCCGCAAAAGCCCCAATCCGCCGCACCCACCAGATCCGAATCAAATTCCCCATAGTCAGCAAATTCCCCGTTTCAGCATCCCACTATTTGGATGCACCCAAGTAGCGCAGGCGTCCCTGTTTACCCTGAGTAGCGCGAAGGGCCGGCATCCGGCGAGCAACCAGCCAAATCAAATCTCAAACTCTCGACGGGCTCCAAAGCCAAAATTCACCCCCGGTTCACTCTTCCCTCTGAAATCTCAAATCTGAAATTTGAAATTTCTTCGACCCACAAACGTTTCCGCATCGAACACAATTCACCAAACCTCAATCTGAGCGTGCCGCCCGCATGCTATTCTGAAAATTCACATGAATCACACATCATGCGCATCCTAAACATAGTAGGCGCTCGCCCCAACTTGGTAAAAATCGCGCCACTCTTGCGCGAAATGCGCCGCCACCCAGAAATCGAGCCCATCCTCGTCCACACCGGCCAGCATTACGACGAAAAACTCAGCGACGTTTTCTTCCGCCAAATGGGTATCCCCGAGCCCGACGTAAATCTAGAAGTAGGCAGCGGCTCGCACGCCTGGCAAACCGCCGAAATCCTAAAAAAAATCGAGCTAATCCTGATCGAGTGCAAACCCGACTGCGTCCTCGTAGTGGGCGACGTAAACTCCACAGTAGCCGCCTCCCTAGCCGCCGCCAAACTCGGCATCCCGGTAGTCCACGTAGAAGCCGGCCTGCGCAGCTTCGATCGCACCATGCCCGAAGAAATCAATCGCATCGTGACGGACGCGCTCTCCGACTACCTCTTCGTAACCGAAGAAGACGCCATAGAAAATCTAATCCGCGAAGGCAAACACCGCGAGCGAATCTATCTGGTGGGCAATGTAATGATCGACGCGCTAAAACAATTTCTACCAGTAGCCCAAAAATCCAAAATCGCCGAAGAGCTCGGACTAGCCGGCCCCAACGGCGCGCAACCGCGACCCTACGCTCTCCTCACGCTACATCGTCCATCAAACGTCGACTCACCCGAAACCCTAGCAGCGTTGCTCCAAGCCATCGCCGAAATCGCAAATAAAATTCCAGTAATTTTCCCGGTCCATCCACGCACGAAAGAACGCCTAAGCGCAGCCGCCGCAAATTCTCTAGCAGGCATTCGTTTCGTCGCCCCGCTAGGCTATCTAGATTTCCTAAGCCTAATGAGCCGCGCCCGCCTGGTGCTCACAGATTCCGGCGGCATCCAGGAAGAAACTACATCTCTCGGCGTACCGTGCCTCACTCTGCGCGAAAACACCGAGCGCCCAGTAACAGTAACTGAAGGCACCAACGAACTCGTCGGCCAAGACCCAAAAAAAATAATAGAAGCCGCCAACAAAATCCTAAAAGGCGAAACAAAAAAAGGCCGCATCCCGCGCTACTGGGACGGCAAAGCCAGCGAACGAATCATAGACATCCTGCTACGCGAATCCCGTACCGCCGGCGTCCCTGCCGGCACTTTACGCCCGTAGCTCAGCTGCGAACCCGTTTACCACTCGTAACCACTACGTAAAGATTCTTCTCCCCATTGCCGATGAACCCTGTACGATAAATAAACGCGGTCAAATATCCGCGTCTAGCCGACCTTCCGGCCAGCGCAATCGCGGTTCAGGATCCGTTGGGAGCGTATCGGAATGAGCCACAGTGCCGTGCTGTCAGAAAAATCCGGAGCCAAGCGCGCCAGCAAATCCAAAGTGTCGCCCAAGTTGCGCGACCTGTCCGTCTGCCTGCTCTCCGCGCACCCTCTCGTTCTCAACGAGCTCGAAAAGCTGCTGACCAAGCCCGGCTTCCGCATCGTAACCAAGCAACTGGAATCGAGCCTGGCCCCCGAGCTGCGCCGCGCCGTGCTGCCGAAAGCCGGCATCTACGTCATCGACGCGCACGCCAGCCAACAAGCAGCCGCCGCGCTAATCTCAAATATCCTGGAAGCCAATCCAGCCGCGCGACTAATCGTCGTGGGCGAAAAACTAACCGAAGCCGGCAGCTATTCGCTGCTGCGGATGGGCGTAAAAGGCCTGCTCACCTACGCCGAAGCCCGCGAACAATTGCCCCGCACGCTGCCGCTAGTAGCCGAAGGCGGCTTCTGGGTTCCGCGCGTGCTGCTCTCCACTTTCGTAGATTCAATCCTCGAAGGCGCCCATGGCCGTCAATTCAAAAACGCCGCCGCCGCCGATCTAAGCCGCCGCGAACAGGAAACCTTGGAAGCGCTGCTAGAAAATCTCAGCAACAAAGAAATCGCCAGCAAACTCAACATCTCCGAGCGCACGGTAAAATTCCACGTCTCCAATTTGCTAAGCAAATTCGGCGTACGCCGCCGCGCCGACTTAATCCTACTCTGCTACCAAACGCGCAGCGCCACCGCGTAAGCAGAAACATAGCCGTTGCTTTTCGTAGGGCCCGCGCTTTACGGCGGGCCTCTTCGTGCAAGATCGCGCGACAAAACCTCCGTGACGAATGCCCGCGATTAAATATTCAGGAACGCGTGAGGTGTAACGATTTGTATTCCTCGGAATGGATGAAAAACCAAAAGGTCAGCATCACCCGTCACTACGTGGCTGGCCGAACCGCTCACTGCAAGCTCAAGAATTCCATCGTCATCCGGGTCGCGACAAGCCTTGATTTTAACGTTCACTTCCACCCAGGTCGCTTCGCGCGTCAAAGCGGCCAGGAATCGTCGCACATCTTCTTCATCGACATACCGCCGAAATTGTTTGCGGCTCAGAACTTCGGTCAGCTCGGCGAGTAGCGCGAACGAGAGGAGCATCTCGCCTTTTCTCAGAGCAAAATCCAAAGCGCGGCGAGGCGTCGAATCCGGTATTAGCAGCGCACTGATGAGGACGTTGGCGTCAAATACGCAGCGCAACTAGGCGCCTTTCAACAACGAGTCCAATTTCTCGGCCGTAAGACCTCGAGCCTTCGCCTTCCGGCCGACTTCGTCGAGCACGCTCTCAAGCGAAGAATACTTCTCCGCAGCCAGCTCGCGAAGCCACAGACTCAGCAGCGCGCGAATCTTTCGCTTCTCCTCACGTCCAGCCGCGGCATAGGCTCGCGCGGTCTTCGAATCCAGGGGAATCGTAATCTTGGTGGTCGCCATAAAAGCTCTCTTCGACAATTTTAAGTCAGAATCGCCGACACCGCCACTGAACTAGCGCATTAGGTGCCACAAAAC
>JABDFR010000108.1 GCA_013286465.1 Acidobacteriota bacterium | reverse complement strand
TTGTAATTGAATTTTTGGACTCGTTGGCCGCGGAAGGTTTCGCCGGTGAAGATGTTTCCTTTGGAGTCGGTGGCGATGCTGTGGACGGCGTAGAATTCGCCGGGTTGGCGGCCGCCGTCGCCGAAACTGGTCAGCACGTCCATCGTTTGGCGATCGAGAATGTGAATTTTGTCGTTCGAGCCATCGGCCATGTAGATGAATCGCTGCTGCGGATCCATTGAGAAAGCGATATCCCAGACCGAGCCGGCGCCGAGCGTGTTGGTGTAGTAGTAGTATTCGCTGACGTAGGTGCCGTCGGGCTTGAAAATTTGGACGCGATCGTTCAGGCGGTCGCAGACGTAGAGCATATTGTCGTTTGAAAGAACGGCGCAGTGAACCGGATTGCGGAATTGAGGGACATTTTTCGTGCCGGCTACGTAGGGGCCGAGGTCTTCGTCGGTGGGTGGCTTGCCATAGGCGCCCCAATGGCGTTTGTATTTTCCGGTCTGGTAGTCGAAGACGATTACGCGGTGATTGCCGTAGCCGTCGGCGATGTAGGCATCTTTGTTGGCAGCGTCGAACCAAATTTTCGCCGGACCTTTTAGATTTTCGAGATCGTTGCTGCCTTTGCTGCTGCTCGCTTTTCCAATCTGCAGCAGAAATTTCCCCGCGGGCGTAAATTTCAAGACCATGCAATCGCGATACGGCGCTGGGGACGCATTTGCGGCGGGAGCTGCACCGGCCGGCGGTGCAACCGGCCCTGCGTTTCCGCCAACCCAAATATTTCCGTCGGGGTCGATCGCGATTCCGTGCATGGATTGCGGCCAATCGTAGCCTTCGCCCGGGCCGCCCCAATGATTGAGGAGATTTCCAGCTTCATCGAATTCCAGAACCGGCGGGGCTGGTACGCAGCAGTCCGAAGCCGGCGGATTCGTTGTGGCCCAAATTTCCATTGGCTCGAGCGTGTTCGGACGATGGGTGATCCAGATGTGATCCCAAGAATCCACCGCGAGGCCGCTTACGTTGCCGAGAATCCAGTGATTCGGCAGCGGCTTCGGCCACATGGGATCGACTTCGAATCGCGGCGCCTCGGGTCCCTCTGCGCCGGCCGCGCGCGTGCCGGAAAAATTGAAAACAACGGCGATCACCGCGAAAGCGATGATGATCTGGCCCGCGAGCGCGCGCACGATTCGATTCATCTACGATCTCCTGCAAATTGGAAAATCAAAGCCCGTATACTCGCCCACGCGACGCATTTGAGCAAGACAGAATCGCGCTCGAACCGTTGGTATCGACGGTTCGTTCACCACTTTGGCGATACGACCGGGAAAAACCCATCGGTGCTATTATTCCGCGATGCGCCTACTACATCTTCATACGTGCGTTGTTGCCGTCCTCTCCTGCGTTTGTTGCGTGTCCGTGATCGCGCAGTCGGCGGGCTCATTGGAATCGCGGCGCAAGGCCTTGAACGATCTTTTGGCCGAACACTGGGAATACCGGCTGCGCACGAGCCCGCTTTTCGCATCCTTCATCGGCGATAAACGCTGGAACGATCAACTCGATGACTACTCGCAGGAGGCCATCGACAAAAATCTGCGCGAGACGCAGAAATTCCTGGATCGCTTCGCGGCCATCGATACCGCGGGATTTCCCGAGCAGGAAGCGCTCAATAAAATTTTGATCGTGCGGGATATTCGGCTCGAACTGGATGGCGCGAAGTTCAAGCCGTGGGAAATGCCGGTGGACCAGCAAAATGGCATCCAGATTTCCTTGCCGCAGATGGTGAACACGCTCTCATTCGCGTCGGTGAAGGATTACGAAGATTATATTTCGCGGCTCCGGCAGATGCCGCGCTTGTTGGATCAAAACATCGCGCAGATGCGCAAAGGCATGAGCGATCATCTGATGCCGCCGCGCTATCTTTTGGAGAAGGCCGCCGCGCAAAGCAACGCGATTGCGATCGACGCGCCGGAAAAATCGCATTTCGCTGAGCCTTTTTTCAAATTTCCGGCGAGCATCACTGCGGCTGATCAAAAACGTCTGCGCGAAGCCGGCCTTGTCGCGGTGAAAGATTCCGTGCTGCCCGCGTATGTGCGTTTCACTGCGTTTATCCGCGATGAATATGCTCCGAAAGGCCGCAGCGAGCCCGGCATCTGGGCTCTACCCGACGGCGCTGCGCGTTATCGCTTCGATGTCCGACACATGACCACCACCGATTTGACTCCGGATGAAATTCACGCGATCGGACTGAAGCAGGTGGACGAAATCGACGCGGAGATGCTGGCCGTCGCGCACAAACTCGGCTTCAACGATTTGGCCAGCCTGAACGAGCACATTAAAAGTGAGCGGCGGTTTTACGCCACTTCCGGCCAGCAGGTGCTCGATTTGTATGCCGGTTACGCGCGCGAGATGGAGCCGGAACTGCCGAAACTTTTCGGCCGTCTGCCGAAAAGCAAGCTGGCGGTGATTCCGATGGAAGTTTCGCGATCGAAAGATGCCGTGCCGGCGGATTATACGAGCGGCACCGCGGACGGCTCGCGTCCTGGACATATCAACGTGAACGAATGGGACCCGGAGCATCGCCTGACGCTCAATATCGAAGCCATCGCGTATCACGAGGGAATTCCGGGGCATCATTTGCAGCTTTCGATCGCGCAGGAACTTACCGGTCAGCCTGCTTTCCGGAAATACGAGGGCTACACGGCGTTCGTCGAGGGCTGGGCTTTTTATGCCGAGCGGCTGGGGAAAGATGTGGGGCGCTATCATGATCCTTACAGCGATTACGGGCGGCTTGAAAACGAAATGTGGCGTGCGATCCGGCTGGTGATCGATACGGGCGTACACGAGAAGCATTGGTCGCGCGAGCAGATGGTCGAGTACTTTCATCGCTACACGGCGATGGATGAGCCGAATGTGCAGAGCGAAGTGGATCGGTATATCGCGTGGCCCGGCCAAGCGCTGGCCTACAAACTCGGCCAGCTGAAAATTCTGGAGTTGCGCCAATTCGCCAAGGAGCAGCTAGGCGATAAATTCGACATTCGGGCATTCCACGATGAAGTGCTCGGTGACGGCGCGCTGCCGCTCGATGTATTGGATAAGCGCATCCGCGATTGGGTCGCGACGCAAAAAACGAATCCGACGTCATCTTCGATTGTCAGCGACTCGGGCAAAGTCGGCGAAGAGTGATGAGGGTTCCCTGAAGCTGTCTTATCGCGGGGCGCAATTCATTGCGAGCATCTGAGCAACAAATTTTCGAAATGGCTCGACACGATCCGGCGGCAATCGTGGGCATCTTACTGCTCGGCGCGGCTGGTTTCCTTTTCGTCCACGTTGAGCTCAAAATGCTGAGGGCTCGGCACGAGAATTCAAAAACTCTTCTCGGGCGCTGGACCCGCTGGGATGTGCTCTCGAAATATCTGAAGGTTCGCGCCGAACACGGTTGGTCGCCCTGGCCGGTGTATTTGATAGCGCCTTGTGTTGTCTTGGGATTCGCGTGTCTGGTCTACGGCCTGAATCGCCTGCAGCCCTAGCGACTCCCGGTCGGAATTTCTTTGTGCGCGATCGTCGCCGAAGCTGCCAAAAATCGACAACGGGGTGGCTCGGCTTGGCGCGGTTGTGTTAGGATGCCCCGTTCATCGGCCTGATGCCACGCCAATACATCCCGATCATGATTTACGCGGTGCTCGCGGCCGCATTTCCTGCTGCCTCTCTCGCGGTTTTCAAGCTGATTCGGCCGGATAGCCGTGCCGATGGCGCCAAGCTTGAGCCCTACGAATGCGGCGTGCCGGCCGAGAGCGGCTCGCGCGGGCGCTACTCGGTGCGCTTCTATATCATCGCAATCCTCTTTGTTATCTTCGATGTGGAGATCACGTTTCTCTTTCCCTGGGCCATTCGCTATAGCTTCCTGGGAACGTACGGGCTGTTCACGATGCTGGTTTTTCTGGGCATCCTGATCGTTGGATATGTTTGGCTGTTTCGCAAGGGCGCGCTCGATTGGGAATGAACATCGCCTGGCTTGAGGGCTCGAACCGGCGGCGTTTGGGCGCGAAATTTTCAGGCGGGAATAGGAACTGGGCTTGCGGAAGCGCGCCGATGGCGCTGCTGGATTGAATCCGGAAGCTGGAATCCAAAAAACAAATGGCAGACGATCCGACAAATAAGGACGCCACCACTCCGCCGCCTGGTGGAGCGGGAGGCGCTGGCACGCCGCCGAAGGCTAACGAGCCGGTTCCTCCGGCTGCATCGGCGGAACCGGGCGAGGGTGCGAAGTCGTCCGAGCCTGCAAAACCTGCGGAAGCGGCGAAACCTGCAGAAGCGCCTAAACCCGCAGTGCCTCCGGCCGCGCCGGCTGCACCCGCTGCGGCAAAACCGGCTGCGCCGG
>JABDFR010000107.1:608-4574 GCA_013286465.1 Acidobacteriota bacterium | reverse complement strand
GAACGCGCTTCGGCATGGGCAAATTCAGCTTGTCGAAGAGCACTTCGGCAAGCTGTTGCGGCGAGCTGATTTTGAATTCGGTGTCCGCAAGTTTGAAGATTTGTTTCTCGAGCGCGGCTAGTTCGCTCACGGCGCGTTTTGAAATTGCGCCGAGGGCTTTCGGTTCGACGCGGACGCCGTGGCTCTCCATGCGCGCGAGCACGGATGCGAGCGGCAGATCGATTTTCTCGTAAAGTTCGAGGAGGCCTTGCTTTTCGACTTCGGCGCGCAGGACCGGCGCAAGGCGAAAAAGAAAATCGGCGCGTTCGCCGGGGGCACCCGAAAGAGTTTGATTCAGATGACGCAGCACTACTTCCGGGAAGGCGTGATTGGCCGTCGTGGGACGCAAAAGATAGGAATAGAGAATGGTTGCGTCTCGAACTCCGGAGAGCGGTGAGATGGTGACGGCCACGGCATCTGGGGCCACAACTTTCTTTTTCCCTTTTGCGGGCGCCGATTTTTTCTCCGGCGCGGTTTCATACAGCGTGACCAGTTCAAAAATCTTCGGATCGTGGACAATCTTCGGGCGCTTTGGGTCAGCGCGCCATTCGGCGATGGCCGCGAAAGTTTCGCCGGCATCATCAACTGCCGCGGAATGGCCATCGCCCGCGGCATTCGAGAATTCAATCGACGAAACGGGACTGCCATAGCCCGGCTCGACGTCCTCTTCCGGAATCAGCTCGGCCCAGGCAGCCAGAGGCTTCTCGCGCGAGGAGTTTTCCTTCAGATAGCCAATGATCTCCTTAGCAGATCCGAGCACTTTGTAGTCCGTGGGCTGGGCGGATTGCGCGGCGGGATCCGGCGCGAGGTCGCGCATCATCGAAGTAAATCCGAGTTCGCCGAAGAGAGTGCGCAGCGCTGCTTCGTCGGGCGACGCGATTTTCAGCGCATTCAGATCGAGTGGAACGGGCGCGTCCGTCGGAATCGTCGCAAGTAGCTTACTCAGCCGGACGAATTCAGCGTTTTTCTCCAGCGCTTCGCGGTAACTGGCGCGCTTCACTTCACTGGCGCGGCGCAGCACTTCTTCAGCGCTGCCGTATTCCTGAATCAGTTGGCGGGCGCCGACATCGCCGATGCCCGGCTTGCGGCGCTCGCCCGGCGGAGGCTTGTCATTCGGATCGCGCGCACCGGGAATGTTGTCGATGGTGTCGCCCATCAGGGCCATCACGTCGGGAACTTTCGACGGCGGCACGCCCATCAGCTCGATTACTTTCGCCTCATCGATGATCAAATCGGCTTTGGCGGGATTCAGGAGGCGAACGCGGCCGCCGACGAGTTGCATGAGATCTTTGTCGCTGGTGACGATCATCACGTCGAGCTTTTTCTCAACAGCCTGGCGCGCCAGAGTGCCGATCACATCATCAGCTTCATAACCGGCGTATTCGAGAATGGGCAGGCGCATGGCTTCGCAATAGCGGCGCACGTAAGGCAGTTGCAGCGCGAGGTCATCGGGCATCGGTGGGCGCTGCGCTTTGTATTGCGCGAATAGCTTGTCGCGAAAGGTAGGCGCCGAGACATCGTAAACAACAGCCAGGTAATCCGGCTTCTGTTCGCGGATGAGGCGCTTGACCATATTCGCGAAAAGAAACGGGACGTTCGTAGGAATGCCGTTGGGGCCGCGCAGCCGTTGCGGCATGGGCGCATAAAATGCGCGAAAGATGTAGCCCATCGCGTCAATCAGGTACAGCCGGGGAGTGGGAGATTTAGGCGGACTCATTTTGAATCAGCGGAGAAAGCAGTATAGCAGAAAGAAAAATTGGAGCCGAATCACCTCGGCGGAATCAGAGCTGGTTCATTTTGCGGAGAGTGTTGTGGCGCTAGCCGGGGCGGCTTTCAAATCATTGAGGTCGGCCTGCACTTTGGCCCAGTCTTTAGGCTTCTTTTTCGTCGCGAATGGAATTGAGGTGTCCGCGTAATAGCTGAGGATGTTGGCGCGAAGTTCCGGCGGCACGCTCTTGAATTGAGTTTGCTTCAGACGATCCAGCAGATCGGCGTACGCTTTGTCCGCCAACGAATATTTCCCCGGTTCGACCGGACCACCCGTATCGAAATTCGTATTGGGAATGCTGGGCTCGCCGTTCGGAATGGCCTTCAATTCGCGCGAGAAGCTTTCCACGGCGGCGTTGAAGCTGGCCATGAACATGGTTTCCGTCTGCGGCGTGGGCGTCTTGAATTGCAATGTCCTGAGCGGGCCGACCTTTGGGAGGATGCGAATCACGAACGCCAGAAGTCTCTCACCGAAACCAGGCTGTTCGTATTTCGCGCCCCAGTTTTTATTGAAGCTGGCGCGCGAGAGATGGTACAGGAATTTCTTTCGCGTAAGTGTCGGATCGTCTTTGGCGATGTCACTCTTCTTGAGTTCCCAGGCCACCTTTGTCGCGCGTGGGATGAGCGTGCTCACGTCGTAGCGATATGAATTGATGGAACTATCGAGATCCTTGAAAAGTGAATCGAGCGGAATTCCGTAAGTCTCCTCGAAAGCGCGCTGCAGCAACGGCTTCGACACTTCAAAGCCGATAAAATCATGATAAGCGTCGGGCGCATAACGCTGGTGCGCCACTTCCAAAACATCGAAGCCAAATTCCGTTTTCAGGTGAGCTTCGGGATTTTCGGCGTAGGTCATAACGTCGCCGTACTTTTTCCGCAAACTCGGATAAAGAATGGGGACAGCGCGGTTCACGGCGATGGAGTGGCCGTCGTTGTCGGCGGAATAGTGCGCCAGCGAACCCAGCGCGAAAGCGAAGTCATTAAGATTTTGCGAATCACGCAAAAGCGCGCGGATGAAATCAGCACTGCGAATATAGTGCACCATATCGCTGAATTCGTGGCTCCCATGCGGGTAATAGCCCAGATCCTGAATGATCGCGCCGCCATAAGCATAGCCGTGCGCTGTGCGCAGTTCGTCCTTCGTGGCGTTCGGATAACGCGCCAGCAGCAGCGGCCGAATTCCCTGCTCCCAGGCAGAATCGATGATGGCCTCATGAGCCAGGACGGCATAGCCTTCGGCACGCGCCGGACAAAATGCCAGCAGCAGCAAGACAATGCAGGCGATGGCGGTGAGTCGGCGAGTCATGGTTGCTGCTGCGATGATTCGATGCTGTTCTGACGATGGGAGTGACGCCTGCGCGCTCGGGCACGAGTGCTGCATAGGAACGCCGCACCCTTCGAAGTGTTCGCTTGACGGCTCGATGGTTGCGTCTCAAGATATTGAGCATTCTGGGTAGCGTTTATGGGGAGCGTCGAAGTCCGGCGCTTTTAGTGGGCCGCGGAAATCGCGGCCGGGGGCTTTCTGGCGTCCGCAAAAATTGGGAGGTTGATGATGCGAACTGGTGCGTCGTGGTGTGTGCGTGGCCTGCAGCTACTCGCGGCGATCTTGCTGATGACGATGATCGCGGCGCCTGCGTGGAGCCAGACTTTTCGCGGCACAATTTTGGGCACGGTGACGGACACGAGCGGCGCAGCGGTGACTGGCGCAACCGTGACGATCAAAAATGTGGATACCGGGCTGGTTCGAACGACCGTGAGCACCGGCGATGGCACCTATAACGTGCCGGAATTGCCGATCGGCACTTATTCGGTAACGATCGACAAGAGCGGATTTCAGACCGCGGTAACGACGGGCGTCACCGTGGATGTTTCCTCGGAGCGGCGCGTGGACGCGGCGCTCAAGCCCGGCCAAATGAACCAAACCGTCGAAGTTTCCGCGGAAACTCTGCCGGTAGTCGAGACGACTTCGGACACGCTCGGCGGGACGTTCGAGACGAGCGAGATCACCGACCTGCCCATCAATGGCCGCGATTTCACAAAGATGCTGATCATGGTGCCGGGAGCCGCGGGCGAACCCAACGGCGGCGGCGATTCGCCGGGTTCCTATGGACTTTTCAGCGCGAATGGCAGCCGTGGCCGCGCGAATAACTTCCTGCTCGA
>JABDFR010000107.1:0-598 GCA_013286465.1 Acidobacteriota bacterium | reverse complement strand
CAAGGCGGCGTATTCGGAACACCCGGGACGGTTCTGCCGCTCGATGCCGTCTCGGAATTGAAAGTGGAATCGAATTTCGAAGCGGAATATGGCCGCAACTCCGGCGCGGTAATCAATATCGTGACCAAGAGCGGCACGAACAATATTCACGGCGCGTTGTATGAGGACTTCCGCAACAAGGATCTAAACGCGCGCAATTATTTCAATACGTCCGATCTGCCCAAGGATGCCTTCCGAAACAATCAGTACGGCGGCGCGATCGGTGGCCCGATCGTGCCGAACAAGACGTTCTTCTATGTGGCGTACGAAGGGCAACGCGAAGGATTGGCGATTACCTCGGAAAATGTGGTGCCCACTCTAAATTCCACCGATCCCAATGCGACCGCGGCCAGCGATTTTGCGCAGGCGGTAGCGGCGCTTCCCGGCGGCGACCCGAGTCTTTGCACCACCACGGTGATTGCGTGCGTGACGAGCCAGGCTCCGGGCGTGGTCAATCCCGTGATTTTGAATTTGTTTAATTTGTGTGCATCGAAGGGCGGCTGCTCGGGCGGAAGCGCCGTTTGGCCGACTCCAAATATCGCGGGCGCGGCGGCTGGTG
>JABDFR010000106.1 GCA_013286465.1 Acidobacteriota bacterium | reverse complement strand
AATGGTGTCGAAGAAAATCTGGAGCGGATGCGGCGGATTGGTGAGCCGGCCGTGAGCGAAAGTGTCGGCGGCGAGCAGGTAGCTCATTTCGTCGTGCACGTGCGGCACGGGAACGAGCGGGCCGAACGGCGCCAGGCTGAGCCGCAGCACAACGGCGGCGATTCCCGCCGCGACGACCGCTAGCGATTTGCGGTTCGCGAGCTGCACGGCCCAGCGCTCGATGGCGGTAAAAATCGCATCGCCGAGCCGCGGCGTCAGCAGCGCAAGAATCAGTAGCGCTGCGAACGCGTAATCGTGAATTGGATCGGGGCGGGATAGCCATTCCGGCATATTCGGTCACGGGAGAATAGCACAGGCCGCTCGCTCGATTTCGATTTGGCGACATTCGGCGCGGCTGAGCTTCCGGGCCAGGTCGCACCATTTCTAGCGCGAGAGACATGCTAGGATGATTTCCTCCAACCTTTGGATAACGATGGATCTGGAATCAAGAATCACCGCGCACGCAACTCCGCGACCGGAGGCAAATCCGGCTGAGCCGGTGGAAGTTTCCGTGGTCATTCCCTGCTTGAACGAAGCGAATTCGCTGGGCATCTGCATCGAGAAGGCTCTCAAATCGTTCGAACTCTCCGGCATCAAGGGCGAAGTGATCGTCGCCGATAACGGCTCGACGGATTCCTCGCCCGAAATTGCGCAGCAACTTGGCGCGCGAGTCGTTCGAGTGAGCGCGCGCGGCTACGGCAATGCTTTGCGCGCCGGCATCGCCGCGGCGCGCGGGCGATTCATCATCATGGGTGACGCCGACGACAGTTACGATTTCTCCGCGGTCCCGCAATTCGTCTCCAAATGGCGCGAGGGCTATGACGTGGTGATGGGCAACCGCTTTCGCGGCGGCATCGAGCCGCACGCCATGCCCTGGAGCCACAAGTACATCGGCAATCCCGGCCTCACCGCCGTCATGAATTTATTCTTCGAGACTGGCATCGGCGATTGCCTTTGCGGCCTGCGCGGTTTCACGCGCGAAATTCACGATCGCATCGACGTGCGCACCAGCGGCATGGAATGGGGGCCGGAATTCGTGATCAAAGCCGCCAAATCCGGCGCGCGCATGACTGAAATTCCGATCACTCTCTGGCCCGACAAGCGCGGGCGCGCGCCGCACTTGAGAACTTTCAGCGATGGCTGGCGCAATTTGCGGTTCATGCTGCTCTTTGCGCCCAATTGGTTGTTCCTGCTTCCCGGCGCGGTGCTGGTGGCGCTGGGGCTGGCGATCGTCTTTTGGTTATTTCCCGGCCCGCGGCATCTGACGCCGCACATTGTCCTCGACATTCACACGATGATCTTCGGCGTGATTTTTACTTTGCTGGGAGTGCAAATCATCTGTATTGGATTTTTTGCTAAAGTTTTTAGTTATGCGGAGCGCTTTGACCGGAACCCTGTTTCGCTGAAGCGCATGCTCGGACGCGTCAAGCTCGAGCACGGATTGCTGCTTGGGGCGTTCCTGGCGCTTGTGGGATTCGTCGGCGATGCCTTGGTCTTTGCGCAATGGGCCGCTAGCGATTTTGGGCCGTTGAACGAAGTGCGCGCGGTGCTGTTCTGGTCGCTGTGGTTTTTTCTGGGCGTGCAATTGATTTTCTCTTCCTTCTTTCTGAGCATGCTGGGAATCAGCCGCGATACTTATATTGGCGACTATGAGTTGAAGCGGCATGATTAGAATTGTTTTCACGGTGCCGGCGGAAAGAAGAAACCGCGGAATCGGGTCGAGCGGAGGTGGATGGGCCGCATTTTCGCCGGCGTTAGTCGGGCGGGCGCAGCAAGCCGGCGCCCCTACGGGGAAAAACTTGACTGCGGCAAATTGAGTCGCAGGAGCCACCCGCAATTTGAAAATTCCGCCGCGATTGGCTTTGCTTTGAGTTCGGGTTTGTGCGCGATTGATCTTTCTTGAATGAGCGATCAGCCTACTTTCGACCGATATGCTGACGATTACGACGCCAGCTTGGCCTTGGCGCTGGAGCTTTCCGGTGAGGATCGGATGTTCTATGCCAAGGGCCGCGTTTCGTGGCTGGATCGCTGCTTGCGCGAGCTTAAATTCGCGCCGCTGCGGGGGCTTGATTATGGATGTGGCGTGGGCACTACCTCGCCTTTGCTCGCGGATCGATTCGGGTTGGCGCAGACCATTGGAGTGGATGTCTCGCCGCGTTCGATCGAGCTTGCGCGGGCGAAAGAAAGTTCGCAGCGTTGCAGTTTTTTTCTGATGGATGAGTACCGGCCCGATGCTTCGCTCGATCTTGCTTACTGCAACGGAGTGTTCCATCACATCCCACTTGCTCAACGGCTTGGGGCCGCGAAGTATGTTCATGATGCGTTGTGCCCTGGCGGGATTTTTGCGTTCTGGGAAAATTTTGGGTGGAATCCTGGTACCCGGTATGTGATGGCGCATTGCGTGTTCGATAAGGATGCGATCACTTTGACGCCTGGGCAGGGGCGGCGGCTTTTGCGGGCGGCTGGATTTGAGATTGTGCGGACGGATTTTGCGTTTGTTTTTCCTCGCCTCCTCAGGGTGCTGCGTCTGCTGGAGAAGTTCCTGTCCAAGCTGCCACTTGGAGCCCAATACCAGATCTTGGCCCGCAAACCTTTAATAAGGACTGGGAAGCCTCGAGGTGATCTTTATCGGTGATCTTGTGACGGCAATCGTTTTCAGCGTTTGCGGGCTAAGTCCATTATTATTAATCCGTTATGACTCATTCGGGCCGTTCATCATCGCTTTTCCGAAGTGCCTGTTTTGTATCGAGTAGAAACGGGCTCGGGTGTTTGTTTTCAGTGGGTTACGGTGATTTCTATTGTTTTTCTTGTATCGAGTAGGCTGGATTAGGCTTTCCGAGGACTTGGTAGGGTGTTTGATCGCGTTGAAGAGCGAGATCATTGCGTTTTCCTGGCTTAGATTAAGTGGGGAAAACGGCGATGGGTACGGTACGAGTTGCGGGAATACTTACTTGGGAGATGTGGTTGCTTTTGGGGTGATGCGGCCCAGCATAAAGCGCGGGCCCTACGTTCGGAAGCGGCGCTGGCGCGCCGTCATTGCTCAGGAACGCCGTTGCTGAAACTCAGTTGACACTCTGCTCCGCGGTTTCCATAATTCTAAGTAGTACGATTTTAACTATGGCGAAATCCAACAAGCCGGCTGCTCCTGGGCCGCCCGAAAATCCGCTGGAAGAAGCGGTGGCGCGTGCGTTGCGCGATAATCTCGCGCCGCTGCAGCGCGCCGTGGAGGAATTGCAGCACGCTTATGGCGATTTGACGGCGGCGTGCGCCTCGAGCCGCGTGGCCAATGCGATTCCCGCGATGTTGCGCGCGCAAGCTGCTTCCGCGTCGCTCTCTGCGGGACTTGGCGTACTCACAAATTTCGTGACCTTGGCTCTACGCCCGGCTGAGCGCAATTCCGGTAGCGCGCAAGCCGCTGCTGAAATGCTCGCCGCCGCCGCAACAGGCGCGGCCCCAGCCGCGAGACCGCAGCCCGAAGATATCGAAGAGGAAGAAGCCGAAGAAGCCGCGATCGAAGACGAGATCGCCGAGGGCTCGCCGCTAGAAGCCGGCACTCCGGTCGCTGAGTCTCCGCTGCCGCCGGCAATTCAGGCCGAGGTCGCGGCCGAAACTGTTCACGCACCGGCTGAAGTGCATCCGCACGTTGAGCAGGAAGCTGCGCCAACGCCGCCCGCTGCGGAATCGGCAGCGCCTGCCGCCTTTGATGTGACTGCGCTCTCCGCCGAAGCCCAGGAAATGCATCGGCGCGCCAAGCGCGTGGCCAAAGTGGCCATGCAGGATATCAAGATGCTGCGGCCGAAAGATGTCCGTGCTGCGCGCGAAAATCGCGATATTTGCATCCGCCTGAAAGATGATTTGGACAAGGCGCGCAAGGAATACGATCGCCGCTTCAAAGCCCTCCAGGATCAGCCCGTCGATTATTTTTACGATTGGATGGTGGCGATTCTGGCGGACGGCGACCCCGAGGCCCTCGGCGCATATCCGTATCCTTCGCCAGTCCGGCGCTAGCAGTTCACTTACGATTACGATGAAAGCCAAAATCGGGGGGATCGCCGCAGCCGTGTTTTCGGCCGCCGCGATGACGCTTTATTTCCTCACCGCCGCCGCACATGCCGCGACGGGCGACCCGGTGAAGAATACCGCCGCGACGGAGCAACTCGAAACCTGGTCGCGCGCGCTGAAAGATAGAAATCCCGGCTCCGCCTATGCCAGCCTAAGCACGCTAGCCTCCGCGAAAAAACCCGGCACGCTAAACCAGCGCGCCGCGCTAGCTCTAGGCTATTACGACTTCTCAAAAGGGAATTACGCAAAAGCACGCGTCTGGCTCGACAAAGCCGAAGGCGATCCGCTCCTCGAAGATTACATTCTCTATTGGCGCGCCGAGACCGATCGCGCGCTCAAACACGATCCGCAAGCCATCGCCGGACTAAAGCGCCTGCGCCACGATTTCCCCGATTCGGTGATGACCGAGCAAGCGCTCGCGTCGCTAGGTGAATCCGCTCTCGCGTCCTCGCAACCACAAGAAATCCTCGACGCGATCGCGGCGTATTCGCAAACAGAAACCAAGCCAGATCTCTTATTCATGCGCGCGCGAGCCTACGAAGCCGCCGGCCAATTTCAAAATGCCGCCAAAGACTATTTGACGGTAGCCTATAAATTCCCAACCAGCTCGCCATCCCACGAAGCAGCCTCCAAAGCCGACTTCCTGCGCGGCAAACTCGGGGCCGATTTTCCAGCCGTGCCGCTCGACACGCGCATTTCGCGCGCCGAAGCTCTCTACGCCTCGAAGGAGTGGTATCAAACCCGCGAAGCCTACATCGATATTCTTTCCCAGCTAACCGGCGCCGATCGCGATCGCGCCAATCTTCGCATCGCACAGTGCCGCGTAGCTCTAGGCGCCCCGATGAGCGCGCTCACCGATCTCACTCTC
>JABDFR010000105.1 GCA_013286465.1 Acidobacteriota bacterium | reverse complement strand
ATGATGCAACTGCCCCCAATTCGCGTGCAAAGGATCGCCATCCCGCGAAGCCCGCGCCAGCCGTTCAACCGCCGCGTCCGCAGCCGCAATCAAAAGCGAATCATAATCAGCCATTCCCTTGGGCAACCAAGCCGCCGGCCGCTCGCGAATCACATTCTCCAAAAAAACTTTATCCCGCCACCAAACCTCATCATAATCCGCATCCGGCTCCCACAATTCATACTCGTTCATCCGATCGCCAATATAAGGCGCCAGCAACATCGCCACCAAAGCATGCCGCGAATACTCCACAAACGAAGTCTCCACCGAATCCGCCGAAGCCCGCCCATCCCAATTCTTCAAACGATCCAGCAACACCTTAGTCCGCGCATCCCGAGGCGCCACCTTCAACCCAGCCACATAAATCTGCCCCGCCAAAAATTGATCCGGCAAACTAACAATATCGTTCTGCACATGATTCGCATCCGCAGCCCGCAAATCCTTCCGCGCCCCAAGCAACTGATAAATCCGCTCCGTCCGGTAAGGCCCAGCCCACCGATCGCTAATAAAATATTTATAACCAGGCCCCACAGTCCGCGCATTGGCCGTAGCAATCACGCCACTCGGCGGATTCAAAATCTTCGGCAACTCGCCAAACGGAATATACCCCGTCCACTCAAAATCATCGGTATCCCCAGCCACAGGCAAATCGCCATTCCCCGACTTCCGAATCGGAATCCGCGCCGCCATCACATACCCAATATTCCCATCCACATCCGCATAAATCCCATTCTGCCCAGGCCCGGCAATCTTGCTCATCACCAACAAAAATTCATCCCAATTCTGCGCCCCGCCAATCAAAGGATAAGAAAAATCCAGCGCCCCAGCGTCCAGCGCCGTCCAACGCAACGAATAAACCCGCCCACCCTCCTCAACCGATTCCCGACGCACCACCGGCCCATGCCGCGTCAAAACCACATCCAGCAAATCATCCGCCGCCCCGCGCACATGAATCACTTCCCGCCGAGTCTCCGCCCGCACCCAATTTCCATTCACCCGATATTCCAAAGGATTCGCCGGATTAAAACTCTCAACGTAAAGGTCCTGCACCTCGGCATTGCTGTTGGTAAATCCCCAAGCAATCCGCTCGTTATGTCCAATCACCACCAGCGGCGATCCAGGAAAGGTAAATCCAGCCACATTCCAATCAGGCGCCGTCAAATGCACGATGTACCAAATCCCCGGCATAGAAAATTCCAAATGAGTATCGTTAGCCAAAATCGGTTTACCCGAAGCGGTCCGCTCCCCAGAAACCACAAAGTTGTTACTACCAATAATCTCCGAAGTCTGCGACTCAAACTGCGAAAGCGAAGCCCGAGCCGTAGCCCAAAGTAGCGCCGGCGTCCCTGCCGGCATCTTACGACCTCGATCGTCGCCAAAGGCAACCCCCAACGACGGTCTACGCCTCGCGAATTGATCGCCGCCTGTCCTTCCGTCCGACTCGGCCGTCTCCGTATCCGAATCCCCCTCCGGCGGCTCCACCAAATGCCCAGGCAAGTCCCGCTTCCCCAAAACCGCCCCAACAATAAAATGATCCAAAGGCGAATCCTCCACGAACAAATCCCGAGCCCGCTCCGGCCCAACAAGCCCAGTAATCCGCGCCCGATTCAATTTAGCCTTCCATGTCGTGGTAAGCGTCTTCCACATATAAGCAGAAATCAAAAAAGTATCCGCAGCACTCCAAGGCCGAGGCTTATAACGCAACACAGTAAACTCAATCGGCAATCGCCCCGACCGCTCCGCAATATAAAGATTCACACCAGCCGCATAAGCCTCCACAATCTTCCGCGTAGCGGGATCCATCCGCCGCGCAGCAGCCTCAGCCGCCACCCGCAATCCCAACGTCCGATTCTCGCGATCCATGTCCAATGCCACCGCCCCAAAAATCTCCGCCAACTCCCCGCCGGCAGCCCGGCGCAAAAGATCCATCTGCCAAAGCCGGTCCTGCGCCACCACATACCCCTGCGCAATCTCCAAATCCTCCATCGAAGAAGCCTGGATCCAAGGCACGCCCCAAGAGTCCCGATCCACCAAAACCGGCTGCCGCACCCCAGGCAAATTCAAAACCCCATCCAATTCCGGCAAAGGACGCCAAATCATCCACCACCCAATCAAAAAAGCCGCCCCAAGAACGAGAAGAAGCCCAGCGAAAATATTCCGCAGAAAGTGAGAACGATGTTCAGAGGTCATCAAGAAGAACCCGCGCGAAGTCTAACGCAGCAAAAACCCGCACGCAACGCGGCGAAATGTTCGGTGGTGTCCGAATTTGATCTGGCCTGGAGTGTCGTGGAGCGAACTCCGCATCCATCGCGGCGGAGCCGCGGCGTCACGGTCGCAGCCCCCGAATTTATTCGGGGGAGGAGCGCTGCGGCGCTCCGAAACAACGCCAACCAAAACCATGCGCTTCAGCGCTGGGCATTTCTCGGCCAGCTCGTTACGCGCCGCGCGAGCACGCTCTTCGTAGGGCCCGCGCTTTATGCCGGGCCTCTTCATGCAAGATCGCGCCAAGTTTACAACTCGAGCCACACAAAGTATGTCGCAACAATGTCGAGCCCAAGTACCCACAAGCGGCCCCCAACCAGAAAATCCCACCCGCACCGCGCCATCTTGCTAAAATTTTCCCAGATGCTAGCTCTCCGCCTATTCCTAGTCCTAGCCCTCGTAGGCATAAACGCCTTCTTCTCCGCCGCAGAATTCTCTCTAGTAGCCGTAAGAATCTCCCGAGTCCGTCAACTAGTAAGCGCCGGCGACCCAAGAGCAAAAATCGTAGAGAATCTCCTTTCAGATTTAGGCCGGGTAGTAAGCGGCGTCCAAGTAGGCATAACGCTAGCCAGCCTAGCCCTAGGCTACTTAGGCGAAATCACGCTAGCCGAAATCCTAAGCCCGCTAGTAGCCCACGTCCCCAGCCACTGGGGCCTAATCGCCGCACACGGCACCGCGCTAATCCTAGCCTTCGGCCTGCTAACAATCGTCCAAGTAATTCTCGGCGAACTAGTCCCCAAAAGCGTCAGCCTGGCCCGCGCCGAAAAAGTAGCTCTACTAATCGCCCGCCCGTTCCACTGGTTTCTGAATTTTTTCAGCTGGGCCATCGATCTACTCGACGGCGTAGCCGACAAATTCGTCCGCAGCCTCGGCGTAGCCGAAGCCCACAGCCACACGCTAGTCCGCTCGCCGGAAGAACTCCAAGTCCTAATCGAGCAAGCCCGCGAACGCGGCGTCCTTCCAGCCACGGAAATGCAAATCGTGCAAGGCGCCATCGAACTAGCCCAATTGCAAGTTCGCGAAATCATGGTCCCAGGTCCAGACATCCACGCGTTACCAATGGACGCCACGCTAGAAGACGCGATGCGCACCTTCGCCACCACCCAGCGTTCGCGCATTCCAGTCTACGAAGGCACCCTCGATCACATAAAAGGTTTCGTCCACATCAAAGATCTAATCTGGGTCCAGCTAGATCGCGCCCGACGCGCCGAAGAAGGCCTACCCCCAGCCGAATTTCATCTACAAAGCTACTTAAGAGAAATCCTAATAGTCCCAGAAACAAAGTTAGCCAGCGAACTCCTGGTGGAACTTCGCTCCCGCCGCACAGAAATCGCCATGGTAGTAGATGAATTCGGCAGCATCCTGGGAGTAGTAACGCTAGAAGACATCCTCGAGCAAATGGTTGGCGAGTTTCACGACGAGTTCGACGTAGTAGAGCGCCCCATGCGCCTACCAGATGGCTCGCTAATCTTCGACGCCGCCCTAAAAGTCCGCGACCTTGAATCACAATACTCGATCGCGTTACCAGACGATCCAGGCTACGAAACCATCGGCGGTTTCGTCCTAACGCATCTAGGTTTCGTACCCCGCGGCGGGGAAAGCTTCGAGTCCAACGGCTATCTATTCACAGTGATGGATATGGAGCGCCGCAGAGTCTCCAGAGTGAAAATCAAGCAGGTAGCAGCCCCAGCCGCACCAGAAGAAAATAAATCGCCGAACGAGCAATCGAAGCTCATCGAAGATTCCAGCAGCGAAGCGGCCAACGCAGCAGCGGCATCCACAACAGCAGCAAGCAGCAGCGACGCACAGGAAACCGCAATACCAGAGGTCGTAACTCCAACTCGCGCGCGCCGCGGCTCACGCCGAAGAACCCAGTGAAAATCCTACGTCACGTAGCCCTGCGAATTCTCCTAGCCCTACCAGCCGTCTGGCTAATCATCACCATGGTTTTTCTGCTAGCCCACATCGTCCCAGGAGATCCAGTCCAACAAATGCTAGGCGAAGGCGCCCGCGCCGAAGATCTAACGCAACTCCGCCACGCACTGGGTCTTGATCTTTCACTCCCGGTTCAATACGAGCATTACCTAACAGGTGTCCTACGCGGCAACCTGGGCGAGTCCTTCCGCTACCAACGCCCAGTAACAAAAGTAATCCTAGAGCACTACCCGGCCACACTAGAACTAGCCTCAGTAGCCCTGCTAGTCTGCGCACTAATCGGCATCTCCGCCGGAATCCTAGCCGCCCACAAACGCGGCCAACCCACCGATCGCGCCGTAAGCGTTCTAACTCTCTTCGGATTAAGCGTCCCCAATTTCGCCCTAGGCCCAATCCTGATGTTAGTCTTCGCCGTAATCCTAGGCTGGCTGCCAGTCTCAGGCCGTGGCGGCATCTCCCACATTATTCTTCCCGCAATCACGTTAGGCGCAGCACTGTCCGCCATCCTAACCAGAATGGTCCGCAGCAGCATGATCGAAGAACTCTCCAGCGACTATGTCCGCACAGCCCGAGCCAAGGGCCTCCCAGAATCCGCAGTCCTCTTCCGCCACGCATTCAGAAACGCATTAATCCCCATCCTCACAATCCTAGGCTTACAGTTCGGCACTCTACTCGCGGGAACAATCGTCACAGAATCCATTTTCGCCTGGCCAGGAATCGGCGGCCTAGCCGTAACCGCAATCCAAGCCCGCGACTATCCGCTACTACAAGGCTGCATCCTGCT
>JABDFR010000104.1:3924-5029 GCA_013286465.1 Acidobacteriota bacterium | reverse complement strand
GACCTGGGTCAGGCGGTTTCGCAGCGGCTTGGCGCGAACGGCTCGGATTTTGTGCGCACAATGCAAAAGGCTGCGGCGGCGAGTCGATCCGTGAAGGTGCCGGCCGCCGAAGCTTTCGGTATTGTTACAAGCCTCGAGGCTTATGAAGAGCAGTTCGGATTGAAGCGCCGGAAATCATAGGAGAAATTGCAACCGTGGAAAATCTGTCACGCCTGGCCGCGCATATTCGCGGCGAGTTTTCAAAGGTGATAATTGGGCAGCGCGAAGTGGTGGATCAGCTGATTCTCGTGCTGGTGTGCGGCGGACATGCGCTGATGGAAGGCGTACCTGGCATCGGCAAGACGCTCGCAGTGAAAACTCTGGCGCGAATTTGCGGGCTTGGGTTTCAGCGCATTCAGTGCACCGCGGACTTAATGCCTGCCGACGTGATCGGCACGAATATTTTCAATATGGCTACCAGCACTTTTTCGCTGCATCGCGGACCGGTGTTCACCGATCTACTTTTGGTGGATGAAATCAATCGCACATCTCCCCGCACGCAGGCCGCGCTGCTCGAATCGATGGAAGAGCGTCAGGTTACGATTGATGGCACTCGCTATCCGCTTTCCGGCGACTTCACCGTGCTGGCGACACAGAATCCGATCGAGTTCGAGGGGACGTATCCGCTGCCTGAAGCGCAGCTCGATCGTTTTTTGCTGAAAATTCGCGTCGCGTATCCTTCTGAAAAAGAGGAAGCCGAAATTCTGGGGCGGTACGAGATGGGATTCGATCCGCGCCGGCTTGACGATGTGCCGATCGTCCCGATCGAGCGAAGCACTCTCGACGCCGCACGACAGGAAGTTGCAAAAGTGCGCGTGGAGTCGGCGCTTTACACCTATCTCGTGAATCTGGTGCGTCGCACGCGTGATTTTCCGGCAATTTCGCTCGGAGCAAGCCCGCGGGCAGCCATCGGGCTTTTCGCGGTCGCTCGCGCGCTCGCTGGAATGGAGGGCCGTGATTTCCTGATCCCTGACGACGTGAAATCCGCGGCCCCGGCGGTTCTCCGCCATCGCATTCTGCTCAAGCCCGAAGCCGATCTGGAAGGATTAACCGCCGATCGCGCGAT
>JABDFR010000104.1:0-3914 GCA_013286465.1 Acidobacteriota bacterium | reverse complement strand
CAAATAATGATTGAAACGCCGTTCGTGCCGCCGCCGGCGGTCGCGATAGCGCGAGCGAATGGAAAAATTCCGTTTGGCTTTGGCCCGCGTTTTTTTGTAGCGCTTCTGCTCGGCCTCGCCTGGCTAGTCCCGGCTTGGTGGATTCCGCGATTGATCGCAGCAATGTTTCTCTGGGACGCGCTTCTGCTGGCTGCCTGGTTTTGGGATTTGCAGGAACTGCCGCGCGCCGGCCAACTTGAGGTGCGAAGAATCTGGCGACTACGTCCTGCGCTTGCTGTGCCCGCATCAGTGACGATCGAACTCCGCAACGCTGGCAAGTCGGCGATTCACGCGGCGATCGTGGACGAGGCCCCATCGCAATTGCGCCTTGAGCCGGCGACGATCGATCTCTTCGTTCGCGGGCCCCGCATGGCCTCCGCCGAATATCCGATCCTGCCCGGCGAACGCGGTGACGTCCGGTTGGGCCGCACATTTTTGCGCTATCAGAGTCCGATGCGTCTCGCCGAGCGTTGGGCCGTGGCGGAAACTTCGCAAGTCGTCTGCGTTCTACCGAATATCGAGGAAGCGAAAAAACACACGCTCTATTTAATTCGCAGCCGGCAGGTGGAGCTCGAAAAGCGGCGCCGGCACCAACGTGGATTAGGCCGTGAATTTGACAGCATGCGCGACTATCGCGAAGGAGACGAGATTCGCGATATTTCGTGGACTGCGACCGCGCGGCGCAATCATCTCGTCACTCGCGTTTTTCAGATTGAGCGGAGCCAGGCTGTGTGGCTCGTTCTCGATGCGGGGCGGCTCTTGCGCGCGAAAGTGCAGGAGCCGGGGCGTGAGTTGCGGCTTTCCAAGCTTGATTATGCCGTCACGGGCGCGCTTTCGCTTGCTCAAGTGGCACTTCACTGTGGCGATCGTGTTGGCCTGCTCGCTTACGGGCGCCGCATCCAGCAGAACTTGAACGCTGCGCGCGGAGTGCGGCAAGTGCGAGCGATTCTCGAGTCTTTGGCGCGAGTGAAGGGCGAGGTTCTCGAAGCGGATCATGGCCGCGCCGCGCATACGCTCATGACCACGCAGAGGCGGCGAAGCCTGGTAGTCTGGCTCACCGATTTCGCGGAAACCGCTACGATCCCCGACGTAATTGAATACGCCATGCACCTGACATCGCGTCATCTGGTTTTATTCGCTGCGATGGCGCAGCTAGACCTCAACGCGTTGGCCGCTGCTACTCCGAAATCGAAAGATGAAATGTACCGTCATGCCGCCGCGCTTGAAATCGTTCAGCGCCGAGATCTGCTTTTGCGCAGTCTTCGCCAACGCGGAGTTCTTACGCTCGAAGTTATGCCGGAAATGTTGGCCAGCTCGATCGTCGATCAATATTTGGATATCAAAGAGCGGAATCTTCTTTAAAATTAGGCTACGGAGGCGGGCTGAGGCCTTCGAGCGGTGTTAAGGTAAACGACCAGCGCAGAGAACATCACTCCGGCAAAAACGAATTTCGTCCACGGCGGCATATCCGACGGCGAAAGAAATCCCTCGATGATTCCGGCGACGAAAAGCATCGGGATTGTGCCGAGCAGCAGTTTTGATGCGCGGCCGCCGGCCTTCGCGATCGATTCGCGGCGTGGCAAAAGTCCCGGAAAAAGCATTCCACGCGCGATTTCCAAGCCGGCGCCTCCGGCGATAAAGATGGCCGGCAATTCGAGGACTCCGTGCGGCGCCACAAAACTCCAAAGCTGTTCCGCCATTCCTGCGTGCCAGGTCGCCGCCCCAACAACGCCGATCATCATGCCATTCAAAAGCATCATCCAAACGGTGCCGATTCCCGCGGTGACGCCGTATGCAAATGCCGCAAACGAAACGACGAGATTATTCGTCATGATCGCGGAGGCCGCGAGCGGCTTGACCGTGACGATCGAATGCGTCCACATTTCGCGCCGCTCAATCGTTTCCATCATCTTCGCGCCGAGGACGCGATGCGCGAACGCGGGATCCCGCAACGTGACCGCGCAGGCCGCAATCGCCGCCAGCATAAAAATCACGAATGCCAGCGTGGTTCCGGGCAGCGTCTCGCGGAAAACTTGCGGATAAGTCTCGCGATAAAAGCGCACCAGGCCGCTCATTTTTGCTTTGTGGCCCATGTAGATGAGATTATGTGCGCGACCGAGAAGCTGATTCAGATACGCGGCAAGTTGCGCGCTGGTAACGTCCTCGCGCACCGAGGCCAGATCCGAAGCCGTCTGACGATATAATAGTCCGAGTTCCTGCAGCTCGCGGTGGCTCAACGCCGCAATTCCGCGGGCCCGCGATTGATTCGTGAGCGTTTCAAGCCGCGACCAATAGGGCTTTCGCTTCTCAAGCCAGCGAGTAGAGATCATGTCTTCGATTCCGCCATCACCGGCGCCTTATTCCGAGCCGTACGCCGACAAGCTTACCATTGAAACTCCGGAGCAAACGGCCCTCGAATTCAGCATTGCCGGAGTTGGCAGCCGGTTTCTGGCGCTGGCGCTCGATACGCTGATTCAAATTGTGGCGGCTCTGGTGTTCGGGCTTGGCGGTGCGATCATATTTCGCGAGCTGATGCCGTTTGCCGCCGGAGCTACCTGGGCTATCGCGCTGCTGGCATTACTGCTGTTTGTGATTTTCATCGGATATTTCGCAATCTTCGAATCGGTTTGGAACGGGCAGACGCCCGGCAAGCGCCTGGTTAACATACGCGTGATCAAGGATACCGGACGGCCGATCAATCCTTCGGAAGCGGTGGCTCGAAATTTGCTGCGGCTGGTGGACCAGATGCCGGGAATCTTGTACGGCGTGGGAATTACGAGCGCATTGCTCAGCCGGCAGAACAAGCGGCTGGGAGATTTTGTGGCAGGAACGATTGTGGTGCGTGAACAGGAACTGCGGGATTTTCGTCCGCTGTGGCAGGCGCCGACGAGTAGTTCGGTGGTCACTTATGGGGCGGCGCAACTTTCGGCTGAAGAATTTTCATTGGTTGAAACATTTTTGAACCGGCGCGAGGCCTTGCCGGCGGATGTGCGCTACCTCATGGCGGAGCAGATCGCCGCGCGGATCAAGCCGAAATTGGATGTTCCGACTACGGCGATGCTTTCTAGCGAAAAGTTGCTTGAGGCTGTGGCTGCGGAACGGCGCACATCTGCAAAGTATCTTTGAGGTATGCGAGCGATCCAGATTATGGGGCGAAAAAGCGCCGGCAGAGACGCCCTTCGGCTTCGGTCAGGACGAGCAGGCGGTACGCTTTCAACGCAATTCTCGCCACAATTCCACCGCACAGCCTGCCGATATTACCGCTAGCACGGTTCCCAGCGCGGGATGACCTAGCAATAATTTGCCTACTCCAAACAGCGCGCAATAAACCATCACGCAGCCTAGAATCCAACGGCGTGTGTTCGCGCCCAGATCGTGAGTTTGCGGCACGTCCGGAGCGCGGGCTGCCACTCGCTGCCAGCCGGTCGCGTCGGGACGCGCTTTGCGATAAAAGGATTCGAGGGTGGCTTCTGGTTCCGGGCGCGTCAAGAATGTTACTGCGAGCCAGACAATCGTGGTGACCAGCGTCGTTGTCAGCGCGCTCTTTGCGAATACCACCGTGCTTGAGCCTTCGAAGAGGTGCGGCCGATGGAGTAACGCGGCCCAGAAACCATCCCAGCGCAACAACACCGCGACGCACAGAGAGGTGGCCATCGCGGAAATTTCACTCCAAGCATTGATGCGCCACCAATACCATCTCAGCAGATAGACACTGCAACTTCCGGCGCTCAATTCCAACACTACTTGCCAGCCGGTGCGAATTGAAGCCAGTTGCGCCGAGACGTAGCCAGTGGCAACGACCAGCAACAGAGTCACTACTTGGGACGCGTGCACGTAGTGCTTTTCGGTTTCATTGCGACGCAAAAAGCGGCGGT
>JABDFR010000103.1 GCA_013286465.1 Acidobacteriota bacterium | reverse complement strand
CTGGAATGAAAAAGATACGCCGATTGAAAATGTGAGCGAGCGCGAGTGGCACGAAATGGTGAAAGTGAATCTCGATAGCATTTATTACATTATTCATTTCGCGGTGCCGCATATGAAGGCGCAAAAATCCGGCCGCATCATCGCCATCAGCTCGACGGCCGGCCAACGCGGCGAAGCTTTCCACACGCACTATGGCGCCACAAAAGGCGCGGTGATCAGTCTGGTCAAAGGCCTCTCTACCGAGCTTGCCCCGCATCATATATTCGTGAATTGCGTCGCCCCTGGCTGGGTCGACACGGATATGTCCGCGTCGGTCCTGCGCACCAAGGAAGGATTCAAATCGGCGACGCGCGCCATTCCGCTCGGCCGTCCTGGGACTGCCGAAGAAATCGCCGGCCCGATCCTGTTCATGGCCTCGGAGCTGTCGAATTTCATCAATGGCGAAGTTTTGAATGTCAACGGAGGTTCAGTTCTGTGCGGCTAAAATTTTATCCAGCCCTGGGAGCGCTCGCCGTAGCGGGCCTGAGCTTACTCTCATTTCCTTCAGGCGCCCGCGCGCAAGAGCAGACCGAAGTCCTGATGCCGGATCAGAGCGCCGCGAGGGCCAAGGACTTAATCCAGAAAGC
Organism: Acidobacteriota bacterium; assembly: GCA_013286465.1. Lineage (GTDB taxonomy): Bacteria > Acidobacteriota > Terriglobia > Acidiferrales > UBA7541 > Palsa-147. The sequence goes on along the minus strand of JABDFR010000103.1, from coordinate 4,574 downwards.
CGTGCAAGCGCTTGGTGGCACGGAATATCTCGCCGTGCGCGACGCTACTTGCGAGGGCCGCGAAGGCTCCTTCGGCCACAGCGGTGAGTTGATGGGCTACGAAAAGTTTATCGACTACGAAAAGCTGCCGGACAAGGATCGCAGCGAGAATCTGCCGAAGCGCAACATCATCGAAGTTAAGAATGGCGATAAGGGCTGGGTACTGGATCGCGGCGGTGTGAGCGAAGCCGACCAGGTCTCCGTTGCGACTTTTCAGGAAGAACTAAAAGTTGACATCGATAATGTCCTGCGCGACCGCTGGAAAGAGCAGGGGACGATTCTGCGTTATCTCGGCCCTGACGTGGTGGACCTGAAGGAATCGGACTGGATCGAAATCGTCGACAGCGAGAATCGCTCGATTCGCATCGCCTTCGCGAAGTCCACGCACCTTCCGCTCCGCAAAGTGGTGGTCACCCGCGATCCCAGCACGCGCATGCGTAGCGAAACCACGGAATACTATTCCAACTATCATCCCATCGGCGGTGTGACGCAGCCTTTTCAAGTGACTCGCGAGCGCAACGGGCAGAAAATTTATCAGGTCTTCATTGAGGAATGTAAATTCAACACGAATCCTTCTGATTCGTTCTTCTCCAAAGAATCGCTCGACGAGCGCTGGGCACAAGTCGGCAAGAAGACCATCAAGAAGCAGGAAAAGCAGAAACAGAAACAGGAACAATCAGATCGCGACGAGCAAAAGAACGACGACAAAGAGAAAAGCGGCAGTAGCAGCAGTTCCAGCAGCAGCTCGAATTAATTTAGCGGCTGGGTTTCAGCTGGCATTTTGCGCATCGTCTCAGCCCGTACCAGGCTAGAGCCCACCGCTACGAAGTGCCGCTCACTCATACCTTAGTGCTACCATCGGATCTACCCGCATCGCTCGACGCGCCGGCACATAACACGCGACCGCCGCTACCAGAATCAGAAATGCGGGAACCAGCAGGAACGCCACCGGATCGATCGGGCTGACCCCGAAAAGCAACACGGAGAAAATCCGCGAGACGCCCGCGCAACAGATCATTCCTGTCGCAGCTCCAATCGCGACCGGACGCATCGCTTGCCCCAAAATCAATTTCATCACGTCGCGCCCATCCGCGCCCAAGGCCATCCGAATTCCAATTTCGCGGATCCGCCGGCTCACCGCGAACGACACCAGCCCGTAAACTCCGATCGACGCCAGTAACATCGCCAACGCGCCGAGCGTTCCCGAAGCCGCCGCCACAATTCGCGAAAATGCGCGGAAATTCTCGGGATTATCTTCCAACCGCGCCACAGTAAACAAAAGTTGCGGATCGATTTGGTGTATGGCGTCGTGAATTTCACGCTGGGTAGCCGCATCGCCCAGCGTGCTATGCACCATGAATACGTCATCCGCTGATTCTTTCAAGCTCGTCGGTACATATAAAAACCTCGGATGCTCCTGGCCAAGCAGATCAACCTGCGCATCTTTCGCCACGCCAATCACTTCCAACAGTGGACTCGTGTCTCCAAAGACTTCCAGGGTTTTTCCGATGGGGTCCTGGCCCGGCCAAAATTCGCGCGCTGCCGCCTCAGTCACGATCAGCACGCGTGCACCCGACTGCACTTCCGAATCCGAAAAATCGCGCCCGCGCACGATGGGAATCCCCAGGATTGAGAAAAAATTCGGCGAGACGCGGTTGTACCTCACTTGGAGAGACGTTCCGCTCTGAGGGAGACGCGCGGAAGTTTCCCAGTGCTCGTCGCCGAGTGGAGTGTTCCGCGCCTGTACCAGCGCGTCGATGCCGGGAAGTGCCGCGAGGCGTTCCTTCATTTGCTCGTGCAGCGCGGCGGCCTGCGCTTCGCTGTAGCCCTGCCGCGTCAACGCAAAATTGACCGTATCGATACCTTTCATCTCAAATCCGGGATCGATCGTTTGCGCGCGGTAAAGCCCGTGCAGAAGCAATCCGGCCGCCAGCAGCAAAATCATGCACACAGCTACTTGGGCGCCCACTAGCGAGTTCCGCAATTTCCCGATTCGTCCCGAGCGCATGGCTGCATCGACGCCTTCTTCTTTCAGTGAAGTATTCACGTCTGCTCGCGAGGATTGCAGCGCCGGCGCCAGTCCAAACGCCACTCCGGTCAACACCGTCAGCAAGAGCGAATACGCGAGCACGCGCGCGTCTGGCGAAAGATGCAAAGAAATTGGCGGCGCTCCCGGCGGCAAATGCGCGATCACGCTTCGCATCAGCGCCTCGAACGATACGAACGAAATAAATGTCCCCAGCGCGCCGCCCATCAATGCCAGCAAAACGCTTTCCGTCAGCAACTGCCGGATCAATCGTCTGCGGCTCGCGCCGAGCGCCAGGCGTACGGCAATTTCGCGCCGGCGCCCCGCCGCGCGTGCCAAAAGCAAATTCGCGATGTTCGCGCAGGCGATCAACAGCACCAGGCCTACGGCGGTAAGCACCACCGTGCCCACGGCGAAAATATATCCGCGCTCCTCCGGCCGATTGAACAACTCGGCGCGGCGAACTTCGAGCCGCATCGTTCCGGGATATTTCGTTTGCATTTGGCCGGTAATCACCGAAAGGTCGGCGCGCGCTTGCTCGAGCGAAATGCCCGGCTTGAGCGTTCCCAACAGAGCCATCCAGCTCAAGTCTACGTCGTCCAGGAATTGGTCTTCTGGAAGTAGTGCGGGCTGCATTTCCATCGGCGCCCAAAATGCCGATGGCGTGATTTCAGTTCCGTCGAATCCGTGCGGCGCGACACCTATGATTGTAAAAAGCGAATGATTCAGTGAAATCGTTTTGCCAACGATCTGCAGATCGGCACCCAAAGTGTTGCGCCAGTAATCGTCGCTCACGATCACGACCGGGCTCGCTCCAGCTGCGGGGCAATCCGCTTCCACAAATCCGCGGCCGAGCGCCGGCCGCTCGTTCAACACGTCGAAATAATTGCAAGTCGCGAGCGAGCCGACTATTTCGACCGGCCGTTCGCCGCCGGCCGTTGTAATCACAAACGGAACGTATCCGGCCAAGCCCGAGAAAGTGTGATTTTGGTCTCGATACGCTTTGTATTCCGGATACGAGAACATGCTCGGTGAGTTATGCACGTTGCGATGCCGGTGGCCCTGAAATATCGGATAGATGCTGGCAAGCTTTTGTCCGCCAACAGAGATTGGCTGCAATGCCAGCGCGTCCAGAATCGAAAAAATCCCCGCGTTCATCCCAATTCCCAACGCGATCGTCAGCACCGCCACCAAAGTAAATCCCGGGCTGCGCCACAATTGCCGGAACCCATAGCGCAAATCTTTGGCCAGAGTCTCAAGCAGTGGCAAACTGCTTTGCTCGCGATGCGCCTCCCGAATTTGCTCCGCGCCGCCCAATCGAATGCGCGCTACCCGGCGCGCTTCCGCTTCGCTCATCCCGCGCGCGCGGTTCTCATCCAATAACATGTCGAAATGGGCCTGCAGTTCGTCATCGAGGTCCCGCTCGAGCGCCGGCTTGCGAAACAAACCCAGCAAACGGGAGACAAACTCACGCATGGCAGTCATCGCACGTTCTCTCCGCGGGGCTGCAGAAATCGCGCGATCACCGCGGCAATCTGCTCCCAATTCTTCGCCTCAGCCGCCAATTGTTTTTTTCCAGCGCGCGTCAACGAATAATATTTGGCCTTGCGATTATTTTCCGACGCGCCCCACTCCGAAGAAATCCATCCGCGCTGCTGCAACCGCAAGAGCGCCGGATAGAGCGTGCCCTGATTCAAGCTGAGCAGCTCCCGCGAAACCTGCTCGATGCGCCGGGCAATGCCGTAGCCGTGCATCGGCCCCATGGTCTCGAGCGTCTTCAAGACGATCAGATCCAAAGTGCCCTGCAAGACTTCGGCCTTCCGCTCGATCAAGCTGTCCTCCTGTTGAGCGCCAACAGGACGATATCATTTCCCTGTAGATTGTCAACAGGAGGTCGCCAGTTGTCATTCCGGGGAACAACCCCGGATTTCGCAACGGCCTCTGACTTCCAGGAGGGTGTGACCACGGCGAGGGAAGCCGAAAAATCGGTGGCGAAAAACCAATTTGGCCGCTCACTCGGGGCGCGGAACGATGTCTAATGAGGTAGATTTCGAGACTGGCGTGCGGGGAGGTGTGCTATCTCCACGATTCTGCAAGATGTGAAATTCGCGCTGCGCATGCTGCGGAAGAATCCCACCTTCACGATTATCGCAGTGCTGACGCTGGCGCTGGGCATCGGCGCTAATTCCGCGATCTTCAGCGTGGTGCACGCCGTTCTCCTCCAGCCGCTCCCTTACAAAAATCCCGCCGAACTCCTTTACCTTTCGGGCCTCAATCGCCAGAACGGCGCCACCGGCGTGAGCATGTCGTACACAAAATTTACTCAGATCCGCGAGCAAACGCGCACGCTCGAACCTCCCGCTGCGTTTTACGTTGCCACGTTCAGCCTGATCACCGGACGCGAGCCTGAAGCCGTGAGCGGCATTCGCATCTCGCAGAATCTTTTCAGCCTATTCGGTGTTTCACCCATACTCGGTCGCGATTTTCGCGCTGAAGAAGAAGTTCCTGG
>JABDFR010000102.1 GCA_013286465.1 Acidobacteriota bacterium | reverse complement strand
CGCCGCGGCGGGCTGCCCGCTCTGATGGACCAATTCCATCATGCGCTCGATCCCGCTGCCATAAAGATCAGTGAGCGCATGCAATAGGTGTTTGGTCGCGGCTCGATGATCCGGATCAGCGATCGATTCGAGCTTAGCGACCAACTCTTCGATTGTTTGTGCTCGTTGCTGAAATTCTTTCCGGTTGAGCATGGCCGCTTTCGAGAATCTACCCTAAAGAGCCGCGTGCAGAGTGTCCAGCCTTCTGTGCCCGCGTCCCGACCTGCTCGCAAGCAGCCCGGCACGCGGCTCCTCAGGATTCTGTTAAGTCTGGTTGCCGAATTGCGGCGAATGGTTGGTCTTCAGCACCTTGCCATTGCCGAGGTACATGTGCACGCCGCACGGGAGGCACGGATCGAAGCTGCGTACGGCGCGCATGATGTCGATGCCTTTGAATTTGTCCGGGCCATTTTCTTCGAAAATCGGCGTGTTCTGCACCGCGTCCTCATACGGGCCCGGCGTGCCGTAAATGTCGCGCGGATTGGCATTCCAGGGCGTGGGTGGATACGGATGATAGTTTGCAATTTTGCCGTCGCGAATTACCACGTGGTGCGAGAGCACTCCGCGCACCGCTTCGTGGAATCCGCAGGCAATGGCGTCGTCTGGAACTTTAAAATCGTTCCAGGTCTTCGTCCGGCCGGCATGCAATTCCGCCAGCGCCTGCTCCGCGAAGTAAAGCGCGCAGCAAGCGGCATACGCCTGGAAGTAAGTGCGAGCGCGATCGCGTTCGATCGCATTGCTCCACTTGGGAATCTTCCACTCGAATTCCACTTCCGGCATCGACATGGTCTTCGGCAGATACATCTTCACGCTGTGGCCGGTGGCCTTCACGTAGCCGATGTCCACGATTCCCGCCAGCGCCGTCGCCCAGAATCGCGCGATCGGGCCGCCGCCGGTATCGAGCGCCAGATGATCGCCAGTACGCTTGTCGAGCCAGCGCGGGCACATCACCCAGCTATATTTCCCGTTGAAGTCGCGCTTCTGCGGGCGGGGGATCGTGGTCTGGTTCCACGGATGATTCTTGTCCACCGGATTTCCGAGCGGATCGTTCTTCACGAACGTTTCGGAGTTTTGCCAATCGTCATAATACGAATGGCCCAGCAGGATGCGAATGTTCAAGCCGATGTCGACCAGATCATTGGTCACCAGCTTGCCGTCCACCACCACGCCGGGAGTCACGTACATGGCGCGGCCCCACTCCGTCATATTCTTGTAGGTGTAATCGCAGACCGCCGGATTATTGAATGAGCCCCAGCACGCCAGCAAAATGCGCCGGCGCCCGACCTCCTCGTACCCCGGCAGCGCTTCGTAGAAGAAATTGAAGAGATCGTCATGCAGCGGCACGACCTTCTTCATAAATTCCACATACTTCATCAAGCGGACGATGTAATCGGTGAAAAGCTGAATTGTCGGCACCGTGCCCACGCCGCCGGGATACAGCGTCGACGGGTGCACGTGGCGCCCTTCCATCAGGCAGAACATCTCGCGCGTCATGCGGCTCATCTGCAACGCTTCGAGATAGAACGCACCGGTGAACGGATTCAGCGCGGTCATGATTTGTGAAATTGTTTTGAATCCGTGCAGCTTGGCGTTGGGCGCTTCGGTCTTCTGCGCCTTTTCCCAAACTCCGGGATTCGTTTCCTTCACCATCTGCTCGCAGAAATCCACGCCGACCAAGTTATCTTGAAAAATATTGTGGTCGAACATGTATTCCGCGGCTTCGCCCAGGTTTACGATCCATTCGCCAATCGCCGGGGGACGCACGCCAAACGCCATGTTCTGCGCGTAGGTAGCGCAGGTGGCGTGGTTATCGCCGCAAATTCCGCAGATGCGGCTGGTGATGAAATGCGCGTCGCGCGGATCCTTGCCCTTCATGAAAATGGAGTATCCGCGGAAGATCGACGATGTGCTATGACACTCGGCAACCCGCCGCGTGCCAAAGTCAATCTTCGTGAAAATTCCCAGGCTCCCGACGATGCGCGTAATCGGGTCCCAGTTCATCTGCACAAGGTTCTTCTTATCGATCGGAGTTTCTTTCGTCGGGGTCGTCATTGTGCTCATCGTCAGTGCTCCTTTAGATTTTTCAGTAGCTGCGCGGGCGATAGCCGGTGGTTAGCTCCGGCCGTGGATGGCGCCACTTCGGTTCTTTGTTAACCGTTTGATTTGTGAAACCGCGCAGAGCGCGGATTGCGCGCCCATAGACCCCGATTGATCCGGCCGACACTTTCGCGCCGGGCGGTTCATCCATGAAGGGCATGAATTTGTCCGGGAATCCCGGCATGGTGCAGCCGATGCAGATTCCACCGACATTCGGGCAACCGCCGAGGCCATTCATCCAACCGCGCTTCGGCACGTTGCAATTCACCACTGGGCCCCAGCAGCCTAGCTTCACGATGCACTTCGGGGAGCCGTACTCATCTGCGAAATCGCCTTGCTCGTAATATCCGGCGCGATCGCAGCCTTCGTGTACAGTTCGGCCGAAAAGCCACAGCGGACGCAACTGATCATCGAGAGGAATCATTGGGGCGAGGCCGGCGACTTGATACAGGAGGTAGAGGAGGGTTTCCGTGAAGTTATCAGGTTGCACCGGACAACCCGGCACATTCACGATCGGCAAGCCAGCCTTCGAGCGCCATTCCCATCCGAGATAATCCGCGAGCCCCATCGCGCCCGTCGGATTGCCGGACATTGCGTGAATGCCGCCGTAAGTGGCGCAAGTGCCGATGGCTACCACCGCCAGCGCTTTCGGCGCAAGACGATCGATCCACTCATTCGTAGTGATCGGCTGTCCGGTTTTCGGATCCGTGCCCAAACCGGCCCAGTAGCCTTCCTTCTTGATCTTTTCGTTGGGGATCGAGCCTTCCACGACCAGCACAAAAGGATCGAGCTTCCCTTGCTCGGCGAGATACCAGAACTTCATGAACTCATCGCCGTTTTCGTAGGCCAGCACCGGATTGTGCAGATGCACTTTCGGCAATCCGGGGATCGCTCCGAGCAGCACATCCTCGATGCTCGGCTGCGTCGCGGCGGTGATCGAGACGGAATCTCCGTCGCAACCCAACCCGGCCGTGATCCAAAGGATGTGAACGTCGGAAACCGCGGGGGCCTTTTGCGTAGAACGACCGTAGGGGACCGTTTCAGGTGCCATGGATGGCGCTCCTTCCCGGCTTTCAGATTTTGCAGCTCGTATCGTCTGCCAAACGGGCTAGCGATTCGGCAGGTGCGCCGGACCGGAGTGGATGGACCCATTCACTCCCGCCGTCTCCATCGCTGGAGAATATCAACGACGCATAGAGAATGTCCGCGTACGCCCTACGCTATATGCCTCGCGCAGCGTTCGCTCAAGCGGGATGTGCCCCTATATTAAATAGGGAAAACACACCGTTCGCTTATCGGGGATTCCCCGATTTGGAGCAAACTGGTGCTGATAACAAAGCGGATAGGCTGGCGGGGAGGCAAGTGAGCGCTGAAATTTCGATTGAAATTATCTGATTTTTTCCAAGCTAAATCCGGCCTAGTTTCCTTTTTCCGTCAAATGCCATTCAATTGCATGCTGCACGAGCTCGCGAGCGTTGCGTAGCGAGAGTTTTTCCTTAATGTGCGCTTGATACGTCTCTACCGTCTTCACGCTCAAGTGCAATTCCTCGGCGATCTGGCGCGTTCCGTGGCCTTCGCCGACGAGGCGGAAGACTTCCAGCTCGCGATCCGACAAATCCGCCACGGGCGATTCCCGCGCGGTGGTCGAACCACGCACGTATTGCTGCAGCATCTTGCTCGAGATGCGATCGCTCAGGTAAACATCGCCGCGCAAAATCCGGCGGATCGCCACCAACACTTTTTCCGTGGCTTCCTGCTTCATGATGTAGCCGTTAGCCCCCGCCCGCAGCGCCCGCTCGGCGTAAATCGATTCGTCGTGCATCGAGAGCACCAGAATCGGCAGATTGGCATCGCGCGTGCGAATCGTTTTCACCAACTCCAGCCCATCCGGCCCGGTCAGCGAAATATCCACCACCATCACGTCCGGCTGCAGCGTAGGTATCGCGCGCAACGCCGACTGCGCCTCTTCCGCTGCTCCGCACACAATCATGTCCGCCTCGCGGTTAATCAGCAGCCCCAGACCCTGCCGCACGATGGGATGATCGTCCACCACAAAAATTTTACTCTTGCGATTCGCTGTGCCGGCCGCAGCTTTCGTATTCATTCTTCGCGTCCCGTCGATGGCGTCTCTTTCATCGGAAAAGTGCACGCCACTTTCGCCCCGCCCGTTTCCCCAGGCCCGACCAGTAGTGTGCCACCAATCATGTTGGCGCGGTACGCCATGATGTGCAGGCCCATGCCGGAATCTTTCGGCGCGGCGGCCGGAAATCCCGCGCCATCATCGCAAATCGTAAGCGTCCCTGATTCATTCGATGCCGCCAGGCGGATCACGATATGTTTCGCGCCGCCGTGCTTGATCGCATTGTTCACTGCTTCCTGCGCGATGTGATACAGGTGCGTCGACAAATTCACATCATTAATCAGCACCGGATCATCGCACTCACATCGGCACGTGATACGAAACAAATCCTCGATCTCATTCGCCAGTTGCCCCAGCGCCGACATCAATCCATGCGCCTCCGAAACTACCGGCGAAAGCCCGCGCGCCAATTCCCGTGTGCGGCTAATCGCTTCATTCACGAGCCGCAAAATTTTATCGGCGTCGGCGGTTTCCGGCATCGAGCGCTCCGCCAATTTTTGCTCCAGCACTTTGCTCATGAACGCGATGCCCGTCAAATGCTGCCCCAACCCATCGTGCAAATCCTGGCCGATGCGCCGCTGCTCGCGGCCGCTCACTTCCAGGATCGATTGCTGCAACCGGCGCCGCTCGGTGATGTCGATTCCAGTAGCGATCATGTAACGTGCCGCTCCATCCCGCCCCGGTAATATTGTGCTCGACCAGGCGATGCGCCTCAGCCCGCCGATGCGCGTGATCCAATGCGATTCGTAATCGTCCGGAATTTGTCCCATTCGCAATTTTGCAAAAACTGCTTTGGTGCTTTCGAGTTCGTCAGGAATCGGAAAAAGTTCCCAGAGCCGCTTGCCGGCAACTTCATCGAACGAGTATCCGGTCGTGAGCTCGCAGGCCCGATTGAATCGCACGATCCGTCCGTCAGGATCGAGCACCACGACCAGCGCGCCGACTGTATCGAGAATAGCCGACAGCACATTGCGTTCACTCGAAAGCGCAGCCTCGGCTTCCTTGAGCTCGGTTACAT
>JABDFR010000101.1 GCA_013286465.1 Acidobacteriota bacterium | reverse complement strand
AGATTCAGTTTAAGACGCCAATGCTTTTCTGCATCGGCTTTTTATTCCAGTTTTTGATCGCTGGCCTTACCGGCATAATGCTTTCTGCTGCACCCTTCGACTGGCAGTTGAGCGGTTCCTACTTTGTGGTCGCGCACTTCCACTATGTGATCGTCGGCGGGATTTTGTTCGCGCTTTTCGGCGCGTTTTATTACTGGTACCCCAAAATCACCGGAAGAATTCTGAATGAGAGCCTGGGCAAGCTTCATTTCTGGCTATTTCTGATCGGATTCCATCTGACCTTTGATCTGATGCACATTCCAGGATTGCTTGGGATGCCGCGCCGCATTTACACGTACGAGCCGGGCCGCGGTTGGGACACGCTGAACTTTCTGGTGACGATCGGCGCATTTGTGCAGGGCGTCGCGATTCTGGTGTTTGTCGCGAACATGATTATTTCTTATTTCAAAGGTGCAGAGGCGGGGAACGATCCGTGGGATGCCTGGACTCTGGAATGGTCGGTGAGTTCGCCACCGCCGGAGTACAACTTTGCTGCGATCCCTACGGTCGCCAGCCGCAGACCCTTGTGGGATTTGAAACATCCGGAAGACCCGGATAGCCGTTATGAGTAAAGGAATCGCCCCGATGAGTGAAGGGATAAATTGATGAGCGCGATTGCGAGTTCGCTGCCGGAAACGCGCGGAGCCTGGAAGCTTCCTTCTCGTGGGAAGGTCGGGATGGCGTGTCTCATATTTGCCGAGTCTGCGATCTTCACGATTTTCGTTGTGGCCTATCTTTTTTATATCGGGAAGAGCCTCACGGGGCCGACTCCGCGCGAAGTTCTTGAGACGCCGATTTTCTACACCATCTGTCTGCTTTCCAGCAGTCTGACGATTCACTTTGCGGCAAAATTTTTGGAACGCGGCAGGCGCGGGGCATTCCTGCTTTTGTGGCTGCTCACGATTACTCTGGGCGGCCTCTTTCTTTACGGCACCGGCGTGGAATGGCACCGCTTGATCTACGAACATGGGCTGACCATTTCCACGAATCTTTTTGGAACCACTTATTACTCGCTTGTGGGCTTGCACGCGTCTCACGTGATTGCCGGACTGAGCATGCTGAGCATTGTGCTGATCTTCGGGCTGGCTGGGCGCGTGGGACCGGAGCACTCAGGTCGGGTCGATGTACTTTCGATGTACTGGCATTTTGTCGATGTGGTGTGGATTGTCGTTTTCACCGTTGTATACGTTATCGGCCGCTGAGGAGAAGAAATGGCAACGCCGCTATCTGCCGAACAAGAGGGACACAGCGCTCGCGTCCCGGCTGAGATTGAAGTGCCGGCATCGACGGCGTGGCCGTTCGTTTTGGCTTTCGGATTTACCTTGATGTTCGCAGGGCTTCTTACGGATGTGTCGGTGACTATTCTCGGCGTCGTGCTTGCTGTGGCGGGTTGCGTCGGATGGTTCCGCGAAGTGTTTCCTCACGAGCATGAGGAAACTGTGCCGGTGGTGATCGACGAGCATCGCATCACGACTGAGCGACGCGTTGTTGAGCGTGTGCCCATTGCTCCGGAACTCGTGCGTGCATGGCTTCCTCTTGAGACCTACCCGATATCGGCCGGCATAAAGGGCGGCGTGGCGGGAGGAGTGGGGATGGCTGTGCTGGCTTGTGCCTACGGGCTGCTCAAAGCCGGAAGCATTTGGTATCCCATCAACCTGCTTGCCGCTACTGTTTACGCGGAATCGATTAAGCTCGGGCCCGCGGAATTGAATTCGTTTAGTGCGCAGAGTTTCGTGATCGCACTGGCGCTGCACGGCTTCGGATCAGTTTTTGTGGGGCTGCTGTATGGAGCGATGCTGCCCATGTTTGCGCGGCGGCCGATTGTGCTTGGAGGGTTGATTGCTCCGGTGTTGTGGTCCGGGATTCTCTATTCCTGCATGCAGCTGATTAATCCTTTGCTTGCCAGCCACATTGACTGGGCTTGGTTCATGGCCTCGCAGTTTGCGTTTGGCGTGGTGGCGGGGCTCGTCGTGGTGCGCCAGTCGCGGGTCTCGACGCGCGAGAATCTGCCGTTTTTTGTGCGCGCGGGAATTGAAGCTCCCGGAATTATGCCGTCTCACGAAAACGGAGAGAAAAAGCCGTGAACGCGTTTCGGCATATTGGCGGATGCGCGGCGCTCGTGGCGATGCTGGCTGCGGGTTGTGCCGCGCCGCACGGGCAGCCGGCTCTCGATTCGGAAGTTCTCGCGCCGAAACAGGTCATGGCATTTGACGTTCTTTACTCGGAAAACTGCGCTGGCTGTCACGGCACGGACGGGCGCGGCGGAGCGGCAATCGCGCTCGCCAATCCTGTGTATTTGTCCATCGCAGACGACGCGGTCATTCGCAAAGTCATCGCTAATGGGGTGAAGGGAACCGCGATGCCGCCTTTCGCCGAAAGCGCCGGCGGAATGTTGACGGACGCGCAGATCGACGTGATTACCAAAGAAATCCGCACTCGTTGGAGCAAGCAGGGAGCGGTGGACGCGGCTACTGCGCCTTCTTATGCGCCTAAATCAGCAGGGGATGCGCGGCGGGGTGAAGTCGCGTACGGAGCCTACTGCGAGTCTTGCCACGGTCCGGGTGGGAGCGGCGGAAAGAAGGGAAGCGCCATCACCAACGATTCGTTTCTTGCTTTGGTTAGCGATCAAGGCTTGCGCACGATTGTTATCACCGGCCGCCCGGAATTGGGAGCGCCAGACTGGCGCGGGGACGTGCCTGGCAAGCCTATGTCCGAACAAGAAGTCACCGACGTGGTTGCATGGCTCGCTTCGCAGCGGGTTCAGGACCCCGGTAAGCCTTACGCTGCTTCGAATAACACACAGCACTAGGAGTCTGAAGATGCCGGATGAAAATTTAATTTCGCGCCGCGGGCTATTCACGAAGATCGGCGTACTGTTCAATGGCTTGGTGGCGGTGGCAATCGCAGTGCCGATCGTGCGATTCCTGCTTTCTTCGATTACGCGCGGTCGTGGAAACGCATATCTTTCCTGGGTACCGCTTGGCCGCACCAGCGAATTTCCCGAAGGCGAGACACGCCTGGCTACTTTCCGGAATCCTTACGTGATGCCGACTGACGGAAAGACGGTGGACACGGCCTGCTGGGTGCGCCGGATCGAGGGCGATCAATTTCAGGTTTTTGCAATTAACTGTGCGCATCTGGGTTGTCCCGTGCGCTGGTTTGCGCAATCCGGTTTGTTCATGTGCCCGTGCCACGGCGGAGCTTATTACCGCGACGGTTCGCGGGCTTCGGGTCCGCCGGAACGCGGGCTTTTCGAATATCCGCACAAAGTTGAGAACGGATTGATCACCATCCAGGCTGGCGAGCTATTCACGCCTGGAGCGAGCGCTGCTCTTATTGGAAAGAATCCGCCATGCGCTGGTTGACACAAATTGGAGAGTGGTTCGACCACCGGCTGCAGCTCGCGGCGCCGATTCGCGACGCCGCGGAGCACCGCGTGCCTCGCAATGCCTCGAGCTGGTTTTACGTCTTTGGGAGCGCCGCGCTCACTGTATTCATGTTGCAGATCGTCACCGGAATTCTTCTGGCGCTGATTTATGTTCCTTCGGCTAGTGAGGCGTGGAGCAGCCTGCAGGCTTTGAATCACGATGTGGCACTTGGGTGGTTCATCCGCGCAATGCACGGATGGGGCTCGAATTTTATGGTGGCGATTGTACTGATTCACATGGTCCAGGTGTTTTTGTTTGGGGCTTACAAGTTTCCGCGAGAACTTACTTGGATTATCGGCGTGTTTCTTTTGCTGATGACATTGGGAATGGCTTTCAGCGGGCAAGTGCTGCGCTTCGATCAGGATGCTTATTGGGGGCTGGGCATCGGGGCATCGATTGCCAGCCGGGTTCCTTTTGCTGGACCGATGATCGTGAAGCTGATGCTTGGCGGACCGATCATTGCGGGGGCTACTCTTTCTCGTTTCTTCGCGCTGCACGTATTCGTGATTCCCGGGATGTTGATCGGCTTCGTGTGCCTGCATGTGCTCATGGTTCTGAAATTGGGAATCAACGAATGGCCGATGCCGGGGCGTCTGGTGAAGCGCGCCACTTACGAGAGGGAGTATCACGAACTGACGAAGAAGGACGGCGAGCCGTTTGTTCCTGACGCGATCTGGAAGGATATGTTCTTTGCAGCTTTCATTTTGATCGCCGTGGCCGCCTGCGCTATTTACTTTGGTCCGTTCGGACCATCGGGCCAGCCCGACCCTACGATTATTCAGACGGCGCCCAAGCCCGACTACTTCTTCCTTTGGCTCTATGCTTTGCTTTCTCTGCTTCCGCCATCGATGGAGACGCCGGCGCTGCTGATTGGGCCGGTCGTCGCGATCATCGGTTTGCTGCTTCTTCCGTTTCTATCCGGAGAAGGTGAGAAGAGTTGGAAGCGCAGGCCCATTGCGGTTTTGACTGTGCTGCTCATTGCCATAACGCTGGGGGAATTCACGCATCTCGCCGGATTCACTCCTTGGAGTCCGCACATGAACGCTTGGAGCGGAAATCCGGTGCCGGAACGATTTCTGCACAGTTCCACTGCGCTGCAGCGGCAAGGTGCGCTCGTGTTTCAGTCCAAGCAATGCCGCAATTGCCATTCGCTCGGTGAACTCGGCGGACAAAGAGGCCCGGCGCTCGACAGCGTTGCGGTGCGGCTCACGCAAGACCAGCTTATCCGCCAGGTGATTCAAGGAGGCGGCAACATGCCCGCTTACGGAAAAAATCTGAGCCCGGCGGAAACCACGGCGCTTGTCGCGTTTCTCGAGACTCTGCATCCTGAAGGCCAGGTTCCTGCCCGCGAAGCCGCGCTTCGGGAGGGCGGCGTGCAGCCCTAGGTAGATTTCATGTCGCCCTTACACCACACGCACACTGCAATATCGTTGTCTTCTATCGCGGTGATCTTCGTTCTCGTTGTTGCCGGCGTTTTCTATTTGCGCGGCTGGCGTCGCTTGTCCGCGGAGTCTGTGCACGCCATTCCTGCTTGGCGATCGGCCAGTTTTCTTTTTGGAATGGCGTCGGTGTGGATAGCGCTGGGTTCGCCGCTCGCTGCTTACGATCATGACTTGCTGACGGTCCACATGATCCAGCACCTCGTGCTGATGACCTTTGCTCCGGCGCTAATCTGGCTCGGCAATCCATTGCTGGTGTTCGCGCATGGATCGCCGCGATTTGCGAAATTCTTGCGTGTGCCGTTGGCGCAACGGTTTGGCCGCGCGCTTTCCCGGCCGGCGTTGTGTTGGCTCGTTTCTGCGTTGACCCTCGTCGGATGGCATGTGCCAGCAGTCTTTACCTTGGCGATGCATTCAGAAGTGTGGCACGGCGTCGAGCAGGCTTCTTTTTTGGCGGCTGGATTTCTTTTTTGGTTGCCGGTGATTCGGCCTTGGCCGAGCGCCTCAACGGGACCGCAATGGTCGATCCTCCTATATCTTTTTCTCGCCACCGTGCCCTGTGACATCCTCTCCGGGTTTCTCGTGTTTGCTGATCGCGTTGTGTATCCCGTCTACTTTTCTATGCCGCGCCACTCTGGCTTCTCCGTGCTGGAAGACCAGGAGTGCGCGGCTGCGCTGATGTGGACCTGCGTCACGCTCGTCTA
>JABDFR010000100.1:1122-5709 GCA_013286465.1 Acidobacteriota bacterium | reverse complement strand
CGCAGCGCTGCACGCCAGCGCTCGCGAATCGCAATTCCATCCCAAAAATTTTCTCTCTCGCGCAATCCCAAATCGCAAGCGGCACAGAAACAATCGCAAGCCAGCAGCACGGCTTATCATCCAGCGCCCGCGCCTGCACCACCACCGTGCATGCGCCGCGGCGAATCACCCTGATACCTTTCAGGTATGATTTTCAGACCCAACATGTATTGGACACTTTTCCGTATACGAACCATTCTCCGCTCACGGTGGGGGCATCCAGCACGGGGCGAAGTCCGAAAATTCACAATTCCACTTGTGAATCGTCTCTATTTTCATTTCGCGGCGCGGCCATAAATTATCGAATGTCTTGAAAGGAGTGTCCTATGAGGGCACGCATCACTCTCTTGGCAATTCTAGTTCTAGTGGTCTCGCTCGGCTGCGTCTATCCCGCCGCCGCGCAAATCACCGTCGCTCAGCTCAACGGCACCGTCCACGATGAAAGCGGCGGTTCCGTCGCAAGGGCCACTGTTTCCCTGCGCGAAATGGACACCAATCGCGTGTACACCACCTCCACGGGTGATTCCGGCTTCTACGTCCTGCCCAATCTCGCCCCGGGCCGCTACGAACTGAAAGTCTCCTTCACCGGCTTCTCCAATTACACGCAGACCGGCTTCGTCCTAACGGTAGGCCAAAGCGCCACGGTAGACGTCACCCTGAAAGTGGCGACTAAAGGCGAGCAAGTAGTCGTCACCGGCGAAGCCCCGGTAATCGAACCCTCGCGCACAGAAGTAAGCCAGGTGATCGACACCAAACAAATCGACTCTCTCCCGATCAGCGGCCGCCTCTTCACCGATTTCGCCCTGCTCACCCCAGGCGTAGCCACCGGTCGCACCAGCTTGCAATCCACCATCACCGAATTCGAAGTCACCCGCGTCTCCTTCGCCGGCATGCGCGACCTAAGCAATGAAGTCACCGTAGACGGCGCCGACAACATCAACACCGTCACCGGCTCGCAACGTTCCACTCCGCCGCAAGAAGCCGTAAGGGAATTCCGCGTAGTCAACAACAGCTTCGGCGCAGAATGCGGCCGCGCCCTCGGCGGCATCGTAAATATCGTCACAAAATCCGGCGGCAACGATTTCCACGGTTCGCTCTACGACTATCTGCAAAACAGCGCCACGGATGCCCGCTCACTCCTGCAAGTAGCCCCACAATCCGACGCTCTGCGCCAAAATCAATTCGGCGCCACCGTCGGCGGCCCCATTCAGAAGGACAAGACTTTCTTCTTCACCAACTATGAAGGCCAGCGACGCGGCGAAGCTCCTACGTACCCAACCACGCTGATCGAGCCAGTAACAACCTGCGCCGTAGTAATCCCGAGCTGCGCCGGCGCCGTTCAGACGACTAACTTGGCTTTGATCGACCAAGCCAAAGCCGCCTTGGGCATCGCTCCCGAAGATGTCAACATCCTGAAAACCAAAGACAACGACTACGGCATCATCAAAATCGACCACCAATTCAATTCCAACAATCGCCTCTCCGTCCGTTACTCCATCGAAGACGCACGCGATCTCAATCAACTCGTCGGAAACACTCTCGACGGCGGCGGCATCGGCGCTCCCAGCAGCGGCCATGACGTTTTCTTGCGCGATCAATCCCTCGTCGGCACCCTGAATACAAATCTTTCACCCAATCTGGTCAACAGCGTTCTCGTTCAATGGGGCCGCCGTCATTACAATTTCCCCGGCGTCACCGGCGAACCCAACTTGGACATCCCCAATACTCTCTTGTTCGGCCATAACTTCGGTGTTTTCGATGCCATCTACGAAAGCCGCGTGCAATTCTCCGACAACGTCGCTTGGGTCAAAGGAAACCACGTCGCCAAATTCGGCGTGGACGTCAATTACCTGAAGAATTTCGTCATCTGGCCCGGCTTCACTCCCATGCGCATCGTCGTCCCAGGTATCAACTGCCTCGTAGACTTCGCCAACTTCGTCAATCCCACGGCCGGAGTTCCCTCAGCTCCCGCCGACGGCCCATGCCCCACCGCTGCTTCTCCATTTTTCCCAAGCAGCCCGTTCGGCGGCAACCCGCTCGATGCGCTGCAGGGAGTTCCCATCGTCTTCTGGGGCGCTCCGGTCGGCAGCGGCCCAGTGACTCCGGGCTTCCAGCCTCCGGCGATCCCGACCAACTGGCAGAACGCGTATCTACCGACGCAAACGGTCAACTTTTCCGAAACTCTCAATCACAGCTACTACGGTTTCTTCGCCCAGGATCAATGGCGGGTAAATTCGAAACTCACCGTGAACTACGGCCTGCGTTACGATTTCGAAACCGGCCTCTCTAAGCAAATAACCCCGGATTATAAGGGCGTCCAGCCGCGCATCGGCTTCGCCTTCTCGCCCGATACCAAAACCGTCATTCGCGCCGGATTCGGCCTCTTCGATGATCGCTACAATCTATCGTTCCTTTTCATCACTCAGCCGCAGCGGCCCAACACCATCCCCGGCGAAACGCTCCCGGGAATCCGCCAGGGCGCCGACACCGCGACTTGGGTGCTCAATCAACTGACGCCGGGGCCTCCGTTTCCAGGCGGGGAACCGAGCTTCCCTGCGTTGGCAGCCCTCAATCTGGTCACTACGGGATTAGTCCCGGACCAATACCTCACCGGTCCGCCAACAAATTCTGTGACAGCAGGCTCCGGCATGGTTGACCACGCCAGCAAGATCCCGTATTCCGAGCAGGCCAACCTCGAAATCGATCGCGCCATCGGACACGGCTTCGCCATCAGCGCAGGCTATCTCTTCGTCGCGGCGCACCACTTGGTTCGCGCGGAGAATTTGAACGTCTGCCCGCCGGACGGCTCCTCCGCGTCCACCACCGTTCCGGCCATCACTCCCGGCACTCCGGGCTGCACTCCCGGCACCGCCGCGGATATCCCGGCAGGCTGGCCTGCAGGAAAAGCGTACTACTACCACACATCTGTCGGGCCCACGGCCGCCGGCGGCTCTCCGGCGTACACCAACTCCGGCTTGCTCTATTTCACCGATAACTCCGGTAACTCCGTCTATCACGGCGGGACGCTACAGATCAGCGAGCGCATCAGGAATTTCAGCTTGAACGCCAACTACACGCTCTCGCACACGCTCGACGACGGCACCTTCACCACCTTCGTCAGCACCCCGCAAGATTTGTACGATCGCGCCGCCGAGCGCGCCAATTCCAACCAGGACATCCGCCATCGCTTCATTACCAACTTCACCGCGGATGGCCCCAAAGACAGCTTCATGCGCAAGTTTTCCTTTAGCAGCATCATCACCCTGCAGTCCGGCCGTCCGTTCACTGATTTCGTGGGCTTCGATGCCAACGGCGACACCAACCCGGTAACCGATCGCGTGGGCAGCGAAGCCAGAAACACCTACTACGGCGATCATCTCTATTCCTGGGATCTGCGCCTGTCCCGATACTTCGAGATCAAAGAAAAGCTACGCGTAGATCTAATGGTCGACGCCTTCAACGTCCTAAATCGCCCCAACGTAGACGAAGTCACGTCAGTCTACGGCGCGGCCGTCTTCTGCGGCAGCGGCCCACAACCGATGCACTATAAGGACTCCGGCACCGCGGCCACCCAAGCCCAAGCCATCGCTTTCGACACGGGCACCGGACCACCAACGTGCCCGCTAAGCCTGGGCCTAACGCCAGCTCCCCCAGTGCCCAACGCACTGTTCGGCACTCCGCGAACAATGCTCAACCCAAGGCAATTCCAGTTCGCAGCAAAGTTCTCGTTCTAAAGTTCGCAAACGAAAACGGGCAGGCGCAAAAAAAGCGCCTGCCCGTTTTTTCGTATTCGTAGCGGTGCCCTTCAGGGCAGCATCTTCGCCCACCGTCTATCGATCATTCCAAATCCGCGCCACTACCGACATAATGTCAATCCAATCCCAATGCGCCCAAAAACTCCTCATGCCAATAAATCCCTCCGGCCCTTGCGTCGCAAAGATCTCCCCATCGACACAGAATCCCTAGCCCGCTACCTAATCGGCAAAACTCTAGTCCGGGAAACCGCCCGAGGGCGAATGACCGGCCGCATAGTAGAAACCGAAGCCTACGTCCTAGGCGACGCCGCCGGCCACGGCTTCAAAGGCGAAACCCAGCGCAACCGCTCCCTATTCCTTGAGAGAGGCCACGCCTATGTCTATTTCATCTACGGAATGCACTACGCCCTGAACGTTTCAAGCGGCGAGAAGGGTGAAGGCACAGGAGTCCTAATCCGCGCCCTGGAACCAATCGAAGGCACGGCCCAAATGGAAAAAAATCGCCGCACAAAAAATCCGCACGAACTAACCAAAGGCCCAGGCCGCCTGGCCCAAGCCCTAAAGATCGATAAAAAAGAAGACGGAATCGATCTCTGCAAAAAAGGCCCGCTCTATCTAGCCGAATCCAAAATCCCCACCAACGAAATAAAAGTATCGAAACGAATAGGCATCACAAAAGAAGCAGATCGCCCGCTACGTTTCCACGAAAAAGGCAGCCAACACACCAGCGGCCCCAAGCACCTAAATCGATAATCGCCTCTCGTACCGCCGGCGTCCCTGCCGGCTCTTTTCC
>JABDFR010000100.1:387-1112 GCA_013286465.1 Acidobacteriota bacterium | reverse complement strand
AAAAATTCAACGAACTAAACGTCCGCGCCCAAACCGGCCTAGGCGCCAAGTAGCGCCGGCGTCCCTGCCGGCTCTTTTCCGACGTGGTGGCAATCACGACGACGAACCCTCTCGAATCGGAAAGCTGCGCCTGTGAATTTTTCCCCGTAGGGCCCGCGCTTTATGCCGGGCCGCTTCATGCAAGATCGCCCCAAATTCCAAATCGAGTAATCTCCTCCCAGCCACTCTGAAGACTTCCTGACCAGCGATGCAACGTACCGTTGCCACCAATCAGCCATCAATCTTCTAAATCCGGTGTCTAAGAAAACAAGCGGCAACGGCGTGTCCGCAGGGGGCACAATGAAAACCAAATTTGCGATCGCCCTCCTATTCGCAATCAACGCCGCAAGCCTCTTACCCCAAACCATCCCCGACCACGAATTCTCAGAGATCATCGCTTCCAACGAACTCTTCGGCCGAAAACTTCTACGCGAACTGCACGCCGCAGCGCCGGACAAAAACGTTGTCATCTCTCCACTACCCGTCTCGTTCGCCTTCGCCCCGCTCACCGAGGCGATTGTCGATAGCGAAACGCTCGGGCAGATCAACAGCGCCTTCGAATGGCGCGACATCGCAATGAACCGCGGTGCCGCCCGCCTGCTCTCGGCCGCCTTTAAACAGCCTCCTCCCGCGCGTCCGCGATAAGTAAATAGCGTCGAGATCCAAAGTTTCTCGGGCGATTCCTG
>JABDFR010000100.1:0-377 GCA_013286465.1 Acidobacteriota bacterium | reverse complement strand
CCGCTCGTCCGCGTCCCCACCCGCAAGTAAGCAAGCTAACCTGGCAACTAATGAACCAGGAATCGCCCGAGAAACTTTGGATCTCGACGCTATTTACTTATCGCGGACGCGATGCCCTCTCTCCGCGTTTCGTAGATATGGGCGCAAGGTATTTCGGCCTTAAATTCAAATCACTTCCGTGGAACTCCACGCAACGCCCATCTTCGCTACTCGACGACTCCTCCGCAGCAACTCCAGAATCCCCCAAAGGGAGAAATGACTTCTGGATTACGAGCACAACCCACTTGCGCACCGCCTGGGCCGACAACACATTTGCCCTAGGCAAACGAGTGAACGGCGATTTCTTCCCAAAACCTGGACAGCCCGAATCTGTCCCG
>JABDFR010000099.1 GCA_013286465.1 Acidobacteriota bacterium | reverse complement strand
GCCACGCGATCCGGCGCCAAAGTCAGCACCTTTTCCATCGTGTCCGCAAAACTCTCCGCGGTCTGATAAGGCAACCCGTAAATCAAATCAATGTTAATGCTGTCAAATCCCAGCGCCCGCGACGCAGAAATCAAATCGCGGGTCATCTCATAAGGCTGCACGCGATTCACCGTCTCCTGCACCAACGGATTAAAATCCTGCACGCCCATGCTCAAGCGGTTAAATCCCAGCCGCCGCAAAGTCTCGAGATGCTCGCGATTGGTAACCCGCGGATCCACCTCAATCGCAATCTCCGCATCCGCGGCAAACTCAAATCGCTCGCGCGTAAATCCAAAAAGCTCATGCATCTGCGCCGGAGTCAAATAAGTAGGCGTCCCTCCGCCCCAATGAAATTGCACCACCGGCCGCTTCTTCGAAACGAATCGCCCCACATGCTCGATTTCATTTTTCAAAGTAGCCAGGTAGGGAATCGCCGCGCCCTTATTCTTCTGAATGGAAACATTGCAAGCGCAAAACAAACAAAGGCTCTCGCAAAAAGGAATATGCATGTAAAGCGAAACAGGCGTCCGCGCCGAATCCGCCGCGCCGAAAGTCCGCTCCAAATCGTCCGGCCCAAAATCATCTTTCCAAACCGGCGCCGTCGGATAACTCGTATAACGCGGCCCCGGCCGATTATATTTCGCGAGAAATTCCTCAGACACCCCCGCAACCGTCGGCGCATCCAGCGAATTGTGCTTCGATTCAGTCATGACCGACGAAACTCACCACATGGCACTCCGCGAAGCCTCGCCCAGCTGCGACGCGCCCGCCGCAGGCAAAGAAAATTCATGCGCCGCCCGAATAAACGCCCGCGCATTCTCCACCGGCGTCAACGGCAAAATCCCATGCCCCAAATTCAAAATATGCCCAACGCCGCCAGTCTTCGCGATCGCCCCCCGCGCCGCCTCCGCAGCAATCTCCGGCGAAGTAAGCAGCACTCGCGGATCCACATTCCCCTGCAACCCAATCTGCCGCCCCAAATTCCCCCGAGCCTCATCCAACTCCACGCGCCAATCCAAGCTCAAAACATCCGCCTCAGTGGCCGCGAGCGCTTTCAACATATGACCAGAATTCTTAGCAAAAAGTATCGCCGGTGCATCCGTCTGATGAATCTCATCAATCACCCGCCGCGTAACAGGCAATTCAAATTCCTCATACTCCGCCCGGCTCAATTCCCCAGCCCATGTGTCAAACAACTGCACCACCGCCGCTCCAGCCTCAATCTGCGCCCGCAAATAAGCCCCAGTAACCTCCGCAATTTTCGCCAGCAACCCGCGCAGCAAATCAGGCTCGGCATACATCATCCGCTTCGCCGTATTCACCTCACCGCGCGTCTGCCCCTCAATCATGTAACAAGCCAAAGTCCAAGGCGCCGCCGCAAATCCAATCACCGGCACATCGGGTCCCACCGCGCGGCAAATCACCCGAATCGCATCCCCAACAAATCGCGTAGCCACACACGGGTCAAACGCCCGCAGACGCTCCACCCCCGCCCGATCGCGAATCGGCCCCCGCAAAATCGGCCCAGAATCAGGCACCTCGAGCGGCATTCCCATGGCTTCCGCGACAATCAAAATATCCGAAAACACAATCACAGCATCAACGTCAAGCCGCCGAAAAGGCTGCAACGAAACCTCAGCAGCAACATCAGGCGTTTTGCAAATCTCAAGAAAGGAGTGCGTCTCGCGCACGGCAAGATATTCAGGCAGGTAGCGCCCAGCCTGCCGCATAATCCAAGCAGGCACGCGCTCCACACTCTCCCCGCGGCAAGCCCGCAGAAAAAGCGCTTTGCGGTTCAAGGTGTGAGCCGAAGCCATAAGAGGGTCGCCACATCCATAATAGCAGAAGCCCTCAGCGAGACACGGTGCCCTGACTCAAACCCGCCACCCCTGCACTAAGGCCGCGACTGCGCCAACAAATCCTTCAAATATTGCTGCCAAACCGCCGCATACGTATGTGTCCCATGCCCATGCGTCTCCTCCGAAACCGGCAACAAAATAAATTTTCCATTCGGCACCTTCTTAATCTCCCTCTCAGCAATCCCCAATTCCGGCGGATTAATAAAATCATCCGCCGAATTCACAAACATCACCGGCGCCCGAATCTCCCCAAGCTTCCCCGAAGGATCGTAATTCCGCGAAGCCGATACCGCATAAAGCAAATCATTGGCATCCAGCCCAGCCACACTCCGTTTCATAAAATCATCCAGATACTTGTCAGTAGCCTCACGAGTAGGCAAATCCTCCTGCATATGCAAGGGCGCGCTACCCACGATCAACAAAAAGTCCGCCCCAATCTGCAACCCCGCCCGAGGCTCAACGGTATAATCCCCATTCTTCCAATCCGGATCCTGCCGAATTCCATCAATCACCATCTTCCGCCAAATCCGATTCCGCCCAGCAATCGCCACCGGCTGGCAAGCCAATGGCATCAACGCGTCCATAAAATCCGCAAACGTCTCTCCCCACATCCACGAATGCATGCAACCCATCGAAGTCCCCATTACCAATCGCAAATGATTGACGCCCAATCCCTTCTCCACCAATTCCCGCTGCAACTCCACCATGTCCGCATATTCATACTGCGGAAAATGAGCATGCATTCCATCGCTAGGCTTGCTCGATTTCCCATGCCCAATATCATCCGGCAAAATAATAAAATATTTCGTAGCGTCCAAAGGCTGCCCCAGCCCAAACAACACACCGGCAAATATCGGCCGAAGAAACCCGCGCCCATCCCCGCCAGTCCCATGAAGAATCAAAACCGCATTGGTAGTCCGCCCGCCAGCATCCTTAACGGGCGTCCCCAAAGTCGTGTAATGCAACCGCACCTCTGCCAAAGTCTCGCCCGATTGAAAATGAAAATCACGCACAACAAAATCGCCCTCTTGTGGCGGCTCCGGCAATTCAGGACTCTTCTGTAATGCTTGTTTCGGCAAGCTCTGCTGCGCCCCAACTCCAACGGCTCCCATCAGTCCCAAAATCGCCGCAAAGCCGATTCCCCAAAGCATCTTTTTCATCAATCCCTCCAAGAAGCGAATTCGAACTCTGGCTTCAACGCGCGAACTCCGCCACCTCGCGGCACAGCAAGGAATTCTGCGCGAAATTCTCCACGCGAAACTCGGCGAGCTGTCTCATCTCGAACGCACCTTCCGGCGGAGGGGTAGGCATTCCCGTCGAATCAGACTTCGTCCGCTCCGTTGTACTTCCGCTTTTATCTCAAATCTCAAATCTGAAATTTGAAATCTCTTAAGGTTTGAATTCCGGATTCGCACGCCCGCCCTAAACCGTCCCGCAACCCGATCCGCCATCCGCATCCAACCCAAAAAACACCACCCCCACTCACTCCATTGTGCGTCCCGCAAAGATGGGGACTATAATAGAAGTTTCCATGCGAATCGCTCGATCGCAACTTGGGGCATCGGCGGCCAACACACGTTCAAGGACTCCCAAATGAACGGCGCGTGGGCCTACGTCAATCTAGCCCTCTACGTCCTAAGCTTCATCTGCTACGCCCGCTACCTCTACGGAACCAATGAATGGATCGGCCGTCTAGCAACGTTACTACTAGCCGCAGGAGTCTTGGCGCATTATGCCGCGTTGTTAGCCCGTTCGCGGTGGACCCACACGGTCCCCTACGATGATCTCTACGGCTCCATGTCTCTCTTCGCCTGGCTCCTAGGCGTAACGTATCTAGGCCTAGAAGTTTTTCACGGCCAGCGCTCGGTCGGCGCATTCGTCACTCTGCTCCTGATCGTGTGGACCGGCATGGTCATGGCCTTCGCTCCAGACGCCGCCCCAGCAACCCCGCCAGCCCGCGGCCCGCTCTTCGCCCTACACGTAACGCTCAACACGCTAGCGTACGCAGCCTTCGGCCTCTCCTTCGTACTAAGCCTAATTTATCTAATCCAAAATCGCGTACTAAAAGCCCGTCGCCCAGGCCTGACCTTCTGGCGTTTCCCAGCCCTCGACGTGCTAGAAAAAATGAGCCGCAGCAGTGTAATCGTCGGCCTAATAGCACTAGCAGTAGGCATGTCCTTCGGCTTCGTCTGGCAACATCGCCTAAGCGGCCAATTTTCCGCCGCCGATCCAAAAATTATCGTCACTCTAGTAATTTTCGCACTCTACCTAGCCTATTCCTGGCTAGCAGGAAAATCCGGCTGGCGCGGCGCCCGCGCAGCAAGAATCTGCGCGCTAAATTTCATCCTGGTCTTATTCAGCTACACAATCGTGAATCTCTATCTCACAAGCTTTCATCGCTATCTCTAATGCCGACGCTCACCAATTCGGGCAAGCCTCACGCCAGCCGCGTGCAAATCGCACTAATCGGCTGCAGCCATCGCACCGCCCCGGTCGAGCTGCGCGAACGAATCGCCTTCACCCCCGATCAAGCCCTCCGCGCCGCCGATGAACTGCGCCTGAGCGGCACTCTCGAAGAAGCCGTAGTCCTCTCCACCTGCAATCGCAGCGAACTCTACGGCGTCCCGCCCGAAACCGGCTCCGACGCTCAAGGCGCCCTAGAATCCTTCATCACCAATTTTCACGGCATCCCAGCTTCCGAATTAAGCGGCCGAATTTATCATCAGCAAAATTCCGAAGCGGTCCGCCACCTGTTCCGCGTTTCAGCCGGCCTCGATTCCATGCTCCTAGGCGAATCGGAAATTCTAGGCCAACTGCGAGAAGCCTACGGCCGCGCCCTCGATCACGGTTCCACCGGCCCGGTCCTCAATCGCCTGTTCCAAAGCGCTCTGGAAGTAGGGAAGCGCGTCCGCTCAGAAACCGAAGTAGGCACCCGCCCAATGTCAGTAGCCTGGGCCGGCGTAAAACTAGCCGAGCGTGTCTTTGGCGAACTAAAAGGCCACGAAGCCCTAGTCCTCGGCGCCGGCGCAGTAGCCGAGCAAGTGGTCGAAAATCTTCGCAATCGCGGCATCGGCCGCCTGCGAGTGGTGAATCGCTCGCGCGACCGCGCCGAAGATCTAGCCCAACGCATGGGCGGCGAATCGCTCGACTGGAATGCACTCGATCGCGCCCTGGAATCGCCGGACATCATCGTAACGTCGGTAAGCGGAACGGAGCCGGTGCTGAGCCGCAATCTCCTGGAAAAAGTTCACCAAGCTCGAGGCGGACGAGCCATGTTCGTAGTCGACCTGGGCGTCCCGCGAAACGTCGAGCCAGAAGCCGCCACTCTCTACAATCTCTATCTCTACAACATCGACGATCTCGGCGAAATCGTAGAACAAAATCGCAAAGCCCGCGAAGCCGAAATCCCCCACGCCGAAGCGCTGATCACCGAACACATAGGAAAATTCGAATCCTGGTGCACCAGCGTAGAAGCCATCTCACTAACCCAGCGCCTGCGCGAACGCCTTCTGAAAGAGCGTGGCAAGCTACTCGAAGAGCGCTCCGCCGAAATGGCCAGCCTCACTGCCGAAGAGCGCGAAAGAATCGTCCGCCTTACCGACGAGCTAATCGAGCGAGTTGTCCAAACTCCGAACGACAAACTCCGCCGCACGCGCGAGCTGCGCCGCCGCTTAGCCGGTATCGAAGCCCTGCGCGATCTCTTCGGTCTCGATGGTGAAGACTCATGATTACCACGCGCATCGGCACAAGAGGCAGCACCCTAGCCCTGTGGCAAGCCAACCACGTAAAAAAACTCCTGGAAGCCGGCGGTACAGTCCAAGCCGAAATCATCACCATCAAGACTTCCGGCGATCAAGATCAAGAATCCTCCATCAGCCAAATCGGCACCAAAGGCGTCTTCATCAAAGAATTAGAAGAAGCCCTTCTAGACAAACGCATCGATCTAGCTGTCCATAGCATGAAGGATGTCCCCACAGAAATTCCCGAAGGCCTAACCATCGCCGCAATCCTAAAGCGCGACGAAGTCCGCGATTGCCTCGTCTGCAAATTTGGCCACAAGCTAGCGAAACTCCCCCGTTCTGCAAAAGTCGGCACCAGCAGCGTCCGCCGCCGCGCCCAATTACTGCGCAATCGCCCCGATCTCGA
>JABDFR010000098.1 GCA_013286465.1 Acidobacteriota bacterium | reverse complement strand
GAAGCCTTGATGGAAGTCAGAGGAGTGCGCAAATCGTGAGTGATCGAATCGAGTAAGGCCGAGCGCAACTGCTCGCCTTCGCGCACCGCCTCGGCCTTGCTAAGCCGCTCGACCGCGCGCGCCCGTTCCGCCGCGATAGCAACCAGCGTGCCGAGCGCCTCGAGCGTCTTGCGCGACAGGATTGGCCCGGAAATGCCGATGCTGCCTAGCGGCTGCACACCTATGCGAATGGGAACAAAGCTGAGGTTGCGTTCGGCGTCCAGAATCGGTTCTTCGCGATCCGCGGCATTGCGCAGTTCTTCATCATCCAGGTGTGCGGCCCCGCTTCCGGAACGGTAAAACTTATTTTTGTTGAGAAGAAAAATGGCGCAGGCGCCGACTTCGAAGATTTCGACGATGTGGTTGGGAATGGCGTTGAGCAGCTGAATCACATTTCCTTCCACCAACAGCTGCTGGCTGAAGGAATACAGCCGTTCCACCTCGCGCCCCCGCCGTTGCGCCGATTCCGCCTCGTAACGCACCCGCGTAGCAAGCTGGCTGGCCACCAGCGCCGTCCCCAAAAACGCGACCAGGGCCACCCAATTCTGCGGATCGGCAATCGTAAATTTCCCCACCGGCGGCAAAAAGAAATAATTGAAAGCCAGCATAGCCGCCACGGACATACACACCGAAACGCGCAGCCCCCAGACCGTGGATACTGTTAGAATCGCCAGCAGCAGGGTGAGCGCAACAGTAGTCTGATTGACCGGTAAAACGCGGCGATAGAAAAAGGTAATAGCGGCCACAATGGCGAGCGCGGCGATGTACCGCAGCGCTCGAATCGGAAGGCGTTCCCACACGCGGCTATTCTAGCGTAGCTTGCCGATTACGCGAGGCTCGGAACACAACAATGCCCAAACGCCCAGAAGAATGGCTCGAGGCGGTCACCCAGGCCGAAAAGCAAAAGGGCATCTTCAAGCTTTTCCTCGGCTATGCGCCGGGCGTAGGCAAAACCTACAGCATGCTAAGCGAAGGAATTCGCCGCCACGCGCGCGGTGAAGATGTGGTGATCGGCGTAGTCGAAACCCACGGAAGAAAAGGCGTAGGCGAGCTAGTCTGCCAACTCGAAACCGTCCCGCGCAAAAAAATCGAATACAAAGGCACGATGTTCGAAGAAATGGATGTCGACGCGATTCTAGCCCGCAAGCCGCAGGTCGTAGTCGTGGACGAACTAGCGCACACCAATATCCCCGGCAGCAAACATCGCAAGCGCTACGAAGACGTGCAAGAAATTCTAGCCGCCAAAATCGACGTCCTCTCCACCATGAATATTCAGCACATGGAAAGCGTCGCGCCGACGGTGCGCGCAATTACCGGCGTGGTGGTGCGCGAAACGGTGCCTGACTGGGTGCCACTCACTGCCAATGAAACGGTGATGGTCGATCTCACGCCCGAGGCGCTGCAAAAACGCATGCAGCGCGGCGACGTCTACGCCGCCGACAAAGTCAGCCAAGCCCTCCAAAATTTCTTCCGCCGCGGAAATTTGATCGCCCTGCGCGAGCTAGCCCTGCGCCAAGTCACCGAACACGTCGATCGCAGCCTAGAAAATTACATGGCCGCAAAAGACATCCGCGAAACCTGGCCAGTCCGCGAGCGCCTAGCCGTCTGCGTAAGCGCCAATCCCGCCGCGCAATACCTGATCGCCCGCGCCGCCCGCATGGCCCGCCGCCTGGATGCCGAGTTCTACGTAATCTACGTCGACATCGGCAGGAAAATCTCCGAACCAGATCTGAAATCCCTGGAAGCGAATCTTCATTTCGCCGAAGACCTAGGCGCCAAAGTAGTCCGCCTCAAAGGCCGCCACGTCGCCGATGCGGTCGCCGAGTTGGTTCGCGAAAAACACATCACCCAGGTAATCTTCGGCCGCTCCTCCGATCAGGGACTGCGCAAATATCTCTACCTCTCCGCCGTGAATCGATTTCTCAAGGAAGCTCCGGGCGTGGACGTGCATATCGTCACGCAAGAATTGGATTGAGCGGCAATTCGGACAGCGTTGGAGCCTGCAAGGGAACTTAAAAACAAAACCTCAGCGGCTAAAGCCGACCCGATCCTGCGACGATTGCGGCATGACTAAAGTCATGCCCTGACAAAGCGCGGTTGTCGCGGGAACTAAAGTAACGCTCCGACAAAACAAGGCCGGCATCACCCAGGTTCGCCTCGCCGAGACAGCTAAAGCTGACAGCGTTCTCCGCCGATGAATATCTTTGGAGGGGTGCGCTGCCACTTCAACCCATGAAGAAGATACGCGTCCTGGTAGTCGATGATTCCGCAGTAATTCGCCGGCTGATCGTGGATTTGTTCTCGGGCGAACCGGCGATCGAAGCGGCTGGCACGGCGTCCAACGGCCCCGCGGCACTCGGAAAAATTCCTCAGCTTAATCCGGATCTGGTGACCCTCGACGTCGAGATGCCGGAAATGGACGGGCTCGAAACGGTGCGCGCGATTCGCGAGAAATGGCCGCATCTGCCGGTGATCATGTTCAGCTCGCTCACCGAGCGCGGCGCGGCCACCACACTCGAGGCCTCCGTCTGGGCGCCAGCGATTACGTTGCCAAGCCGTCGAACGCCAACGGCACGGAAGGGCTACTGGAACAACTGCGCGCGGAACTGATCCCCAAAATCAAGGCTCTTTGCGCCAAGTCGAGTCCCGAGGCAGTTGCGGCAGCGCCGAAGGTGGCCATCCGTCCGCAGCTCGCGCAACGCTCAGGATCGCGCGTCCGCATTGTGGCCATCGGGATTTCCACCGGCGGCCCGAGCGCGCTTCATTCGCTGATCCCAAATTTTCCGGAAAATTTTCCGGTGCCGATCGTGATCGTGCAGCATATGCCGGCGGTTTTCACGCGGCTGCTCGCGGAACAAATCTCGAAACATTCGGCTCTGCGCGTTCACGAGGGCGCAGCGGGCACCGCGCTAATCCCGGGACATGCCTGGATTGCCCCGGGAGGGAAGCATATGGCGCTGCAGCGCCGCGCCAATGCCGTGCAGATCGCAATCAATGAAGACCCGCCGGAAAATTCGTGCAGGCCGGCGGTGGACGTTCTGTTCCGTTCCGTTGCGGAATGTTATGGCCGCGAGACGCTGGCGGTGATCATGACCGGCATGGGCAAAGATGGCGCGGGCGGCTGCGAGAAAATTCGCGGCGTGGGCGGGCAAATCATCGTACAGGATCAGCAGAGTTCGGTGGTTTGGGGAATGCCCGGCAGCGTGGTTGAAGCGGGGCTCGCGGATCAGATCGTGGCGCTCGATCAGCTCCCGGGAGAAATCTGCCGCCGGGTGGGCTTGACGATTCGAACGAAGGAGCAGGTGCCGGCTTCGTCGGTGTGAAGTTGCGAATGAAACCGCGGGCGCGCCCGCGCGCGTTCGTTTCAGTGGCGCCGGAAGTGATACGCCCACGACACAGTCACGTACGACTTGAGCGGCACTCCCACCACGCGCTCAATCGGTGCCGGATATGTCGTGTCCGACGGAAATGCAAATACCTCGGTAGTCTCGCCGGTGTAGCCGTGCGCAATCAGGAACTCGGTTGAGAGCGTCATGCGCCCGTCCATGAACGGACGCAGCACTTGCCCTCGAAATTCCGGCACGGCCGGCCCGGTGAAGCCGTCCCCGACCGGCTTGGCCCGCACATATTCAAATTCCGCGCGCGCATGAAGCTTCCACGGCAAGTGATCCTCGGTCGCTACCGTGTCCCAGATAAAACGCGGCGCTTCCGGAGTCGGTGCGCCGGTGAGCAGATCCCTTGCATCGGCCTGCGCGTACGAAGCATAGATCGACCCTTGCGAAAAAGTCCGCTGCACCGAAATGCTCACAACGCGATTCAATGAGGGGCCCTCGTCTTCTTGCAGCCCAGTATCGGGATCGATCTTCGCCAACTCCTGCGAATTGGTCACATGCTTCAGCGTGATTTTGAATTCCGTTTTCTTAATGCTCTTGGCGAGCACGAGCTGATAGGCGCGCGAAGGCGCGAGGAGCGTCGGCTCGCCCGCGCCGGTGCCGATGCGCGGATCCTCTGTATGAAATGCTTCGCCGTAGCTGAACGCGGCGGTCGGAAGGAATGTGCTCGCCGGAGGCAGAATCGTCAGCGTGGCTTTCGGCAAAGTTAATCCGGCTAGCTTGTCGAATGAGTTCTGTGGATTGATCAAGTCCTGATTGTCGATCCAGATTTCTTCGCGCCGAATGCCCAAGTCGTAGTGGATGTATTTGCTGAGCGCCCCGTCGATGGCGATGTATGGCTCAACAAACGACAGCGTGACGTTGTTGCTGGTTACCGGTTCAAAGACGCCTTGAGGGTTCGCGGCTTTCAAGTCCAGATCGCGCGGCGCATCGCGCCGCAGATCGAATCCACCCAAAAGCGAAAGCCAAGGCCGGATTTTCTGCGAATAAACAGCCCCTCCGCCCGCGACAGTCCGGAATTCGCTCTGCTGGATCAGTCCGCCGGGAAATTCCAGGCCTTGCGTGAACTCCGGTTGAAAATTCGAGCGAAGCTGCAGGCTGTAAGTGCGAAAGAATCCCGAAGTAGTGAATTGGCTGCGATCGTTAATCCTCCAAGTATCGCTGGCGATGAAAATTGTAGTGTGCGTGTAGTCGCTCTGCCGCCGGTCAACCGTGTCGTCAGGAACGGAAGTATCGATCGGAATGAGTCCAGGCACGTAAGAAAATCCGTAGTAGCCCACACCGAAAAGCGTCAGCTCATGCCGCCCCATCTTAAATTGCCGGAAGGCATTCACCTTGTACTGCTGCCGGTGTTCCAGCCGGGCGAGATACCCGTTGCCATAAGACGCCTCAACAGCTACAAACGCATTCGTATCGGCATTCCGCGGACTCCACCCAGCCACCAAATCGATGTCGCGGTAGTCCCCGGTAAGCTCGACAAAATCATCCAACCGTTCGCGCGGCACATAGGTCGCCGCAAGATCAATCGAGTGATTCCCCTCGCGCACATTAAACGCCCCGCCGTCCACAGCCACTGCCTCGATAGTGGGCGCGATCAGAAAATTCGGATCGGCATAGCCATTTCCATGCGCGTTCGCCGGCAAATTGTTGGGATAGAGAAAATCGCCGACCTGATAGAACTGCGCAATCGGCTCACCGTGGTCCCCCGCTACGCCCGGCGCAAAATACTGCGGCGCTTTGATTCCGCCAGATGCAGTTTCCACAGGCAGCCCGGGAAGAGACACCGGCGCCCCCGGACGCCCCGGATTCGCGTCGAGCACCTGATCGTGCACGATCACATGCTCGGAAGGATCCGGCGTCAAAGCAGATGGCGCCGAAGCCCCAACAACAGTAATTGCCTGCCGCATCGAGGCAATTTGCCTGAACTGAACGACGATGTCGTTCGGCTCACGGCTTGCGACGCTAAATGAAACAGTAACAGGAGCAAATGCCGAGAACTCCGCGGTCAACGTAAACGTGCCAGCGTTAAGTTCCCCGAGATGGAATTCGCCGCTCTGGTCGCTGGTAGTTTCGCGAAGCGCGGTTCCATCCGCGGCCAACACCTTCACGTGCGCCCCGCCCACCGGCGCACCGTCGGGGTCAATGATTTTCCCCGAGACTCGGTTGGGCAGCGGATCACTTAGCGCTACGGAACAGGAAATCAGCACGAGCAAACTGGCACCGATAGTCCGCGAGAGAAGGCCGCGCACTTCCGCCACACGTCGAAAATTACTCTGGGAGCCTTGTCGATCAGGCATTTCGCGTCGAGTATCGTCGCACACGCGGCCCAGTCACAAGGAGTAATTCCAAGCTCAGATGCCGCCGGCGACCCCGTAGCGCTGGCGTCCCGCCGGCTCCGACGAGCAGGAATCCCAAACAATGCGAAAATTACGGGCGGACGGATACCAACTTTACGAAGCGATGTAGCGTAGACGGTGCGCCGCGCTTGATTAGGGCGTTGGTTGAGATGTGAGGTCGTAAGAGCCGGCGGGACGCCAGCGCTACGTTACGGCGCCGTCGCTACTTCAGGCGATGTTGGCGAGGGCTGGTTCGCGGCGTTCGCGCGCGCTGGCGTGGCCGTATACCTTAGCTTCGTGGCGCCGATGGAGGCGTCTTAGGGCGGGATGATTTCCGAGTTCCAGGCCTTCGAGAAACACCCGTACCGCCTCGAAGTTCGTCCGCAACAAAGGGCGTAGCGCGGACACCACCCCAGTCACCACGTCCGAATTTCCTTCGGCCAGCGCAATTTTCAGAATCCTCAAGCTGCGC
>JABDFR010000097.1 GCA_013286465.1 Acidobacteriota bacterium | reverse complement strand
CCGGGCCGGGCGTGACGAACGAGCCGAACTCCTGCCTGAATGGCACGACGGTGGGCGTCGATCCCACGACGAATGCTCCGGGCTCTGGAGTGATCATCGATCTGGCCTCGTCGTCGCCTACGGTGCTGCCGGATGGTTCGATTGTTTTTGGAGCGCTCGACAATTACAACTTTTCGCGCGGGCATCTTTTCCGCTTCGATTCGCAGGGAAATTACGTGGGCGCGTTTGGATTTGGCTGGGACTCGACGCCGGGAATTTACATGCATGGCGGCACGTTCTCGGTGGTGATCAAGGACAATCACTACTCGTCGACTGCTTACTGCAATGCTGACAATCCAGTGTGCACCGCGACTTCGCCGGGGCCTTTTTACATCACGCAGCTTGACTCGAAGTTCAACGTGGAGTGGTCGTTCCAGAGCACCACGATGGATTCCGATAATCCGAACGGGTACGAGTGGTGCATCAATATGCCCGCGATTGATATGGACGGAAATGTTTACGTGAATAGCGAGGATGGCAACGCTTACGAACTGCCGCAGGGAAATTCGGGAGTGTTTACGACACCGACCGGGAAAATATTCTTGAACAGCGCGATTGGGGCGGCTTATACGCCGATTTCGGTGGGGCCGGATGGGACGATTTACACGCAGAATAACGGGCAGCTGTTTGTGATCGGCAATTAATGAACGGGGGAACTGTGAAACGAACTCTTGGGATGTTGGCGAGCGTTGCGTTGCTGGTTTTTTTTGCGAGCGCGATTCCCGCAAAGCCGAAGGCCGTGGAAGATGTGATTGTCTCGCGCACGGCTACCGTTGACGGACTGAAGCTACATTACCTGACGGCGGGCCATGGCTCGACTACCGTACTTTTGCTGCGCTACACGCAGACTTCGCGGATGTGGCGGCCGATCATGCCGCATCTGGCTGAGAAATTCACCGTGATTGCGCCCGATCTTCCTGGGATCGGGGATTCGGATATTCCTAAAGATGGATTGGACATGAAGAATGCGGCGGTGCGCGTTCATGGGTTGGTGAAATCGCTGGGGATTGAGAAGGCGGAAGTTGTTGGACACGATATCGGATTGATGGTCGCGTATGCTTATGCAGCGCAATTTCCTTCGGAGACGGCGAAGCTGGCGGTGATGGATGCGTTTCTTCCTGGGGTGGCTGGATGGGAGGACGTCTACAACGATCCGGGGATCTGGCATTTTCGATTTAATGGTCCGACGCCGGAGATGCTGGTGAAGGGACGCGAGCGGATTTACTTCGATTATTTCTGGAATGATTTCGCGGCGGATAAGACGCATTCGATTCCGGAAGCGGATCGCGCGGCGTATGTAGCGGCGTATTCGCGGCCTGGACGGATGCGCGCGGGTTGGGCTTACTTCGTTTCGTTTCAGCAGGCGGCGAAGGATTTTGCGGAGCTATCGCGAACTAAGTTGACTATGCCGGTTTTGGCGATTGGCGGAGCTAAAGCGAATGGCGATGTGCTGGGGCGGCAGATGAAATTGGTCGCGACGAAAGCTACGGTTGTCGTGCTGCCCGATACCGGACATTGGGTGCTCGAAGAGCAGCCGAAGTTGACTAGTGACGCGCTTTACAGTTTTCTGTGAGTGGCGCGGCCTGAGAGCCTAAGTGCAAGCACCCCACGCGCAATTGCGGCGCGTGGGGCACCCAAAAACAAACTCAAAACTTAGAGGGATTTAGTGCAGGCCGGACCAATCGTCGGCGATCAGGATTGAGTTGCTGGGATTCGAGGGATCGTACTTTACGCTGGCGGCCTGGCCTACTACGGCGTGATCCAGGCAGGCGCGCTCTTCCATTCCGCTGATGTCTTGGGCGGTTTCGTAGGTTACGCCTGAAATTGAATACGTGTAATAGAGAAGACGCGTGTCTGGCGCGGCCGTCGAGCCATTTGGGGCAGCCTTGGACTTTGCGGCGCGCTTGGGCGGCTCGGGGCTCGGTTCGGTGGGCTTGTCGACGATTTCGAGAACCTGTCCTTCGACGATGCGGCCGATTTTATTTAGATAGAGGCGGCGCTGGCGCTCGACTTCATTGGGATCGGCGACGCGCTTGCGAAATAGAAAATAGGCCGCGATGAGCGCCACGAGCGCGGCTCCCGCGAGCGGAACATAATGGCGCCAGTTGGCGAGTAGCAGTTTCACCGGGAGCTCCCGCGAGGCATGTTCCGCTGGCTGGCTGCACTGCAATCGACGAGTCGTCGAATGACTTTCACTTTCACATCCGTCTCTGGAGGGGCTGGAATTCCGATTCGTGTTTGCGAATCACGCTTCCCGCGCGGCTACGGGATTTCGCAATGTGCCAATTCCGCTGACGCTGACTTCGACCGTATCGCCGGCGACGAGCGCCCCGACCCCCGGGGGAGTTCCCGTGGCGATTACGTCGCCGGGGACCAGCGTCATCACCTGCGCGATCCATCGAATTATAGCATCGGTGGAAAAGAGCATCTGGCTGGTGTGTCCGAACTGCTTGCGTTGTCCGTTAACATGCGTTTCTACCGTGGCGGAGGCGAGATCCCAGTCGGTTTCGATGAACGGGCCGATGGGGCAGAAAGTGTCGAAACTTTTGCCGCGGGTGAACTGAATGTCGCGCTTTTGAATGTCGCGGGCGGTGACGTCGTTGAGGCAGGTGTAGCCGAGAACGTAGCGGCGCAAATCTTCTCCGGCGGCGGGCATGTAGCATGTTTCGCCGATGACGATGGCGAATTCGCCTTCGTAATCGACGCGCTGCGAAATGGATGGAATTAGAATCGGCTCGTCCGGGCCGATCGCGGAACTCGGCGGCTTGAGGAAAATCAGCGGCTCCTTTGGAACTTCATTGCCAAGCTCGGCAGCGTGCTCGGCATA
The DNA here is from genome assembly GCA_013286465.1 of Acidobacteriota bacterium. Classification (GTDB taxonomy): domain Bacteria; phylum Acidobacteriota; class Terriglobia; order Acidiferrales; family UBA7541; genus Palsa-147. The sequence goes on along the minus strand of JABDFR010000097.1, from coordinate 3,569 downwards.
GTTGCGTCCGACGCAGACGATTTTTGTCGGCACCGACGGAACCAGTAAGTGGATTTCGTCCAGCGGCCAGTTGTTGCCGGTGAATGCGGGCGCGCCGAAGAGGCTCTTGATTTCGCGTACTTCGGCGCCTTCGATTACGCCGGCGCGAGCTTCCGGATGTAGACTTTTTTCGCTGCGGCCGAGATTTGCGGAGGAGAACTCGAGAGGTTGAAAGCGGCAAAGCTTCATTGCGGACGAGTGGGCACCTCAGCGGCACGCGGCGAGGCCACCGGCACTGCGACCGGATGGCTGTGCTGCAACATGTTGACAATGGTCATCATGATCCAGGCGATTACGGACGCGACGCCGTAAATAATCGCGCCCATCACCAGCACTTTGAACGGCGTCCTGGCCAGGCGATTCGCCAAATTCTGGAAATACATGTTCGCCGATGCGTAGGCGACGCAAAGAAGCACCCAGCCGGTCAAGCCAGAGGTGAAAATCCGTCCGGGAGTGCGAATAAAGCGCAGCACCGGAATCGACATGACGAAGCCGAAAGCTCCCAGGCAAATCCAATTACGGAAAAAAGCGACGTGATCGAGGCTCGGCGCGCGATTCGCGGCAAATAGCCATCCGAACATCACAAACGAAAGCAAAATTCCGGTGATCACGCCGTAGAAAAATGCGGGATGGTGAATCGCGCTTCCAAGGCTGCCGGGTTGGTGGTGTGTGGAGCTCATGGCTGTGAATTCTGTTCTGGTTCGCCTGCCGCCGGGACGTCTGTAGATGCCGGTTCGCTGGCTGGGCTTTCATTGCCAGCACGATCCACTGCTTTAACCGTGTAGGAATACGAGGTCCCCGGCTGGATATTCATATCACGATAGGAAGGCGTGAGCAACGGTCGAGAGTTCAATTTCAGGGCAGTGTCGTTACCCTGTTCTTTTCGGTAGATATCGTAGCCTGCAAGGTCAGTCTCGGGGCTGATGGACCAGGAGATTTCTAGATGAGCGGGAACGCTCGCGGCTGCGGGAACGTAGACGATTACGATTCCTTGCGGGGCGCTCGGCGGGAAAATATCTTTCGGAGTTACGGTGAGGAAATTCGAGTCGTCGGACTCGACCCAGGTGGATCCGAACTTCGCTGCCGTGCGGACGGAATAAATGTAAGTGTGATCGAAGCTGAAATTTACGTCTTCGTACGACATCTGTGTGAGCGGCAGGTCCGCTATTTGTTCTAGATGCGGAGTGGATTGGGTTTCGTTGCCGGGCTCGGCCGGCGTTGCGGCGGCCCCAGGCGCGGTGATTTCGGAGCGGAAGATACGATAGTGAGCGTCGGACGGAAATTGATCGGGCGGGACGCCGGAAGGAGGTGCTGTTGGTAATGCTACGCCCCAGCCGGTGAGGATGATGGCGTCGTGAGTGATCTTGGCTGAAATATTCGCCGGCGGGAATGGCTCGTGGAGATGCACCGTCGCCGGATTCGAGTCGGCCGAAACTTTTTTCTGGTTCACTCGCGTGCGCACCATGAAGATGGTTTGCTCGCCGGGTGGTTCGGCGATGCTGGCGGTCTTTAGTTCGAATGGAAATTCGAAGTGGCCCGCGTCTGCATAGTGATTGACCATGGCTGATGGGATCGTTACCGCGAGGTCGCGTTGCGAAAATGGCGGCGGCACGGCGGATGGTTTCGCGGCTGCCGGAACGACTTGGCGGTAGATCTCGATTGATAAATCGGCTGGAAGCGGCTTGGAGTCCGTGGTTTTCTTTGGGAGTGTGAGCGAGAGAATAACGCGGTGGCCCTGCTGCACGGCGGCGAGATCGCTGACGGCCGTGGGCATCGGCGCGTGGCGCGCTGTTGGCTCGCTTGGGGCGGCGCATCCGGCTGCGGCGATTGTGGTGAGGGAAATCGAAAGAAGGAATTGGGAAATGGGACGTCTCGCCGGAAATTTGCCGGGGCGAAGGCTTGCGGCGCCTCCCCCTTTTCCAGTTTCCATTTTCCCTTTTCTATTTTCTGCGCTAGAGAATGTAGCGGCTCAAATCTTGATTCTTGACGATGTCCACGAGTTGCTTCTGCACGAAGCCCGCATCGATCTTGATATTTTTCTTTTTTTTAGCTCGGGCGCATCGAAGGAAATTTCTTCGAGTACTTTTTCCAGGATCGTGTGCAGGCGTCGCGCGCCGATATTTTCGGTTTGCTCGTTGACCAGAGCGGCGAAGCGGGCGATGGCGGCCACGCCATCGTCGCTGAACGTCAGCTTCATACCTTCCGTTTCGAGAAGCGCGATGGATTGCTTGATGAGCGCGTTTTTTCGGCTCGGTAAGGATGCGCACGAAATCGGCTTCGCTGAGCGAGCTGAGTTCGACGCGAATCGGGAAGCGCCCTTGCAGCTCAGGAATCAAATCGGACGGCTTGGTGGTGTGAAATGCGCCGGCGGCGATGAATAAAATGTGATCGGTGCGCACCATGCCGTAGCGCGTGTTTACCGTGGTGCCTTCGACGATGGGCAGAATATCGCGCTGCACGCCTTCGCGCGAGACGTCCGGGCCGTGGCCGGATTCGCGGCCGGCGATTTTGTCGATTTCGTCGATGAAGAGGATGCCCATCTGCTCGACGCGCTCGACGGCGATGCGCGTGACGTGATCCATGTCCACTAGGCGATTTTCTTCTTCTTGAATCAGGTAGTCGAAAGCTTCGGCTACCGTCATTTTGCGCTTCTTTTTTTGCTGGCCGAAAAAGCCGGAGAGCATGTCCTTGACGTTAATGTCCATTTCTTCGATGCCCTGATTGGTGACGATTTCGAAGGAGGGCATGGCGCGCTCGCGGACTTCGACTTCGACCATGCGTTGATCGAGCTTGCCTTCGCGGAGTTGGGCGCGGAGTTTGTCGCGCGTGCGTTGCGTTTGCTCGCGATGCGAGGTGTCGGCGGGCGAGCCGGGCACTTCGCCCGATGGCGGCGCGGGCGGCAGCAGCAGATCGAGGAGGCGCTCTTCAGCGGATTGCTCGGCGCGCTCGGCTACTTCGTCGAGTTTTTCTTCGCGGACCATGTCGATGCCGGTTTCGACCAGATCGCGGACCATGGATTCGACGTCGCGGCCTACGTAGCCGACTTCGGTGTATTTCGAGGCTTCGACTTTTACGAATGGGCAGCCTGCGAGGCGCGCGAGGCGGCGGGCGATTTCCGTTTTGCCGACGCCGGTGGGGCCGATCATTAGAATATTTTTCGGCAAGACGTCTTCGGCCATCTCGGGCTGCAATTTTTGGCGGCGTACGCGATTGCGCAGAGCCACGGCCACGGCGCGCTTGGCAGCATTCTGCCCGACAATGTATTTATCGAGCTCGGCGACAATTTCGCGCGGCGTCAGCTCATCGAACGACGGCAGAGGCTCCGGCGCCGGCGCCTGTGCCTCTCCCGATAGGTAAATCACCATGTCTTTCTCCGGTTTGCCCGTCACTGTTCTTCGCCCCTCATAGATCTCCGCCCTTTATAACTCTTCGATGGAAAAGTTTGCGTTGGTGAAAATGCAGATTTCGCTGGCGATGCGCATGGCTTCCTGCGCGATTTCTTTGGCCCCGAGCTTTGAGTGTTTCAGCAA
>JABDFR010000096.1 GCA_013286465.1 Acidobacteriota bacterium | reverse complement strand
AGAATTCCGATCTCCGGCGGATTCGCCTCACCCACGAGCTGATTGCCAAAATTCAGCTCTGGCGCATTGAAAGAAACCACCGGCCCGGTTGCCTCGCTCTCAATGAATGTAACTACAAATGCATCCGGCAGCGGCGGGCTGGCCTGGCAGCTCGAACAAATCGGCTGCACGCCCGTTTGCGGATTTCCTGCGAGCGGAAAATCATTTGACGTCGTACTGCCGGCCACCACAATTTCCCCCGTCGGCAGTGCCGCGACTCCATTTCCCTGTGCCGCGTTGCCCCCTCCGAGCAACGTGGCATAGAGCAGAGACGCGGCGCCTGCCGCCGTGGTATCCAACTTCGCTAGAAACGCATCTTGAGTAGCAGTAGCTCCAAATGATTGCAGGGTATTCAAAGTCGGAAAATCGGCGGACGACGTTAGCCCGGTGACGTAGACCGAGTTGGCGCTACCAGTCCGCGGCACCATTACGCCAAGCGCCGAATCGCTCTTGCTCCCGCCCAAATAAGTCGCGTAGGTCAGCGTGGTGACGCCCACCGAGGTCTGTCCCACCGACACCAAAAAAGCATTCGCCGTTCCGTGCAGCGCCGCTTGAAAACCGCTCACGGTCGGCGTAGTAAGTTCGTCCGGCGAAGTGGTGGTACCAACAACGTAAGCATTCGCCGGAATCGCTTGATCAACTGCAACCGCCATCGCTTCATCGGAGCCTGCTCCTCCCAGAAAAGTGGAATAAATCAAATCTGCCGCGCCCAGCCCTTTCGGTGTCAGCGACATCAGAAATCCGTCATACGCTCCACCGGCATAGGTGGTCTGAAATCCATTGGTGATCGGAAACCCCGTCCCCGGCTGCGACGTGAACCCGGCCACATAAACCTGTCCCACCAAATCCACCGCCAGCCCGGTCACTCCAACGGTAGCCGGCTCGAAATTCCCCAGGTCATTCGTGAATCCATTGATTCCGAAATAAGTCAGGTAGGTCAGCGTAGGCGCGCTATACACCGCCAGCATCCCATCGCTCTGCGGCGGCGCCGGCGTATCCGTTTGCGTCGTACCGCCCCAGACGGGCTGAAATGCTCCGGCGGTCACCGGCAAATCCGGCGCGGTCGTATCCGCCGTCACCAGCACCCGGCCACTCGGATCGAAAGCCACCGCAGGGGTGCCGTGCGTGCCCGCGCTATCAAGCGGCGTCGCAAACGCGCCCGTTCCGTCGAGAACCGTCGAGAAGCTCAGGGTACTCAGCGTCGGATCGAGTACGCTCAATGCGAGATCGTTCGTTCCCTTCACCAATTTCGTCGCATCGGTAGTCGGATAATCCGTGGAAGTCGTAGTGCCTATCAGCGCGACTCCCGTCGCGTTCACCGCCAACTTCCCGCCTTCTTCATCTCCGCTTCCACCGATAAACGTGAGAGCAACAAGCGACGCCGGCCCCGTTTTCGTAGGATCGAGCTTGGCCACGAAAAAATCACTCGTGCCACCCAGCGGGCCAAACTTTTTCGTCGCCGCCTCGGGAAAACTTGCATCCGCAGTGGTAGTTCCGCTGATATAAACGGCGCCCGACGAATCCAGCGCCACCGCGTTCGCTGAATCTGCGCCTGCGCCGCCTAGAAACGTCGTGTAAGTAACCGCCACCGAAGGATCGATCACCAAAGGCAGCCCGCGGTCGTACGCGCCAGCGCGAAACGAAACCTCATGGCTTGAAGCCAGCGCGTATCCGCCAGCAACGCTCACGCGCTTCCCCGCCTTCATCTGATAAATCGCCGGATTGCGCAGTCGGATCACCACTGCGCGCCCCGCAATCAGAAGATCGCCCTCCGCGCTCACTCGCAAACTCTGTGCCCCGCCCACGTCCAGCCGCAACCGCCGCAAATCCGCCCCGCGCGTCAAATCGAAGTCCATCTCCAGCCCGCGGTCCCCGGCATACACAAGACAATCCACGTCCGGCGCCGCTGCCGTCGCCCCGACGCCGGCAAACAGTGGCACGCGTCTCAGCCACAGGCTGGGATCGTCTCCGATGAAATAATTCGTCATGCCCGGCAAAACGTCCTGCCCGCGCCACGCCATTCCGGGCGTCCCACCCTCAAATCGCAGCAGAATCGAATCGGCCGCCGGCGCAGTTTTCTGCCGCTGTTTACGCGGCTGCCTACGCCATACCGGCTCGGTGCGCTTCCGCACCTTTAACTTCGGCGGCCTCTTCCCCGGCGTACGTCTCTCGGGCGGCCGACGTTCGGTCGTAGTTTGCTGCGCCACCGTTTCAAATCGAATTCCATCGCGCTCCAGCAGCACGTCGTATCCAGGTCCGCGCGCCCGGTACAGCACGGTCGAATCCAGTTGCCCGCGATTCACCTCAAACACCAGCGGCAGCTTTACCGCGTCCGTGGCGATCCGCGGCGCAATCGATCCGGCCGCGTGCGCAATATCGGGCGACGCCCGGCTGGTTCGGCCCGCCGAATTTTCCAGGCGCGCCACTCCAGACGCAGGCGCAAACGCGAGGCTCGCGCCCAAAACACCCATCGCAAAATACAGTGAAATCGGCTGCTGCATGAGGCCCTCGAACCGGCGCTGCTCCGGCCAGACGGGCAAGGCTCGCCCGCAGGCAAGCCATAACCGCAATTTGTGATTCCCTCGAAAACGAAAGGCGAGGGAGCCCGAGGAATGTCGCGCAAGCCGACGAAGATGTCAACGACCAGAAAGATGTTAGATTACGTAGGTAATTCTGCGGTTATCCCGGCGCGGAACGCACCCTCCGAACGCGGCACCCAATGGCGCCATCCGAACGTAGGGCCCGCGCTTTATGCCGGGCCGGGCGCAAATTTCGGTGAAGTCAAAATTGCAGCTCGCCGTGAAGATCCGTCAGGGCATATTTGGAGTGGGCGCGATTCGTGAATGCGGCTCGATCGTTTTAATGACAGATCACAATTGCGGGCGGAGGCTCGCGGCATATTTGAGTTGTGGCGTGATCGTGCACGAAGAGGCCCGGCATAAAGCGCGGGCCCTACGGGAAGAAAAACCTGCACCACGCTTCACTCCGGCCGCCACGCAAACCCCGACTCCCCCAACGGAATTTCCAAATAGCCCTCCGCCGGCAAAACATCCACCGGCAGCCCACTCTCCCAAACCGCAACTCCCAGCAACAACGATCGCCGCCCCTTCAATTCGAACAGCCGCCGCTCGAGCGATACCTCAATAATCCGCCCGACTCCCGCCACCACCGTCTCCTCCGGATGCAAAAAGCAAAGTCCACCCTGTTCCAAAGTAATTCCCGCCAATTTCTGGTCGCGCACTTTTACCGTCAAACGCAACTCGCGCGCATCCCAAACCGTGACGCGCACTTCGTATTCCGTAAATTCCTTGGCGATATCCGGCAGCAAATCCAAGCGAATAAAAAGATGCTCTTCGTCAAATCCGTACATGAAATCGCCAATCAGAAAAACGCGCCCATGCATCGCGCTCGACTGCCGGTCGCTCGCAAAATAACCAGCGCCCAGCCATTCGAAATAACTGGTCTCGCGTCCGTCCACGGTCACCTGCAAATATTCCGTAGGATCCTCGCGCTTGGCCAGCTCCGCGCGCCGCTTGATCGGATGCGTCAGCGCATCCGGTACATCCTGCCCCAACGCCGAGTACACTTCCGTCAGATGCTTACGGTAAAGTGCATCAAATTCAGCATCGTTCGCCGTTCCATGCTCCGGCCCATACCACCAACACCAATCGCTGCCCTCCGCCGCGAGCAAAGATTCAAACGCCCGCGCGAATTCCACCGGCGAACGATGGCTGTTCCCGTTCGTCGCCTCAGCCAAAGAGCGCGCATATGCGGCGCGCGCCGCCGTCAGCATGTCCCAAGCGCGCACGTCCTCTGAATCGCCGATCCAAACATCAAAATTCGCATTGATCCACGATCCAGGGAAAATTCCCTCGATCGCAGGAATCTCGCCAGCCGCATCAATCGCCTCGCTCACCGTCAAAGGCTTAATATCCGGATCGGCCTGAATCCGCGCATAAAATCGCCGCAGAAAATCCCGCCCGTTCCCCGGATAATATTCCCAAGCATTTTCGCCATCGAGAATAATGCTCAAGGTAGGCGGCCTCTCCCCAGTCCAGCGTTCACCGATCAAACGAATCCGCCGGTGCAAATCCGCCGCAGCCGCTTCCGAATCCATGCGGCTATAAACGAATCCCAGCAGATCCGAAAGATAATGATCGCGGAAAAACCCGTAAATCTCGTGCCCGTTGCGCTTTAATTTCCAAGGCGAATACAGCGAGTCAGCATTTTCAGGATAACCATGAGCATCGCGCCAAAATCCCACATTTCGCGTGCGCCCTAACACGCCCTCATCGGTAGCAAACCACTTGAAACCCATCTCCGCCGCAATTTCCAGCGCTTGATCCGATACCGATCCCTCCGAAGGCCACAATCCCGCTGGCGCCTTCCCAAATCGCAGTTCGTGAAAATTCCGCGCGCGCGCCAAATGCTCCCTCGCATCCTCCGGATAACGAAACGCCGGCTGCGGCAAAGGCGTATTCGGATTCGAGACCCGCGCAATATCCGAATCGCAAACCAGCGGCAGAATCGGATGGTAAAAAGGAGTGGTAGAAATCTCCACCTGCCCGCGCTCCGCCGCCAAACGATATTCCGGCAATACCGCCGCCAACAATTCCATCTGCTTCGCCCGCAGTGAAGCCTTCTGCTTCTCGCTGAAATGTTTGCCTTTGGCCGCCAACGCCGAGATTACCGGATCGCGCGTGAAATAAAATTCATCCATCCACGCCAACTGCGAAAGCACCTGCAAATCCCGCCAATCCCCGGCACTAAAATGCGCCGCGGCCGTCTGCGCCCCGGAAGTCTGCACCTGCCGGTACAACTCCACAAAACGCGGCCACCGCGCCATCAAATTTTCATGATTCACCTGAAAGGCCCGATCCAAAATCATGGCCTTCTGCTCGGCCGTCAAAGTTTCCGCAACAGCAAAAGCCGCCTCGAACCACGGCTCCTTAAATCGTCCGCTCGCATATTCCTCGATCTGCGCGGCCAGCGAAGGCACCACATTGAACGTCGCATGCACGCTCGGAAACTCCTCCAGAATCTTCACCATCCCCCAATAATCTTTGAGCGCATGCAAACGAGTCCACGGAAGCACGTAGCAACCACTCGAAGGATCGCGATACTGCGGCTGGTGCATATGCCAGATCAAAACCAGATTGACGGCCTTCACCGGCACACATCCTGCGAGCCACCATCCGGCATCATGCTAGAATGACCCCGCGCTAATATGCGCATCCTCGACAAATACATCTGCCGCGAAGTCTTCTCCCACTCGCTATTGGGCTTGGCCATATTCACTTTCGTTTTCTTCGTCCCGCAACTCGTGCGCCTCATGGAACTTATTGTCCGACATTCCAACGGCGCTGGCAGTATCGGCTTGCTGTTCTTGTGCTCACTTACGCCAGTGTTGGCTTTTACGCTTCCGATGGCCACTTTGGTGGGCGTATTGATTGGGCTTGGACGCCTTTCTGCCGATAGCGAAATAACCGCTTTGAATGCCTCCGGCATCGGCCTGCGCCGCTTGCTCGTTCCGGTTGGCATGGTGGCGATTGGCGCCGCGTTGCTTACTCTTCTGGTCACCCTTTGGCTCGGCCCTCTTTCCCTGCGCACTTTCCACGATCTCGAATCCGAGATGCTTTCCGCGCAAGCACCCTTCGCCGTGCAGCCGCGCGTCTTCGACGAGCGCTTCCCCCATCTCGTTCTATACGTTCAGGATGTCGAAGCCACAGCCGCGCGCTGGCGCGGCGTCTTCCTGGCGGAATCTGAAGCAGAGGCCGGGTCGCATCTCACGCTGGCGGAGGACGCCATTTTAATTGCCGGCAGCGATCGCAGCAACTTCGAGCTGCATCTCGGCCCCGGTACCACGCATGAATTCGATCCCGCCGAGCCGGTGCATTACAACGTCACCACCTTCGGCTCGAGCGACATGCCGATCCAAGTTTCGCCAACCGTCTCGCGCACACGCGCGAATCTGAGCGATGCCGAACAGCGCACCCGCGACTTGCTTGCGGCAACCGGTTCCCCCTCGTCGCTGACGGCCAGAACTGAATTTCAGCGCCGCCTGGCATTTCCCGCTGCGTGTTTGGTCTTCGCGTTGCTCGGTGTCACTGTCGGCGTCCGCCCCCGCCGCGGCGGCCGCGCCGCAGGCTTCGTCCTCACGCTAATCCTAATCTCCAGCTACTATTTCGTATTCGTAGCCGGCGCTCATTACGCCCAAATCGGCCGACTCTCGCCGATCGTCGGCGTCTGGACCGCCAACGCCGCATTCACTCTTCTCGCTCTCTATCTCTTGCGCGGCATCGAGCAAGCCCGCGGCGAAACCTGGTTCAGCCATGCCTGGGACGCCTGGAACGCCATGCGCCAAAGGCACCAACCCGCGCAACGCAGCGACGTCGCCGGCCCCAATGGCCCAGCCGTCACAATCACGAATGGCCTAGTCGCCAAACATGCCGCGGTAGCCGGAGGCGCGCAA
>JABDFR010000095.1:7596-7696 GCA_013286465.1 Acidobacteriota bacterium | reverse complement strand
TGCGCATGTATCGCCAGATGATGGCGATTCGCCTTTTCGAAGAAAATGTGAATGAGCTGTACACGCGCGCGTTGATGCCTGGCTTGGCGCACTTGTACAT
>JABDFR010000095.1:0-7586 GCA_013286465.1 Acidobacteriota bacterium | reverse complement strand
CTTGTACATCGGGGAAGAAGCAATCGCGGTGGGAGTTTGTGAAGCGCTGCGGCGCGAGGACTACATCACCAGCACGCATCGCGGGCACGGGCACTGTTTGGCCAAAGGCGCGTCGCCGAAATTGATGTTCGCGGAACTGCTGGGTAAAGAAGCCGGCTATTGCCGCGGCAAGGGCGGCTCAATGCATATCGCCGATCCCGCGACTGGAAATCTGGGCGCGAATGCGATCGTTGGTGGAAGCGTTGGGATTGCTACTGGGGCGGCGCTCTCTGCGAAGACGCTGAAGACCGGGCAAGTCGCGGTTTGCTTTTTCGGCGAAGGGGCGCTGGGGCAAGGCGTGCTCTATGAGTGCTTCAATCTCGCGCAACTTTGGAAACTGCCGGTCATGTACGTCTGCGAAAATAATATGTACAACGAATACACCCATTTCTCTGAAACCACGGCGGGCGACATTCCTTCGCGCGCCGCCGCGTTCGGAATAAAAGCAGACACGGTAGACGGCCAGGATGTGCGCGCCGTTTTCGCTGCGGCCGCGACGCTTGCGGATCGAGCGCGGCGCGGCGATGGGCCGGCATTTTTATTGTGCGAGACTTACCGCTACCGCGGCCATCATGTGGGCGACATCAACCGCGAATATTACCGCTCGAAAAAAGAAGAGCAGCAGTGGCTCGCCGAAAATGATCCGATCCGGAATTTCTCGGCATGGCTCAAGGCGCAAAAGCTTGCCGATGCCGCGTCACTTTCAACGATTGATGCCGAACTAAAAGTGGAAATGGACGAGGCAATGAAGTTTGCAATTGCGGCGCCATACCCGTCCACAGACCAGGTCGATCAGGACGTCTATGCCTGAAGTTCAATCCCAGGTTCGCGAAATAACCTTCGCAGAGGCAGTGCGAGAGGCGCTTGCGGAGGAAATGCGTCGCGATCCACGCGTATTCATCATGGGCGAGGACGTGGCCGAAGCGGGAACGCCGTTCAAAGTGCTCTCAGGCCTGGTTGAAGAGTTCGGAACATCCCGTGTTGTGGACACACCGATTTCGGAAGCGGGATTTACCGGAGTGGGCGTGGGCGCTGCGATGACTGGTTTGCGTCCGGTCGTGGATATCATGTTCGGAGATTTCATCACCCTAACCATGGATCAGATGGTGAATCAGGCCGCGAAAGTGCATTACATGTCCGGTGGAAAATGGAAAGTTCCCATGGTGATGCGAACGACGCTCGGCGCGGCGCGGCGCTCGGCGGCGCAACATTCGCAATCGTTGCATGCCTGGTTCAGCCATGTGCCCGGACTAAAAGTCGTGATGCCTTCGACTCCCTACGATGCAAAGGGCCTGCTGAAAACCGCGATCCGCGACGATAATCCCGTGATTTTTTTCGAAGATAAAATGAGCTACAAGTTGAAGGGCCCTGTGCCGAGTGAGGAATATACGATCCCGCTCGGAGTGGCGGATATAAAACGCGAAGGGTCTGACATCACTTTAGTCGGGACGAGCAGTATGGTGCAGTTGGCGCTCGAGGCTGCGGCACTACTCGAAGAGGCAGACGTCAGCGCGGAAGTAGTGGACCCGCGGACGACCTGGCCGCTTGACGAACACACGCTCATCGAGTCAGTGAAGAAAACTTCGCGAGCGATCGTGATGGATGAAGGCTACGGGCGATACGGAGTTGCTGCTGAGCTGGCGGCAACGATTGCGGAAGGCGCATTTCATTATCTGGACGGACCAGTGCAGCGCATGGGCGCGATGCACGTGCCGATTCCATTTTCGCCGCCGCTCGAGGATGCCACGCTGCCGACGGCGAACATGATTTTCGAAGCAGCGATGAAATTGTGCGGCCGGTCTTGATTTTTCGGCGATAGGAGGACCCCGTGGCACTACCTACACATGGATCTATGGCGGTGGATTGGGAGCAACGCATCGATTTTGACCGGCTGCGCCACGAACGCCTTCAGCGCGTGAAGGATCTGCTGGCGAAATCAGAAATGGGCGCAATCCTCTGCTTCGACATGAACAATGTGCGCTACATCACCTCGACGCACATTGGATCGTGGGCGCAAGACAAAATGAGCCGCTTTACGTTGTTGACTCAGAAGAGCGAACCGGTGCTCTGGGATTTCGGTTCCGCGGCGAGACATCACCAGCTTCATTGCCCCTGGCTCGGCGATCGCTCCCGCGCCGGCATTCCGCTGTTGCGCGGCGCGATGTCGCCGGAAATGGGACGCGCCGAAGATGTAGCCAAAAAAATCCGCATCGAGCTCGAAGAAGTTGGATTACTTCACGAGCCCGTGGGGATCGACATCGTAGAGCCGCCGATTCTTTTTGCCTTGCAGCGCGAGGGAATCAAGGTGGTTGATGGCCAGCAGCTGATGTCCGACGCGCGAGTTATCAAAACGCGTGACGAGATCTCCCTGCTGAATCACTCCGCGATGATGGTGGACGCGGCCTATGACGAACTCTACCGCGCGATGAAGCCGGGAATGCGCGAGAACGAAGCCGTTGGCCTAGTGAGCAAAGTTCTCTATGACATGGGCTCCGAATACGTCGAAGCCGTGAACGCGATTTCCGGCGAACGCTGCAATCCGCATCCGCACGTATTTTCCGATCGCGTGCTTCGTCCCGGCGATCCGGTTTACTACGACATTCTTCATTCCTACATGGGCTACCGCACCTGCTACTACCGCTGCTTTACGATCGGTTACGCATCGCACGCGATGATCGATGCCTACAAACGCTGCCGCGAATATCTCGATGCGGCGATTTCGCTGGTTCGCCCAGGGCGCACCACCGCCGAGATCGCGGAGCTCTGGCCCAAAGCTCAGGAATTCGGCTTCCCGAACGAAGAAGCAGCCTTCGCGTTGCAGTACGGGCACGGTATCGGTCTCGCGATTTGGGAAAAGCCGGTCATCAGCCGGCTGGTTTCTCTCGATCATCCCTATGAAATCAAGCCGGGCATGGTTTTCGCGCTGGAGACTTTCTGGCCTTCCACGGACGGCTGGGCCGCCGCACGAATAGAAGAAGAAATCGTAGTTACCGAGACGGGCCACGAAGTGATCACCCGTTTTCCGGCGGAAGAATTGCTGGTGGCCGGGGCGCACTACTTCACGGTGAACGGACCACTGTCAACTACGCGCGAAACCGAAGCCGCGCCAAGCAAGCGCGTGAAGGAAATGGTCGCGGAAAGCGCGAAGAAAGAACGAGTGGGCGCGGCAGACTAAGCACGCTTCGCGGCAAATTATTTTCTCCGAGGAATCATGGCCATCAGTGTGGTTATGCCCGCGTTGGAGTTGACACAAGAAACCGGCAAGCTGGTTTCCTGGCGCAAAAAAGAAGGCGAAGCAGTCGTAAAGGGCGAGACGCTCCTCGAAGTGGAAACGGACAAGGCCGTCGTGGAGGTAGAAGCGCTCGCCAACGGATTTTTGGCCGGAGTGAAAGCCCAGGAAGGCGACGTCATTCCCGTGGGCCGCACCATCGCATGGATCGTGGAAAAAGGGGAAGCCCCACCCGAGGAATCGTCGCGAGAGATTCCCGCGGCCAGCGCACCCGCCAAAATCGCGCGCCAGAACGCAGCAAACCCCGGTGCATCCGCCAGCGAGTCCAGCTCGAAAGCGAAAATTTCTCCCAAAGCGCGAAGGCTCGCCTCCGAGCTTAACGTAAATCTCGCTTCGATTCGGGGGTCTGGGCCCGGCGGCGAGATTCTCGCGTCGGACATTGAGTCTGCGGCGAAATCGGCGGCGTCGCTCGCTGCGTCTCCGACGGATCACGAGAACATCGAAAAATTGACAGCAGTCGGGCGATTGATGGCGGAACGCACCGCGCAGAGTTGGACGACTGTGCCGCACTTTTTTCTGGTTCGTGAAGTGGACGCTGGCGCGCTGAATGACGCGCGCGAAAAACTAAACGCAGTCGCGGGAACGAGCGCAAGCGCCAAGATAACGCATACGGATCTGCTGATTGCAATTGTGTCGCGCATTCTCCCGCATCATCCGCGCATGAACGCAAGTTATACGCCGGAGGGCATCCGGCTGCACGCCGAAGTGAATATGGCAGTCGCAATTGCGGTGAACGACGGAGTGATCGCGGCAGTGATTCCGAACGCGAACGCAGCGAGCATCGCCGAAATCGCGACGCAACGACGGGACCTCGCGGATCGCGCGAAAGCAGGAAAATCGCGCACGCAAGAGCTGGCTGGCGCGACATTTACAATCAGCAATCTTGGAATGATCCAGATCGATTCGTTCACGGCAATAATTCCACCGCCGCAAGCAGGGATTCTCGCTGTGGGCGCAATCGCCGATCGCGTGGTGGCCATCGCTGGAAAGCCGACAGTTCGCAGCATGATGACGCTCACGCTTTCTTGCGATCACCGGGTGGTGGACGGCGCTCACGGCGCACGCTTTCTGGACGATCTTGCGAAAGCCATCGCGCAGCCCCAAAGGCATTTAGGTTAGCAATCTCCACAATCGGCACTACGCTTCCCAGGCAGCGGACGGTGCGCCGCTCTTTCCATGCAAGCAACCATTCTATTCAAATCTGTGGGTTCAAGTCCTCCGGCACCCCTGGTCGTCCTTGTGAATCGTTATGATTGCGCTCTCGTCTTGCTTGACTTCGATATCGCCGGTTGATATCTAGAGGCCGCAATGCATATTTCCCGGAGAAAATTTTTTTGCGGTATAGCCGTCGGAGCTGCTGCGGGCGCTGCGGCTTCGGATTTGGAGGAACTGGTTCAGGCTGCTCCCGGCAGTCGTTCGAGCGCAAGCCCTTCCGAAAAGACGATTCGACTCGACATGAACGTCAATCCTGACGGTCCTTCACCGAGAGTTTTGAAAGTGATTCGAGAAAATCCGGAGATGGTGAATAAATATCCGGACGGCGAGTACGGGCCGCTTGTGGAGCAGATCGCGCGATTCCATAAAGTCAGACCAGGCCAGGTGACGATCGGTGATGGCTCCCGCGAGATTTTGCGCATGGCGGCAAATGCCTATTTGCCCGGAGGCAAAAAGCTCGTTCTGGCGTCACCGACGTTCGAGCCGATGGCTGGTTTCGCCAAACAAACAGAAGCCGAGGTCGCGCCTGTTCCACTGAACAAGCGTTTCGCGCATGACCTCGATGCCATGCTCCATCAAACGACGGCCCCAGCCGCGTTGGTCTATATCTGCAATCCAAACAATCCGACCGGAAGCTTAACGCCACGGAAGGACATCGAAGACTTTTTGAAAAAGTTACCTCCGAACGTAATGGTCCTCATCGACGAGGCCTATCATGAATACGTTGGCCCAAGTTCGGACTACGCGTCTTTCATCGATCACCCGGTTGACGATAAGCGAGTGATTGTCGTGCGGACTTTCTCGAAGATTTATGGTCTCGCGGGACTGCGCTTGGGATATGCCGTGAGTTCGGAGGAAGTCTCTCTAAAGCTATCGTCCCTGCGGTTGGAAAGAGGGGTCAACATACTTGGCGTGCTCGCGGCGGCTGCGGCACTGGATGATTCCGACTATGTTCGGCTTAGCTTTAAGAAAAATGCAGATGCTCGACAGGAGTTTTATAACCAAACCAATGTGCGCATGCTGCGGCAGGTTGATTCGCTGACGAACTTCGTTTTCATGAAGACCGGGCTTCCTTCTTCTCAAGTCATTGAACACTTCAGGCGAAATAACATTATTCTCGGGCCGCTAGTCCCCCAAATGGACAGATATGTTCGCGTGACCGTTGGCACTCGGGAAGACATGCGCGAATTTTGGCGCGTCTGGGAACTGCGGCCCGCTGGTTCTCACAACATGGCTTCGAATCAATGACGAGCGAATCCAGCGGGGCGAGAGCGATGGGGAAGCGTCTTGCCACCACAGCCTGCGGGAGGCGGACGAAGACAAAGGCAACGATGTTCTTAAAGGTTGCAAGTCTTTTCCTAGTTTTTGCCTGAGAGTACGCATTTGGGCTCCCTTTTTGCACATTAAGTAAAGCATTTACAATGGTTTACAAAAAGACAGTACCGTACGGTCATGGAACCATGACTGCTTATTCACTCGTGGTTAGGTTCAGCATAACAGGAGGCGTATGGCCGATCCTGGTCCAGCCCTTAGCATAGATTCGTTACTAATTCGCAGGCTTCAGAGTACTGCTGGCACCTTCCTCCTCCTCCTCCTCGCAACTCTTGGTTTTCAGTCCTCAGCCAATGCTCAGGCAAACGTCCAGGGCCAGTGGGTCACGCTCTCGACACAAATGCCTATTAACCCGGTCCACGTGGCAATGATGCACACCGGACAAGTCTTGATTGTGTCTGGATCTGGAAACTTTCCATCCGACACGAGTTATATGGCGGCGATCTGGGATCCGGCGACAGATACAATAACGACTCAACCGCTGCAATGGGATATGTTCTGCAACGGGATGGTTATTCTGCCCGATGGTCGTCCCTTCGTTCTGGGCGGAACGCTGCAATACGATCCGTTTCTTGGTCAGCCGCTGACGTCGGCCTTCGATCCAGCCACTGGCAATTTCGTCAACCTTCAATCGATGTCAAACGGCCGCTGGTATCCAACCGCAACCGTCCTCAGTGACGGTAGCGTGATGGTTTTCTCTGGGTTCAACGAGAGCAGCACGACCAATCAGACGGTGGAAATTTATAAAGTAAGTTCCGGGTGGAGTCCAGCATACGAAGCGCCTTTTACGCCACCGCTCTATCCTCGTATGCACGTGCTCCCTAACGGATCGGTTTTCAACTCCGGGCCTCAACCCAGTTCGGCCCTATTCAACCCTGCGACGCATACTTGGACGCAGAATGTTGCTACTACGAATTACAGCGGCACGAGAACTTACGGTACCTCCGTTCTGCTTCCGCTCACCCCGGCGAACAACTACGATCCGCGCATAATAATTATGGGCGGCGGGAACCCAGCTACCGCTACGACTGAACTGATTGACATGGGCGCAAGCAAGCCCGCCTGGGTGTATGGCCCCAACATGTCCGAGGCCCGCATCGAAATGGACGCGGTCATGCTCCCGAACGGAAAAGTATTGGCCGTCAACGGATCGCTGAACGATGAGGACTCGACGACGGCGAGCTTGAATGCGGATCTCTACGACCCGGCCTCGAACACATTCAGTTCCGCTGGCGCGAATGCGTTTGCCCGGCTTTATCACTCCGGCGCATTGCTGTTACCCGATGCAACTGTCTTGGTGCTGGGTGGCAATCCCGAACGCGGTACCTATGAACCGCACATGGAAATCTATACTCCCGCCTACCTATTTAATTCGAGTGGGGGACCGGCCACACGGCCGACGATTACGAGCGTTACGCCCGGCGTGGTGGGCTATGGCAGCAGCTTTCAGATTCAAACGCCGGACGCAGCCAGCATATCCTCCGCGGTGTTGATAAGGGCCGGTTCACCGACCCATGCATTTGATATGGATCAACGCTTGGTGGGCTTGAATTTCACGGCTGGCAGCGGTGTATTAAATGCTACTGCGCCGCCGAACGGAAGCATCGCCCCTCCAGGCTATTATCTGTTGTTCATTTTGAATTCGACTGGCGTCCCTTCCATCGCACAATTTGTGCAGCTATCGCTCACACCGACGGATGAACCTCCGACA
>JABDFR010000094.1 GCA_013286465.1 Acidobacteriota bacterium | reverse complement strand
GAAAAACGCTTGCCCGTTTTCGTAGCGGTCCCCTTCAGAGCAGTATCGTATTGGGTTTCGCGGGATAAACACCTTTCCACCGAGATCCGTTCTTCTTTCGCTCCGATATTTCTCTTCTCCGATCTGAGAATCCAACTCACTCTGCCACGCATCTCAAATCCCATCCGCTTTCAAGGAGCAACGATGCCCCGCGAAATCAAAGCACTCGTATCCGCACTTGAAGAAGCCTACAAAGGCCCGGCCTGGCACGGCCCCAGCCTGCGCGCCGCGCTAAAAGGCATCGATGCCAAGCAAGCCGCAAAGCGCCTGGGCCCAGGCCGTCACAATATCTGGGAGCTAGCCATCCACGCCGCATACTGGAAATTCGCAGTGCGCAGGCAACTGCTCGGAGGCACGCGCGGAATCTACAACGAAGAAGGACGCAACTGGTTCGTCCGCCCGGCCGCAAATCTGACTGAAGCAGATCTAGAAAAATTCTGGAAGCGAGACGCGGATGCATTAAAGCGCGAGCATCGCGCGCTGCTCGAAACCGTGCAAAAATTCCCAGAATCCAATCTCGATCGCCACTACCCAAACAGCAGATGGACCCCCCGCCAAATGATCGCCGGCATAGCTTTCCACGACATCTACCACGCCGGCCAAATCCAGCTCCTGAAGCGCCTGAACGAAAGCTCGTAACGGCGGCGTCCGATGTCAAAACCGGGAACCACAAAGGATTTACCGAAACGCAGAAATGTTTTAGTCTAAGCGCGTCAAAAGGCCCCCAAAGTTTCGAGTAGCGACGCAACCCAGCGTTTCAATGTCCGCAGTCCAAATCCGCAGGAGGCAAAATGCAAACGCCACGAAGAATTGTTCAATCTCTCTGCATCGCCATATTGCTGACAACCTGCTGCGCCATCTCCGCGCAAAACGAACACCGCGTCAAGAATATCGTCCTAGTCCACGGCGCTTGGGCCGACGCCTCCGGCTGGAAAGGCGTCTACGAAATACTCGCCAAGGACAGCTACAACGTAACCATGGTCCAGGAACCAGAAACAACTTTCAAAGATGATGTAGCGGCCACTAAGCGAGTTCTCGCTCTGCAAGACGGGCCAACCATCCTTGTGGCGCACAGCTATGGGGGCGCCGTGATCACCGAAGCCGGCACCGATCCCTCGGTCGTAGGCCTCGTTTACATCGCCGCTCACATGCCCGATGCCGGCGAAAATGAATCTGACGACGGCAAGCGCTTCCCCAGCGATCTCGGCAAGTCCACCGTTATCAAAAAGACCGCCGACGGTTTCACGTACCTCGACCCGGCCCAATTTCACGAATATTTCGCAGCGGACTTGCCCGCCGACCAAGCTGCGTTCATGTCCCGCTCGCAAGTTTTCAATTTCGCCGACAATTTCAAAGGAGTGATCACAACCGCGGCGTGGAGAACCAAGCCTAGCTGGATGCTGGTAGCCGGGTCGGACCGTACCATCAGCCCCGACCTGGAACGCTGGTACGCTACGCGCGCCAAAAGCCATAAGGTAGAGGTTGCAGGCGCCAGCCACTGCGTGTACGTCTCCCATCCAAAAGAGGTAGCAGCCCTAATTGAAGACGCCGCCACCCACGCCAAGTAAAAAGGCGAGGAATGCGCGGGTTACGGCCTGTCGGAGCGATCCAAAGCCCTTTCCAGGGGGGTGCGTTTTGTAGCGATTAGAAATCACCTCCGTGGTTTGTTTTCAGTGGGTTACGGCGATTTCTATTGTTTTTCGTGTATCGAGTAGAAAATTGGGGTTCTTGAGTGCGTCCGGGGGTGTTTTTGTCGTGCGCGGTGGCGGCGGTCATTCGCATTTTCCTGCGGCAGGGTAGCAGGGTTTGACGTTCGAGAGAATGGCACTAACGGCGGAACTACCTAGTGATGTAGCTTTCCGGTTCGCGGCGGAATTCGGAAAAGGAACGGCGCAAACCCAGCACACCCAGTGCTACACCGGGCGGGAGAGTGAACCCCCGCCCCTACTCGGAAAATCAACGGCGGTTACGAAAAATCTAACTCCAGCTGATCGATGTAACACCAGCCCCAGGTTTCGCCTGGTTCGATCGATTTCATGATCGGATGCTTCACCTCATGAAAATGCTTGGTGGCATGCTTATTCCTCGAAGAATCGCAGCATCCGACCTTCCCGCAAATCATGCACAGACGCAAATGCACCCAGGTATCGCCAATCTTCAAACATTCCTCGCAACCTTTGGTATGCGGCTTTACATCCTTAATCTCATTCATGTGCGTACATTTCGTGGCCATATCCCCGCCCCCAAGAAAATCGGCTAAATCTCCGCCAAAACCCGGTGCACCAAATGTATGGCGATTGATCCTTCGCCCACCGCCGACGCTACCCGCTTCACATTTCCAGCGCGCACATCGCCCACCGCAAACACTCCCGGCAAACTGGTCTCCAGCATAAAAGGCGCCCGCGAATGGTTCCAGGGCACAGCGCGAACGCCAATCGCGCCGTCCATATCCCGACCGGTCAAAATAAATCCCTTCTCATCCATGGCCACGCAGCCCTTCAGCCAATCCGTGCGCGGCGAAGCTCCGGCCATAACAAATAGGTGGCGTATCTCGTGCACCGAAGTCTGCCCCGTCTTTTTATCCCGCCAAGTCACGCGATCCAGATGCTTGTCACCCTCGATCCCCACAATCTCTGTGTTGAAGAGCAGCTCGATTTTGGGATTCTCTTCGATCCGCTGAATCAGATAGCGCGACATGCTTTGCGCTAATCCACCCGAGCGCACCAGCATGTACACTTTCTTCGCCGTCTCCGACAAATACACCGCCGCCTGCCCCGCCGAATTCCCGCCGCCCACCACGATCACGTCATCCCCACCGCAAAACTGAGCTTCCATAAACGTCGCGCCAAAATAAATTCCCTGGCACTGGAGTTTTTCGAAATTCTGCAGATCCGGCTTGTTGTACTGCGCGCCGGTGGCGATCACCACCGCGCGAGCGGCCAGGCGGTTGCCGTCCTCGAGCACCACTTCATAAGGACGCCGCGCGCAATCCAACCGCGCCACGCTATGCCCCACCATCATCTTCGCGCCGAATTTTTCCGCCTGCGCGATGGCCCGCGCCGCCAATTCATTCCCCGATAGCCCGGTCGGAAATCCGAGATAATTTTCGATCATCGAACTCGAGCCCGCTTGCCCACCCGGCATGGCAGTCTCAATCATCAGCGCATCGAGCCCCTCGGACGCCGCGTAAACTGCCGCCGCCAATCCCGCCGGCCCGGCGCCGACAATAATCAAATCGCGAATCTGCTCCGCGTTGATGGCGCTGTTCAACCCCAGGCAGTCGGCCAGTTCTGCGATCGACGGATTCTTCAGCACCGTCTTCAAATTGCAGATCAAGACGGGAATCTCGCCGGCGCGGACATCGAAGCGATCCAGAACGAGTTGCGCGCCCTCGTCTTTGTCGAGATCCAGATATTCATAAGGATGCTGGTTGCGCGTCAGAAACTCGCGCAGCCGCAGGGTGTTGGCCGAATAGCGCGAGCCCAGCAGAATCACGTCGCCGGCCTGCGCGTTCACCAACTCGCGCCGCCGCAATATAAACGCGCGCATGAAAATATTGCTCAGCTCCGGATCGCGCGCCACGATCGAGTGCAGCCCTTCCGGGGTCACTTCCAGCAGCTCGGCCTCCGAAGTCACTCGCCCGCGGACCAGGCAGCGCTGCCCGGAAATCATGGTGAACTCGCCGGTAAATCCGCCTGGCTCGTGCGTGGCAATCAGGCGCTCGCCCATCAGATACGGCTGTACGATGCTCATCGTGCCGCTCAGCAGCACGAAAAACGGCACACCCGTATCGCCAGGCTCAAAGAGGATTTCGCCCTTCATTGCCTTGCGTACTTTTGCGCCGGCGCGCACGCGCTCAATCTGCGCGGCAGTCAGTTTCGGAAACGCTTCTGTCTTAGCGTCCATCGCGCTTGCCTGTGGACCCGGCATGGGTGCAGCCGCCATAATTCCCCCAAAATAGTGGATTCCACTATTAGAGCATCCCACCAGCAGCAAGGATTCAAGTCGCGCGGGCGTCTCTGCCGGCGTCTTACGAGCGCGAGTCGTGGAAAGGGCAGAGATCGTGCGCGGTGCAAAGCGAGAAATTAATGCCGTAAGTTAGAGTGTGTAGTCCGTCCATGACCATGGCTCGCGGCACGATCTTCTTCGCAAGATGCCGGCGGGGACGCCGACGCTACTTTTCTGCTCCGCTATCGCGCAGCAACACCGCATCTGATTCCACGTGATTCCGCAGCATCCCCATCGTCTTCCCATCCGGCGAAAAATCAAATATCTCTATCGCATCCGCTGGAAAATTTGTAATCTGCCGCCCCTTCGAACCATCCAGCGGCTGCAGCCAGATATTCTCAGTGCCATTTTCGCGGATGTTATAAACCAGCGCTTTCTGATCCGGCGTGAATCCCGGCGCTCCCGAAATCCGCGGATCGGGATTCAACATGCGTACCGGCGGCTTCGCTCCCGCATCCAAATCCACCACCGCAATCCCCGGCACCGGAGCAGACTCCAGGGTCTTCTCAAACATCAGCGAAAGCATCTTTCCGTCACGTGAAATGTCGAATCCGATGGTGCCAATGAACGCGTCCGCCACGCTCGTACCCGGAACCGCTTCCGGCTTCCCGCCTTCAATGGACACCCGCATGATCCGGTCTCCGTTGAAGTCCTGGTAATACGCCCATTTCCCATCGGGCGAGCACAGCGGCGCGACATCGTTCTGCCCATCGCTCAGCTTCTTGGGATCTGAGCCGTCCGCATTCACCCGCCAGATATTGGTCTTGTTGATTCCTGCATGACCGGACCATTGGAATATAATGTAGCGCCCGCCGCTACATCCGACCGGCCGGACAATTTGCGAAGCAGGATCGCTCACCAACGTCGTCTTGTTGTTCCCATCCACCGACATGTGCACGATATCGCCGCCGGAATCGAAATAGAGATCGCCGTTGCTGGCCCATCCGAAAACGAACGCATTCTTGGTCTGCGCTGCCGCCGGACTTGGCGGAGTCCCGCTAAAACCGGCGACTGGCAAGAAGTACATCGTTCGCGTGATCCGCTGTTGGACCGCCGCAAGCGTCTTCCCATCGGATGAAAGCGACAAAGTTTGATAATTGTTCGTATCCTTTGTCACCGGCCGCAGTTTGCCGCTGGGATAGGAAATAAATCCGATCTGATTTCGTGTATCGGGAGTGATTTTCTTCTGATAGGCGGCCAGGAAACCGCGCCCATCGGGCGTCCAAACGAATTCGTTGAGAATCACTTGCCCGAAGCCGGCAAACGCCGGTGCCTTGCCCGAAGCCGGGTCCATGAGCCGAATCTGGGTGAAAGCGTCAGAGGAAGTGAAAAGCGGCACCGCCACCAGCTTTCCGTCCGGCGACCAAGTGACCGCTGGGGCAGCCGCAGCATTCGTCATCGTTTCCACGTTGACTACCGTTTCGTCGGTGCCATCCGCGTTCGCCGTTAGAAATTGATCCTTGCCGAGCTCCGGGCTGTTCCCTCTCATGTAAGCGATGCGTTTGGCGTCCGGCGAGAAAGTTATGTCGGTGTCAATATTGCGCACCACTACCTGCGGCGTGCCCCCGAGCACCGGCGCCCGGTACAGATTGAATCCCGTATGCAAGCGATCCAACGCCTTGCGGAAATAAATGGAGTTGCCATCGGGCGAAAATATCAGACTTCGGTAAAATTCATCCGCCGGCGGAATGACTTGCGTATCGCTGTTCGTCGGCACATTGCGCAGCCACAGACTTTCCTTGCCGTTGTCCTCCACCACGCTCAAAAGATATTTGGCATCGGGCGAAATCGCCGCCGCAATGGTCTTCCCGTTGTCGGTAACCTGCGTCATCGCGAAATTTTCAAAAGCGGTAGCGCCCCTGCCACTCAAGAACGCATAAATCCCATAAGCCGCCGCAGCCACAAGCAGCAGCACGATAATGCTGATGGTAGCCAACCCCAACTTATGCTGTTTAGCAACGGCCACGACGGTGGAACTGCCCGATCGGTGCAAACCCGACGAATCTCTCACTGCCGCCGGCGCCGCGCTTACGCGCCCAGAACTACCAGGCCCCGCCGCACCCGCTTCCGGCAAATCCGCGACCAGCGAAATCACCGATCCCGAATGTGAATCGCGCATTAGCCTTTGCAGATCCGTCCGCAAGTCGGAAGCATGCTGGTAACGCATCTTGCGGTCTTTCTCCAGCGCCTTATTAATGATGCGCTCGAGCTCCACCGGCAACCCAGAATTCAACCGCAGCACAGGCACGGGCGGCTTATGCAAAATCGCATCAAAAATCGCCGCCGAAGTAGTCCCCTTGAACGCCACAGTTCCAGTCGCCATCTCGTAAAGCACGACGCCGAACGAAAACAAATCCGTCCGCGCGTCCAAATCCTCGCCCATCGCCTGCTCCGGCGACATATACATAACGGTGCCGATCGCCGAGCCCGGGCTGCTCAAAATCTGATCGTCAGGCGAGGTAGGCATCGCCGTAGCGTCAACATCCGTAAACGACTGCGCTGGCGAAATAATCTTGGCCAAGCCAAAATCCAGCACCTTCGCCGTTCCGTTCTTGGTGCAAAAAATATTTGCGGGCTTAATATCGCGGTGAACGATGCCCTTGGCATGCGCGGCATCCAGAGCGCTCGCTACTTCTACGCCAATCTGCAGCAATTCATCCGTGTGCACGGGGCCGCGCGAAATCCGGTGCTTGAGCGTCTGCCCCTCGAGATATTCCATCACGAGGAAAACATGCACCGACTCCTCGCCAATATCGTGGATGGTGCAGATATTCGGATGATTCAAAGCTGAGGCAGCGCGGGCCTCGCGCCGGAAGCGATCGAGAGCTAGCGGATCCCGGGCGGTGTCATCCGGAAGGAACTTGAGCGCCACGGCCCGGCCCAGCCGCACGTCCTCCGCTTTGTAAACCACACCCATCCCGCCGCCGCCCAGTTTTTCAACAATGCGGTAATGGGAAATCGTCCGGCCGATCATGGGAGGGGAGTCTGCCACAGGCCGAGCATCTTACGCCCAGCGAGAGCGGCAATCAATGAAAGTGGCACCGGTGCCGCGACGCAGGTCCGGAATCCGGCGAAGAAAGTATTCGCCGGCGGCGACGCCGGAAATCGGACCGAAACCCAAGATAAAATCCCCGGAAGCCGTAGGGGTGGGGTTTCTGCTTCAAGTAGAGCGTCAAGGTGAGCGACGCCGCGGTGACGTTCGCTTTTTTGTGGTTGGCTTCGATCCCACGGCGCGAACAAAAATTCCCTCCACTCGATGGGTCAAGTTCCGGGCATTGACTGGCCGCTTTCGTCCGGCTTCCTCGACCGCGCTATGCAATCCACCGAACAAAAAGACAGCTGTGCCTTGAGGATCTTCGATGGACCACGCCCTTGCGCCAGTTCCGTCGCGCAACAACTTAGAAAGATGATCGATAATAATATTGTCGATCAAGCGCTCGCGCGGGCGAGGCCGGCCGCCATAAAAAGCGATGTCGTGCAATCGCAGGGAATCCAGATAAGCAGACACTGCAGCTCGAGCCCAAGCCGCCAATCGCCCCTTCCAATCGCCCGTGGGGAGTGCTTGCACCGCGGCCGTAATCTTCCGCAACAATTCTTCGGCAAATCGTCCGGCTAACGCTCCGAGCACATCGTCCTTTGAAGAAAAGTAAAGATAGAAAGTTCCCTTGGCCACGTCCGCGCCGGCAGTAATGTCTTCGATCTTCGTCGGCGCCACCCCCTGCTTGAGGAATAAGCGCAATGCCGCATTCATAATTTCCTCGCGGCGCTCTTGCGGCGGCTTGG
>JABDFR010000093.1:2067-7883 GCA_013286465.1 Acidobacteriota bacterium | reverse complement strand
GATTGAATGTGTTGAAGAACTCGGTTCGGAACTCCAAGCCTAGCTTGTTGTCCGGACCAAAGTTCGTAGTCTTGAAGACCGCGAAATCCCAGTTGTTGATCCCTTGGCTGCGAAGCGTTGGATCGACTCTCGCTTCGTTTCCGAAAGCCCAGTCCCCAGGTTCCGTGAAGCAATTCGTGTTAATCCAGGCAATTCCGCCCGGCGTAGTGACGTGGGAAGTGCTCTTGTCGCATCCAGGAACAACATCCGGACGGATCACGCCAGTACCCAGGCCTGCCTGGGAGAGGGGCGTAGACGCACCGTAGGAGATCGGCAGCGGGAAGCCCTTCTGGAAAGTCGTGATGCCGTTGATGCCCCAGCCGGAAACTACTTTCCCCATGATGCCGGAAGCGTCGGTCATGTACCTCTGGCCGCGACCACACGGCAAGTCATAAGCGTAGCTGACCACCAAGCGCTGGGAAACGTCTTGCGAGGAGAGCGATTTCTCGCCCTTCAGATTGTTCCAGTCTTGGACTTCGCCGACGCCGCTCTCCAGCCAAGTCGTAAGCGTGTCAGCGTTGGTTAGGAGCTTCGCGTTGGTGTAGGCCGCGAGGAACGTCCCACCGCTACGGAATCGCTTCTTGGCCGTCACCTGCAGCGAGTTATACGTGCTGCCGCAGCAGCCAAATCCAGCCAAGGCCACCCCGCCGTACTCGGGATAGGGACGCAATAGTTGTCCCGCGAGAACTGTTGGGCTCGTTGACGGATTCAGCGAGCTCACAGTGTTGATTCCCACAAACGGGTTGGGAACCTTTACGGCCAACGAGCCGGCCTGAGCGGCCGGAGTTGCCAGGATCGAATCGGAAATCTGGTTGACCTGGCTCGCCGTCGGGTTTGCCAGATGTACACCCTTCGATCCGGCATAGGCCACGTCGATGAAGATCCCCATCGGCAATTCGCGTTGGATGTCCAGGTTGTACTGCTCGACGTACGCATACTTCTGATTGGTGTAGGGAGCTTCCGTGATGTTCGTGCCCGCAGCGAAGGCAGAGGCGTTGCCACGGCCCAGTGGGGTGACGATATTTGGACCGAACGGCCCGTTGGTCGGGCAAGTCAAACTCTCAGGAGCAAAGGTGCAATTCGTTGCTGTCAGCGTGCTGTTAGGCGTCAAGCCGCCGTTGGTGGTCGCCAGCCAGAGAGTGTTGGCATCGTTGATCGTGTCGTTGCTGGGGTTCAGGTTGAAGAACACCCAATTGGGGATGAAGAAGAGCCCGAAGCCTGCGCGGATAACGGTCTTCTGATCCCAACTGTAGGCCGCGCCGAGTCGGGGCATAAATTCCGTCTTGGTAAGCGGCAGATTGTTGCGCGTCGGATTTGCGCCGTCGCCAACCAGGAAAACATCACCCGGGCATACGCCGACGCCAGGAGTGCCGGAGCATCCGGTAACCGTGCGGTTCGTGGCCGCCGGATCCCAGTAGCTCATGTCGTTAAAGCGCTCGGACCAGGTACCCGGCAAGTCGTAGCGCACGCCAAAGTTGAGGGTCAGTTTTGAAGTGACTCTCCAGGTGTCTCCAAAATAAGCCGAGCGATACGTTTCTTTGCCGGCTGTTAGTGCCGGAACCGTTGCTTCACCGAAACTGTGGTTGAACACCGTCGTTTCGTTCAAGCCGTAGCCCAGCAGGAAATCGGCGAAAGAACTGCCGCCGGTGCCGCCAGAAACGGCGTTGCTGTTCGTCCAGCTGCCGTTGAAGGCGAAGGCGCCGCTGGCGATGTTCGTCTGCGCGTAGTTGTCATAGGTCTCTTCAATCTGTCCGCCAAACACGAAAGTGTGACGTCCCTTGATCCACGTAATGCTCGGCGAGAAATTGAACTGCGTATCATGATCGGTGATGAAGCTCTGGCCCTGGGAGCAAGTGACCGTGGAATCCTCAGGCGAGAAGCAGGGCGTGAACGGCGAACGCGCGGCGCCAGGTACTTCGTCGTTGTACGAAGACGGCCATCCGTATTGGGTCAAGTCGAAGTTCGAGTTCTTCGGCGACCGCAGATAGTGAAAACGGCTGGCGCTGAAATTGACGTCCGCGATTAGGTTTGGCGTGAGGATGTAGTTGTAGTCCACTGCCGCCGAACTGCTCTGGTACACCTCGGCGCAACGATCCGCGCAAAGCCCGGTGCCGAACGGGTCTGTCGGCAGGTCCAGGAGGTGGAACCAATTGTAGCGCGCAAAAATGTGCTGCTTGTCGGTCAGCTTTTGGTCCACGCGCGCGACATATTGATTGGTATCGCCGCCCGAGCTGGAATTGACCACATAGTTGTTCGTCAGACCGCTGCTCGTCGGCATCGGAATGAATTTCAATTCCACCGCCGCGGCCGGATTGATCGAGCCCATCGGAATTGTGTCGCCGGCGAACTCCGTGCGGCCGCAGAGCGCGCTCGTTGCCGGTGCGGCTGTCACGCAGCCGGTGGTGACGCTTAGAGGGTCGAAAATCGGAAACGGGAAGATGCCGTTGCGCTCATCCGCTGTCGGAACCGTCGTGGACGTCGTGGACGCGGTGCGTTGGCGGTAGCCGTCATAGCCGAAGAAGAAGAACGTCTTGTTCTTGATTACCGGACCGCCGAACGTGCCGCCGAACTGATTCTGCACATAAGGAGGATTGACCGGAGCGAAATATCCACGCGAATTGAGCACCTTGTTGCGCAGATACTCGTAAGCTTCGCCGTGATAATCGTTCGAGCCGCCCTTGGTGCTCAGGTTAACGATGCCGCCAGCAAACTTGCCCCACTCAGGACCCAGGTTGTTGTACTGCACCTTGAATTCAGAGATCGAATCCTGGTCGGGAATCAAAATCGGCAGGTTGATGTATCCAATGTTCAGAGGCTGACCGTCAAGATACTCAGCGCTTTCATTTCCGAACGATCCGCCCACCTGATAGTTGCCCCAGCTAAAGGGGTTCTGGCCCACGGGCGAGCCGCCCGAGCCGCCCTGCGCGATCACAGAGGGCGCCAGGCTAACCAGGTTAAATACGTTGCGGCCATTGAGGGGAAGTTGATCTACCTGTGTTTCGTCGATGACTTGGCCGAGCGAAGTCGTGGTGGTCTGTAGCAGCGGCGTTTCGCCGGTTACTTCCACGGTCTGATTGACGGCTCCGAGCTGCATGGAGACGTCGATGCGCGCGCTTTGCTGCACTTCAATATTGATATGCTCGCGCTTAAAGTGCTTGAAGCTGGTCTTTTCGGCGTCAACGCGATATTCACCGGGGTTCAAATTGACGAAAGAATAGAGGCCGTCGGCGCCAGTCGTGACGGTCTGGGTCGCGCCGGTGGCTTCATTCGTCAACGTCACCGCCGCACCGGGCACCGCGGCGCCAGTGGCGTCCGCAACCGTCCCGGTTATCGATCCGAAAGTAGACTGCGCCGAGAGCGGCGCGCCCATTAGCATGGCGAATACTACGAGGCTGAGTGCACACACCACACCCAGGAAAAACCGATTCCGCGGATTGCTCATAGGTATTTCTCCTCCCCCACAGAGAAGCGCATTTGGCCGACTTGCTCGAGCCACAGCGTTCGTTACCTCGATTCGCGTTCAAACGGTAACTTATCCAAGAGACTTTTCCACGACGGCGGGCTGCTTCATGCCTGCCGAAACACGCCTAGCTGCCAAATTCCGTCGTGATTAAACAGCCCGCCCCTTGGATACAGCGAATCGATTTTTTAGATACTCACCCACGTGGGGAGCATTTAGCGTCAGGTGCCCACGCCTTGTCAAGCTAAAAATAACGATTTTCTAAAGACTTTTCGTCGATTTAGCAAGGGGCTATGACTCCGGGCCATCTCGCAGTATCATGCGCCATTGCCGATGTGCGCGGTTATCGCTCGTAGCGACTCAGGAATGATGGCCAGGAGAAGTTGCCCCGAAGAAATTTTCGGGTAGCCCGCTGCGCGCATCGCTGGAAGAGAAAGCCGGATGGAAAGCCGCTCGAAAAATCAAGCAGGCTCGAAAGTTCGCACCGTCACCCTAAAGGCGGTCGCCGAACGCGTGGGACTCACTCCCGGCACGGTCTCCGCCGTTCTGAATAATTCCGCCGCGGCCCGCTCCGTTCCCGAACGCACCAAAAAGAGAATTCTCGCCGCATCCCGCGAACTGAATTATCGCCCCAACTATCTCGCGCGCTCACTCCGCGTGCAGCGCACCTACACCATCGGCGTGATCGCCCGCGATCTCGCCGATCCCTATGCCGCAATGATCATCAGCGGCATCGAGCATCATCTCCGCCAGCAAAACTTTTTCTTTCTCACCGTCGCGCACCACAACGACAAGAAACTTCTCGATAGTTATTCGCACATTCTTCTGCAGCGCGGCGTCGAGGGCCTGATCTCCGTCGACACGCTGCTGGGCGAGTCGATGTCGCTGCCCACCATCGCCATCGCCGGCCATCGCCCCGTCGAAGGTGTCACCAATATTGTTCTCGATCATCGCCGCTCCGCCCAGCTAGCTCTTCAACATCTGTTCGATCTCGGCCATCGCGAAATCGTCTTCATGAAGGGCCCGCACTATAGTTCCGATTCCGCCGATCGCTGGAAAGCCATTCTCGAAATCGCCGCGGATCTCGGCATCGCCGTCCGCCCCGAACTCACCATCCAACTTAAAGGCGATCTGTCCACGCCCGGAGTCGCCCACCCGGCCACCAAATCTTTTCTGCGCGCCAACAAAATGCCCTATACCGCGCTCTTCGCCTTCAACGACAATTCCGCCATGGGCGCCATCAGCGCCTTCCAGGAAGCCGGCCTGCAAGTGCCCAACGATGTGTCGGTAGTCGGCTTCGACGACATTAAAATGGCCGCCTACACCAATCCCAGCCTCACCACTGTCCGCCAGCCGCTCTTCAAAATGGGCGAAATCTCCGCCCGCTCGGTGCTCGGCCAAATCAAAAATAGCGACGAGTACGTAGCCGAAATTCTCATCGAGCCCGAATTCGTAATCCGCAAATCAACCGCCAAACCGCGGCCACACGCGCCGCGTTGCACTGAACGCACGAACGGCCCCAAACAGCAATCATCAGAACAATCCGACTAATGGGAGAGCCTAAAACTCAATGACCACAGCCGACTCAAACCCGCCCCCGGTAGTTGCAGCTCTCCCAGCCTCCACCAACAAACCAGCCATGGCCATGGTCACCACGCTTTTCTTCATGTGGGGCTTCCTCACCTGCCTCAACGACATTCTCATCCCCCATCTGAAAGCCCTCTTCGATTTAAGCTACGCGCAAGCCATGCTCATCCAATTCAGTTTCTTCTCCGCCTATTTCGTCTTCGCGCTACCGTCGGGAAAAGTAATCGAGTTGCTCGGCTACAAAAAAAACGATGGTCGGCGGCCTCGTCACCATGGGCGTGGGCGCGCTACTGTTCGTACCTGCCGCCAGTGTGCCGTCTTATCCGCTTTTCCTCGCCGCGTTGATTATTCTCGCGGCAGGCATCACCGCATTGCAGGTCTCCGCGAATCCCTACGTCGCCGTACTCGGCCCTGAGAAAACCGCCTCGAGCCGTCTAAATCTGACGCAAGCATTCAACTCACTCGGCACCACGGTAGCCCCATGGTTCGGCAGCGTGCTGATTCTGAGCGGCATACCTGTGGCCGTCGATGTGATGCGGCAGATGTCCGCCGATGACCTGCACACCTACCGACTGCAACAAGCCTCCTCGGTAAAGCTGCCGTATCTCGGAATTGCCATCACTCTCTTCATCCTCGGCGCGGCCTGCAGCGAAATGTTGCCGATGTAGGGTTGGCTCATGTAATTGACGAGCAAACTGCCGATGGCCACTTCCGCGCCCACATAAACGAA
>JABDFR010000093.1:0-2057 GCA_013286465.1 Acidobacteriota bacterium | reverse complement strand
GCAAAGTGCGCGCCTCCGTCTGGAAATATCCGCGGCTGGTGATGGGAGCGGTTGGAATTTTCGTTTATGTGGGCGCGGAAGTGGCCATCGGCAGTTTGCTCGTCAATTACATGAGCCAACCCTACATCGGCAACATTTCGCTGCAGGCCGCGGCGAAACTCCTCCCCTTCTACTGGGGCGGCGCGATGATCGGGCGTTTCATCGGCTCGGCGGTTCTGCAAAAAGTCCGCACCGGCACCGTCTTGGGAATTTCCGCTCTCGTCGCCTTCGCGCTAGTCGTCACCTCCATGCTCAGTTTCGGCGCCTTCGCCATGTGGACCATCCTGCTAGTCGGCCTATTCAACTCCACAATGTTCCCCAGCATTTTCACGCTCTCGATCGAAGGCCTCGGCCCGCTCACAGGCAAAGGCTCGGCCGTGCTGGTCTGGGCCATCGTAGGCGGCGCAATCATCCCAGAGCTGGCAGGCGTCCTCGCCGACTACATCGGCATCCATCACTCGTTCATCATCCCGGCAATCTGCTATCTCTACATCGCCTTCTTCGCCTTCCGCACCAACATGCCCCACACGGAAGCCCCAGCAAGTGCCTGACGCCGCATCTCGCTTAGCCGGAGTCAGACTTCTTCGTAGGGGCGCCGGCTTGCTGCGCCCGCCCGAGTAGCGCGAGCGAAAACGTAAGCCATCGGCCTCAAGGTAACGCGCTCCCGCATTCTCCGCGCCCCATCGCCCTGTAAATTCACACGAAGTCATCATCACTCCCAGCCCGAATAATTATTCGCTCTCCGCCCAATTCGTGTACATTGCATCCCGCGCGCACAAGCAACAACAAATGCGAACTCAAAAAGCGGAACCCTAGAACCCCATGGCCGCAGATTCATTCTCGATCGGAGTTGATTTCGGCGGAACGAATCTGCGCGTGGCCGCCTACGCTCCGGCCGCCGGCTTTCTAGAAACGATTCACATCGCCACGCGCCTGCAAGCCGGCCGCGACGCCGTAGTCGCGGACATGTGCGCCGCAATTCGCAAGCTGCGCGATCGTTACGCCGGAAACGCCACGCTCAAAGGCATCGGCGTCGGTAGCCCAGGCCCGCTCGAACTACCCGAAGGCCGCCTAAGAAATCCCCCCAATCTCCCAGGCTTCGATGGCCTCGAGCTCCGCGCCGAAGTCCAGCGAGGCGTAGGCGAACGCGTAGTAGTAGAAAACGATGCCAACGTCGCAGCCCTAGCCGAATGCATCGTAGGCCAAGGAAAAAAGCTCGGCGTAGATTCCCTCTGCATGTTGACGCTCGGCACCGGCGTAGGCGCAGGCATCATCCTGCAAGGCAAGATTTGGGACGGCATGAACGGCATGGCCGGCGAAGCAGGCCACATCAATATATATATCGATGGCCCGCTCTGCGGCTGCGGCAGCCGAGGCTGCCTCGAGCCGCTCGCCTCAGCAACCGGCGTGCGCCGCCGCGCGAAAGAATTGATCGCCGCAGGCTCAGCACCGGCACTGGCCGCACTGGAAAAACGCAGCCCGGATTTCACACCCCGCGAAATTTCCGAACTCGCGCTCGCGGGCGACCCCAGCGCCATCCAAATTTTCGAAGAAGTCGGCCGCGCCCTCGGCATCGGCCTAGCCGCGCTGGTCAATACATTAAATCTCCCGCTCTACGTAATCGGCGGCGGCCTGGCCAATTCCTGGAATTTATTCTCTCCCACGCTTTTCGAAGAGCTGCGCTACCGCAGCTACGTCTTCCGCATGACGGATCCTGATCAACCCGCCACGAGCGCCGGTTCCTCGGCGCGAACCTACATCAGGCTGGCCGATCTGGGCCCCGAAGCGGGCTTGCTCGGCGCCTGCATTCTTCCTTTCACGGTGTTTCCCGATGGCAACTAGCCGCAGCGTTTCGGTCGATTTCACCAACTCGCGCAGCGCGCTGAATTTCTCGCGGCGGAAAATTCTATGAAACTGAATTCGTACCTGCTCAAAGCCAGCGTAGTCGGCGCTCTCGGCGGCCTGCTCTTCGGCTTCGACACCGCGGTCATCGCCGGCACGACCAACTCACTGCGGCA
>JABDFR010000092.1 GCA_013286465.1 Acidobacteriota bacterium | reverse complement strand
CCAAGCGCTGAGCACGCTCGAGCGATTTAAGAATCCCACCATTTTTTTCGGATTTTCACGCGCCACTACCGGCAAGCGCCCCACATCGTGCTGAATCATGCGGTACAGCGCATCGAAGGCGCGTTCATCGGCGTACGCGACCACCAGTCTTTTCGACGCCGCCTCCAGCACTGTGACGTCGCCTTCGGGATTTTTCTCGAGCGCGCGTAGCAGATCACTTTGCGTTAGGAGTCCTTGCAGCTCGCCTGTCGCCGTCACTATTGGAAGGCCGCGCGTCAAGTTCATGCTCATGTGGCCCTTGGCCAGGCTGTCGCCCAATTCGCGCAAAGTCATTTCCGGCGGCAGCGCGGCCACTTCTTTTCGCATGATGTCGCGCACGCGCACCTGCTTCAGCAAATCTGCTTCGAATTCTTGATGTACATCGAGCCCGCGCCGCGAAAGTTTCTCGGTCATGATCGAGCTGGGCAAATATTTCAAAGCGATCAAGTCAGCGATCACGCACACCAGCATTAATGGCAGCACCGAGTTGAAGTCATGCGTGATTTCAAAAGCGAAGACGATAAATGTGAAAGTAGCGCGCGACGCCGCTCCGAACACCGCGCCCATGGCCACCAGCGCAAACGCTCCCGGCGAAAGATGCGCCGACGGCACCAGCCGGTTCACTACCATCGCGAACAAGCCGCCCATCGCCGCGCTCGACATAAACATCGGCGCCAGCAATCCGCCGGAAGTTCCCGAACCCAGCGAAATCACCAACGCCAATGATTTGAAAACTACGATCAAAATCAGCAGATTCAGCGTCAGACTATTATTCAAAATGTCGGAGATCGTGTCGTACCCAACGCCCAAAACGCGTGGCACAAAAAATCCAATGATTCCCAATCCCAGCGCGCCTATCGCGGGATGCCACAATTCGCTCACCGGCAATCGCTCGAACTGATCCTCCACCCAATAGAGCAGCTTCGTGAATCCAATCGCCGCCGCGCCGCAAACGAGCCCCAGCACGAGGTAGTAAGGCAATCCAGCCGGCACGCGAAAATCCACACTGCCGATTTGAAACATCGAGTGCTGCCCCAGCAGCAAGTAGCGCACGCTGGTAGCCAGCGTGCTGGCGATCACCAAAGGAATGAACGACCGCGCTCGAAATTCAAAAAGCAAAAGCTCGATCGCCAAAATCACGCCCGCAAGCGGCGTATTAAAAGTCGCCGCCATTCCAGCGGCCGCGCCCGCTGCAAGCAGCGTTTTTCTCTCCATCGCGGTGGTTGCAATAATTTGCCCGATCAAAGAACCAACCGCACCGCCCGTCTGAATGATCGGCCCTTCAGCGCCGAATGGTCCGCCCGTTCCGATCGCGATCGCCGCCGAAATCGGTTTCAGTATCGCGACTTTCGCTTCGATTCGGCTGCGCGAAGTGAGCACCGCATCCATCGCTTCCGGAATACCATGGCCTTTGATTTTGTCCGATCCATACTTGGCCATCAGCCCGACGATGAGTCCGCCAATAACCGGAATCACGATCACCCAATAGCCCAAGTGTGAGTTTTCTGGACTGCGGAAATGAAACGACCATTCGTGGTAGAAAGCGAGGTTTGTAAAAAGACCGATCAGGTCGTAAAGAACGAATGCGATCAATCCAGCCGCGCATCCGATTGCAGCCGCCAACAGTGAAATCATTCCAATTCGATAACCGGAAATCGGCGCTGGACTTCCGGGACCAGCCAATTCAGGCATAGCGTTAGTCATAAAATCAAACTCGTCATTTCGCCCGCCGCGGTCGCACTCCGTTGTGCGAAATAAATTCCTCCAGTGCCCGCAACAACTTGCGCCCGGCAATTTGCAATTCATCGCGGTGCGGCAACGATATGCGCATCAACTTCGCCTCGCCGCGCTTAGTCAACTCCACCACCACTTTTCTGCGGTCACTGGGACTGCGATGCCGCCGGATCATGCGGCGCTTCTCGAGCCGGTCCATCAATTCCACCGCGCTGTGATGCTGAATTTGCAGCCGCTCGGCCAGCACTCCGATCGTCGCACTCTGCAAATCGCCCAGCCCTTTAATCGCCAGCAAAGCCTGATACTGCTGCGGCTCAAGCCCAGCCTTGCGAGCGTTCCTCTCGCTGAAATTCAAATATCGCCGGATGGCATAGCGGAAATCAGCTAAGGCTTCGAAGTTCAGGGGTTTGGAGTGGCCGCGCGACATATCCGAATACGATTATATCGTATTCCGATGTATATTGGAATGAAGGTTCGTAACAGTACCGCCGGCGGTAAGGAACCTAAAACAACCCAGGCAGGAAAGCGGGCACGCGGCGGGCATAATCGTCAAACTGCGCGCCAAACGTCGCCCGCAGCAATTTCTCCTCGCTGCGAATCCGTACAAATGTCCCAATCAAAAAAATCACAATCGCGCCAAGCAAAGCCGGCCAAACCGAAAGCGACAATCCCCACGCCACCATCATCCCAAACATTCCCAAGTAAATCGGATTGCGCACCAAATGATAAGGCCCCTGCGTGATCAATTCGTGTCCCTCGATCGTGCGCGCCACATAAGTCCACTGCTTCCCGAGTGTCCGCACCGCAGAAGCCGAGAGCCAGACACAGAGAACCGCAATCACCACCTGCACCGCCGCCACCACCCATTGCAGCCACGAAGGCATCGGCACAATGGGCCCAAGCGGCCGCCTCTGCAGCGAGAACACTAACGCAAACGCGACCATCTGCAATCCGATACCCAAGCGCGACACCGGATCCCTCTTCGCGACTTTCTCCGGCGCCTTCGGCTGCGATTTCTTGAAAAAGAAAGTCCCGACCCATCCGAACCAACTCAGGATGAGTGGCACGATCGCTGCGAAATTTGCGTTGCTGATTTCAACGCTCATGAAAGTCCTTACGCACGCGGAAAACCAGTTGTTTCACAGGGCCGTAATTTCTCACAGCACCTTCCGAAACGCTTTCTGCGTCTTGTAATGCACATAGCCGAGTCGCTCGTAAAATTTATGAGCGCGGTCGCGGATCACATTCGAGCGCAAGCCAATCGTCTTGCAGCCATTCTCGCGCGCCCATGCCTCAACCTGCTCGATCAGAAGCTGGCCTACGCCGCGCGAACGCTGAGCATCATCCACCACCAGCGCCGCAACTTCCACGCGCGCATCCGTATCGATCGTGTGCATCACAAACGCATTCAAAAACCCAGCTAGCTTTCCGTCGCCGGTCTCCGCCACCCACAAAGCATGCAGCGGCGCCGCATCAATTCCCGAAAGCCGGCCGCGCACTTCCTCTTCGCTCGATGGATAACCCAATTGCCCGCACAACGGCGTTAATTGCGCAATATCGGAAGCCCGGGCTCGCCGCACGCGAATCTCCGCCGTTTGAACCGCACCGTTCACTCAACTGTCCCCCACAAATTCAAAACAGCTTTTCAGAATCCAGAAGAATCGTCACTGGCCCGTCGTTCACCAATTCCACGGCCATGTGCGCCTGAAAAACTCCACAGGCCGCGCGAACGCCCAGCGATTCTACCGCCTTCACAAACGCTTCGTAGAGTTCCCTGCCCCGATTCGCAGGCGCTGCCTGAATAAAACTGGGCCGCCGGCCTCCGCGCGCGTCGCCATAAAGCGTGAATTG
Source organism: Acidobacteriota bacterium (assembly GCA_013286465.1). Lineage (GTDB taxonomy): Bacteria > Acidobacteriota > Terriglobia > Acidiferrales > UBA7541 > Palsa-147. The sequence goes on along the minus strand of JABDFR010000092.1, from coordinate 4,428 downwards.
CGAAATCGCCAGCATCGCTCCACCGGTATCGAGCAGCGAGCGATTCATTTTCCCCTGCTCATCGTTGAAAATCCGCAGATTTACAATTTTCTCGGCGAACGGCCCAACAATCTCCGCGGAATCGTTCGCCCCCACCGCCAGCAGTACAACGAGGCCCGCCGCAATCTCGCCGCAAATTTTTTCCTCAACCGAAACGCGAGCCCGCGTAACCCGCTGCACCACTGCCCTCATGCACACACCTCGAACGCGACGCGATTAATGTGCGGCCTCGGGCGGCGCCGGTTTCCGCGGCAACAAATCCGCCAACTGCGCCACGTTGTACGCCCAAACGGCCATCACCTGCGCGCCCTGAATCAAGCCCGACTCCTTCGCCTGATCAAATGTGTCCGCCTGCGAGTGATGCGTCTGAAAGTATTGTTCTACCGCCTGAATTCCGTAAAATCCCGGCACTCCCGCCTGATTGAACGAAACGTGATCGCTTCCGCCCTGCGGCTTCTCACTCGATTCCAACAATCCCACCGCCTTCAACGGCTTCACCACCTGATACATGATCTCCGCATCTTGAAAATTTTCCATCATGCCGATGCTGAGCACTTTGCCCGTGCCGATGTCCTGAACCAACATGGCGGAAATTTTCGGCATTTCACTCTTGTGCGCCTCGACGTAAGCGCGCGATCCACACAATCCCTGCTCCTCGCCCGAGAAAAGAATAAATCGAATCGTGCGCTTCGGTTTCAATCCCAGTTTCTGAAGCGCCCGCGCTGCTTCCATCAACGAGGCCACGCCGGCTCCGTTGTCCGTCGTACCCGTTCCCATATCCCAGGAATCCAAATGCGCGCCGAGCACAACAACCTCATCCGGTTTCTCGCTCCCGCGAATTTCCGCCACGGTGTTGTAGACATCCACTGGCGCATCGCCGATCGTATTCGTAATTTCGATTTCAGCTTCCACCGGCCCGCGCTTCAGCAATCTCCATATCAGAGAATAATTCTCCGAAGTCACAAACGCGGCAGGCACTGGCGAAATTGAATAAGTCCGTCCGCCCAGGCCCGTCATATTCAGCAAAGTATCCGGCTTACCCGAATCGGTCAGCCACGCGTTGATGCCCTCTTCTTTGAAGAATGCATTCCTGTCCTGCACAAATTTCATGTACTCGGGCCCGAAGCGAATCACCGGAGCGCCCGGACGCTTCGGCGCTACCAGAGCCGTCGAGTCGCCGTAAGGAATGAGCATTGGGTTTGGAGCAGGCTCATCCGGCGGGGGCAGCAGCAAAGGCTCTGACATAATCACGAACGCATTCTTCAGCTTTCCTTTGTATGCCTGCAATTCCTCGATCGATTGCGCCTTCACGTAAACAATCGGCCCGCGCACCACTCCATTCGTGCCCGGCGCCCAAGCATACGACGCCAGCGAAAGCGGATGCTCTGCCGGACTGAGGATTCGCCCGCGCGCGGTGCCGCGCGTCCACGTGTGCGCGATTTGCCAGGATTCCAAGTGCGGATTGTCCACGCCATAAGCGGCAAATCGTTCCTTCGTCCAATCATTGGCCTTCTTCAAATTTTCCGAGCCGGTCAAGCGCTGCCCGATCATGTCCGACAAATATTCGAGATTCGACATGATCTCGTTGTGATCGTTGATCTCCGCAATAATCTTGTCGTCCGCGGCAAGCGTAGCGTCATCCAGCACATTCGACTTCGCCTGCGGAGCCATCTGCGCCCGCACCACCACGCTCGCCAGCGTTCCAGCCAAAATAAATGCCGCGATAATTACTTTCCGCCCCAAGCTCATTCCCGTTTCCCCCATTGTCTAAACTGCGATCCCGCAAAGCCGACCGATTCTAAGCGCCCGCTCGCATCGTGGCAACGCCCAGAAGGGGAGGGTCTTTCTTTTCAGATCTTCCCGCTTTCTCGCCCTGAGCGAAGCCGAAGGGTCGGCCCCGTTTCTGTCTCAAGCGATCAATGAACCGCAACGGAGCCATCTATGCTAGAAGATAAGCTCGAAGTTCAAAGTGAGGACCAGCAAGTGAAGCTAGCCCTAATCGGCACCCACGGCGTAGGCAAAACTACTCTCGCATTCGAAACCTGCTCGCTATTGAAAAAAGCCGGTTACAACGTAGAGCTAGTCACTGAAATCGCCCGCCAGTCGCACTTCCCTGTAAACGCAGAAACAACTTTCGACGCCCAACTCTGGATCCTGCACGCGCAAATCGCTGCCGAACTCGACGCCGCCCGCCGCGCCCCTCACGTAATCTGCGATCGCGCCGTCCTCGATAATTATTGTTACCTCGTAAACAAATTTGGCCGCCAACCGCAACTCGAACCCTGGCTCACCTGGTGGATGGAAACCTACTCGATACTGATCGGCGTCCCCGCGTTCGCCGAGGGCATCACTCCCGATGGCTTCCGCTCTGAAGATCGCGTCTTCCAATTGCGCATCGAAACGATTCTCAACGAACTGCTCAACACCGATCCATTCCAGCAAATTCGCCCACGGGTAAAATGGCTCGATCCTCGCGAACGCCAAGTCTGGGGCGAGCGAATCTTCGCCGCCGCTCTCCCGCATCTCGACGGCGCGCAAGCCGCGCAAAAATCCTCCGCCAGCTAAGCTCGGTTCGCCGCCTCAAGAATGGCCCATGCGCAGAAGTGCGCGCTGCGAAAACGGCACGTAGAGCAGCGCGGCGGTGCAGGCAATGGCGATTCCCAGGCCGAGTTGATCGACCAGCAGAAATGGAGCGAGCGCCCACAATTCATCGAGCACGAAAACAAAAGGAAAAAGCGTACGAAACTTCCGCGCGAGCCCTCGATAACGAAAAGCGGTCGCACTCAGCAGATACAAACGAATGGGAATGCCGGCCCCAGCGGTAAGAATCAAAACTGGCAGCACCCAGCGAGGACTAAACGGGCTGTTCAGCAAAATCGCGTCAATCTGGCGAATGCGGGCGAGCGAGGTCAAATAAAAAATCAGATACATAATTTGGATCAGCGAAAAGAGACTGCGCACAACTGCGTTGGAGGCGACCGGAAGATCGTCGTCGCGAACGACGGCGGCTTCGCGCGGGGCGGATTCCGCCGAGGCAACAGATGTGGGTGCCGTGGACGCAGAATTAGTGGCACCGATGATCTCTACGGGCGCGATGAAGCGGTATCCGCGCCGCGGTAGCGTCTGAATAAAGCGCGGATTCGAGGCCGAATCGCCCAGCGCGCCGCGAAGTTGGTTCACTGCCGAATTCACGCCGTGCTCGAAATCTACGAACGTGTCGGCCGGCCATAACGCTTGCTGAATTTCCTCGCGGGTCACGACATCGCGCGGCCGTTCGAGAAGCATTGCCAGAATCTGCGCCGCTTGATCGCGCAATCGCGGCTCGGTTTTGCCGTCCTTGCGCAGTTCGCCCGTCGAACCGTCAAACTCAAAAACACCGAAGCGAAACTGGCAGCGCTCGCGCGAGGATTGCGTCAAGTCGGGAACCCCGGTAAATCGCCCACATCTTAAAGGATAAGACTCCGCAAACGATTGCAAATATTCGATTTGCCAAATGAGATCGGCAGGAGAAAAAAGGAGCCTCCGTGCATTGAGTCGCGTAGCAGCCACCGGCAAACTGCCGCGCATGAGCGACGAGAAAAAGTACCGCTGGCGTTTCCGCCGGCATCTTACGAGCACACAAATCAGCAAGGCCAGCAATCACGGACGGATCGCACAACGAACCAAACGAAGTTGTATTGAACTACTCCGTCCGTCCCGGCGCACCGCCGATGGAGAATGCAGTGGTCGTCGGATGCCGGCAGGGACGCCGGCGCTACTTAAGACGGCGACCGCATCACTTCGGGCCACCTTCGTCTTGGCAATCATCATCTGGGCCGCCGGAGTCTGCGCCGGTACCGGATTGCAATCTGCTACCGCGAAGGCCTTCGACGATTACATCAACAAAACGGAAGCGCGCATGGCCGACGAACTACTGCACGGCGCAAATTTTCTCTGGATTGACGGCCTGGCCACCGATGAGCGCAGTACGGCTTACGAAGATTTGCGCGCGGGGCGCGTCGCCGTCGAAAACGCGCGCGGCACAAAGACCGGTAGCACGCTGTCAGTTCCCGGCGGCCTGATTCACGATTGGAAAGGCGTCGTTTTCGTTCCCGGCGTTTCGCTCGATGAAACCCTCGCGCTTCTCGAAGACTACGATCACGACGACGATTATTTCTCTCCCGACGTAATCCGCTCGAAGCCAAAAGCGCTGCCGATTTTTTCCTGGGCCACGGAGTCCGCAAGCAAAGCGTCGCGCGAGGGACCGCGGCTGCCCCGGCCGATCCAGCCGAGCGCGCGCAAGACTAGGATCATCGGCCAGCTTGTGGCGAAGGCATACGCAAACGTAGAAATTCCCGTGGCGAAGTAGCCGATGATGCCGACGGGCTTGCGCGCGTGCGGTCGATCGGC
>JABDFR010000091.1 GCA_013286465.1 Acidobacteriota bacterium | reverse complement strand
CGTGTCGCCATTCTCGAGGCGCTGAATGCCGGTGCGCACGCCATGGAGCAGCAGGTCGTATACGTCGACATCCTGCACAAGCTCGGAATTGCGATAGTGGCGTACGATTCGGAGTGAGCCGCGCGAAGTTGGGCCGCCCGCCGCGAAAAGCGCATTCAATGGCGTCGAAAGCGAGCTGATGTCGTAGGCGCCGGGATGTTCCACATCGCCCACTACGTACACGCGAATCGTCCGCAATCGCGCCAGCGAGACATCGGCAGACACATCTCGAAATTGCGTGCGCAACAACTGCTGAACCGACTGCTGCACGTCGCCTAGCGATTTGCCGCTGACCAGCACCGGTCCGGCCTCGGGCAGATTCACGCGGCCTTCGCGGTCGACCGTGCGATAGACGCGCTGCGAAACGCCGCCCCATACATCGATGGCCAGCGAGTCGCCCGGTCCCAGCACGTAATCCGGACCAACAGGAAAATCCATCGGAATCATCTGCGCGTCGCGCGTGCCGTCTTCGAAGACTTCGATTCCGAAACGCTTGGGCTCCTGCGACCATGGCGCCGCTTGCATGTACATGTCGTAAAGCGATGGAACATTCAGGTAAGGGTTGTTGCCGCGCACGAGCGCCGAGCGATCGAGGTCTTCGCCGCGATCCCCGCCGTTGCCCTTCGAAAGCGCACGCAGCGCCGCTTCCGCTGAATTCGAGTTCTGAGCATTCGCGCCATTGGCGTCCGCCGCGGACGCGAAATCAGACGGCAATTGCGCGCCCATCATGCTCGGCGGCGCGAGTTGACTGGCGGAAAAGAGATCCGTCGACGGAAAACTCCCGCTGGTCTGGCCGGGTAGACCGCCCGCGGAATTAGCTTGGCCCAGCGCGCCGAGCGACGAGAGCGAATCGCCTGACGCGATCGGCATTTGCGAAAGCAAATCGGACTGCGACGCTCCGGTCTGATAAATCTGCGGCGATTGCGGCCGAGTCGGCGACGGTGAGGGATTGGGAGTCGGATTAAAAGGCGTATTGGCCGGCAAATTCGGTGGCTGGATCGAGCCACCGCCACCGGATCCAAGATCGGGCCGCGCGGCGGGCGAGCCCGGATGCGATGTGCAGTTCGCGCTCTGCTGCGGCGAACAAGTCTGCTGATACCCGGCGGCCTGCTCGCCTTGGCGTTGCTGCTCCTGCTCCATGGCGATATACTTCGCGCGCTCTTGAGACACGAGGTCCTGTTCTCTGCCTTCTTGCGAGAGCGGGTTCACCTGCGGCGTCAAGTAGCCGTAGCGCTGCACGAGCCGCGTGGCCACCGAGCGGAACTCCACATCACTTCGCAGCCGCTCGAAAATTGCCACGTCCGTGAGATCGGAATCCGTAACCACTTGCCCTTGCTCGGTGGCGCGCTCGGCAATCCAGGACTTCAATTCCACAAGCAGGCCCGCATCCTTGTGCAATATGGCTTCGAGTTCCGCGGCCGATGCGGCTACGTGTTTCAAATTCTCACGAGCGAGCTCCGAAGCGTTTTCGGGGATTTCATTGGAGTTCGAATTTCGTGAGCTCTGCGCAAAGAGAGGCAGAGCTCCCACTCCAAACAGGAACATGGCGAGCGCGAATTTCAGCGCCCCGCCCTGACGCAGCGCACGAGCCCTTTTCTGTATTTGGCTTCTCATTTTCGGCACTATGCCCTGGGCATCTCCGGTTTGCCTCGTAAGGCGCGCAGTACGCCCTCTTCCGAAGTCTCGATGCGATCTGAATGAATATTGAGAGAAGTCCAGCAGAAAAGCGTGCTGGCGCGGTCCGACGCGATGGCGATGATCCGCATTTGCGGATGCCGTTCGAGGATCGAGTAGCAAACATCCGGAAGTTTGTCGCCGCCGCGCAGCGCGACGATCACAAAATCCGGGTGGGTGTCCTCGACGGCTTTCGCCATTTCCTGCTCGTCATTCACTTCTCCAACGATTTCGATGTCGGGTTGATCGGAAATCGTGGCGAGAACGATATCCCGCATTAAACGGGGCCGGTTCGCCACCAGGACACGTATAGGATTCAGTGCGACACTCATGGTTCATGGAGTGTCGGTGAATTCGCATTTCCACGTAAGGTTCAATTCAGTACTCAGCAAAACCGCAACCTCGAGTATTGCTACGGAGTGGATTTTTGATTTTTTCGGAGAGTACTTACGTATCGCTTGGTACGTTTTTAGTACTCAAGAGAATCCCGTAAGGTGATGGGGAAATACAGTACGCCGCCACAAAACACCTTTCGCGCGATGCACACTGCGAAAGCGGGCCGATCGATTTTTTCTAGAGATTAAGTCCAGCAGTGCGGCAGACTTCCACTGCGGCGAGGCGATCCTGTACGCCCGTCTTGCGGAGAATTCTATGAACGTAGTTCTTCACCGTTTGCTCGGAGAGGTTCAACTTTTCTGCAATTTCTTTGTTGGTAAGTCCGCGGGCAAGCAAGGGAATCAGCAGTTGTTCGCGGCGAGTGAGATTCATCAGTTCCCTCATCCGCGCGGTCGGAAGTCCATCGCTCTGGCGCGCCACGAACTCGATCAAGTAGTGGCACAAACGCGGCGGGCAGGACGCTTCGCCGCGCGCGGCCGTCCGCACCGCGGCGGTCACATCCATTGCCGACGCTTCCTTGAGAACGTACCCGGTGACGCCGAGCTGCACGGCGCGAAGAAATGTCTCTTCGTTCTCTTCCATGCAGACCACGACAAGATTCAAATTCGGGCACGTTCTGCGAAGCTCGCGAACTTTCTCAGCTTCCTCGAGAAGCGCATTGATCGAATCGATCAGCACGACGTCCACGCCTGAATCGCAGATTTCCTGCAGCGTCGCGGACGTCAGCGCATCGCCAGTCAAGATCGAAATATCGTTCTGCTTTTTGAAAATCCTGGCGAGCGACTCCCGCAGCAGTCTGTTGCGCGAGATGATGTAAACGTTAATCGTGTCGCCGATCGTCATTTCACCCTGCAAAAGCCTTTGAACTCTTTCGCTTACAGCATCACCATCTGTTTGACGCCAATGGCCGCCGACGGTTTCCTCCCCAGTGCAGCGGGGGAGAACTCCGCCTTGGAAAACCAAATTCTGTACCGCAAATACTCGAACCGTTGCTGGGAATTTCTCACCGCAGGCCGGGGCCAACGAGGCGGTGGTCATCGCGAACAATCTTGCCGGTCATCTGAAGGGCGGGACCCCCATCCCGTTGGATCATGCGATCCAATGCTCTTTCGTGCCGACGTGAGAATCGATGCCAGAGTTGGGAAGACAGTTGCCCGATATTTTCTCCTCCGAGGCTGACAGTATGACTGGAACATCGAGATAACGCTAGTCTAAACATGCACTTCGCTTATCTGACGCGGCGATAACTTCTCGATGTGCACGTTTAATGACCAGCAATATTACGTAGGGGAAACAGTGTATTCAATACGGGTAAAACCATGTACGCCGGACCCGCTCGGAAGTGTTGCGACCCCTGCTCGCAACGTGCGGGAAATCTTCGAGCCCGAATAAGGGAGTCCACGGCGCCGGCTACACTTCTCTCCCGATAGCGCCTGTCGTGATCGGCAAGAGAAAATTGGGTCGAAACAATGAGCGGCGGTTTTGCGGCATGTATTGAGAGGAGAAATTATGCTTCCCCAAACATTATTTGGACGTATCGACTTGATCGTCGCGGGGATCGTCGCGGCGGGATTGTTCATCGCGTTTCTCATCGAAATTCCGGATATCGCGCGCTACCTCAAAATTAAATCGATGTGAGAGTCGAGCTGGAGTATTTCGAGCTGAAGCCACTCGCGTGCAAGAACCTATTCAGTGCGAAATGGAAATTCGCGACGGCGAATATTTTTGCAAATTCCACGACGTGCGCCTGATCGAGCCGGAGCCTTCCGCTACCGCTGCACGACGCCTTCCTCACATGCATCCGTTCGTATGCCCGGTCTCTAAAATGGAATTGGAGACATTCCCGAATTTCAGTGGTTAGTGTGTGGCGCGTATCGGTGGCGGATCGCGGTGAACCACTTCCGCGGGCCGCGAACGTTGCATTCTCGATCGTCTAGCTTGCGAAGTAGCCGCGCGGATTGCGTTTTTTCCAGTCCCAGGCGGAGCCGATTATCGATGCCAAGTCCGACATTTTCGGAGTCCAGCCCAGCACCCGTCGCGCCTTGGCCGGATCTGCCACGAGTCTTGCGGGATCTCCCGGGCGGCGCGCTTCTTTTCGAATCCGTATTTCGCTGCCAGTGACGCGGCGCGCCGTTTCGATTACTTCAAGGACCGAGTAGCCGTCGCCAGTTCCAAGATTCATGAATTCCGAGCTGCCGCCCTTGCGTAAATGCTCGAGCGCGCGGATGTGGGCGTCGGCCAAATCGGCCACGTGAACATAGTCGCGAATTGCCGTGCCGTCCGGCGTCGGGTAATCGCCGCCGAACACCGGAACGTCCGGCTTCTCGCCCGCAGCCGCCGCCAGAACGATCGGAATCAGATGCGTTTCCGGATCGTGATGCTCGCCGCAACGCTCGGTGGCTCCGGCGGCATTGAAATAGCGGAGCGATGCAAATTTCAATCCATGCGCGGTGTCATACGAATCGAGCACCTGCTCGATGACCAGCTTTGACCAACCGTACGGATTCTTCGGCCATTTCCGGCACTCTTCGTCGATCGGGACGCGCTCAGGCTCGCCGTAAGTCGCAGCGGTGGAAGAAAAAACGAAGCGCCGCACGCCCGCGGCGAGCAGCGCTCCGAGAAACGCGATGCCCTGCGAGACGTTATTTTCAAAATACTTTTCCGGCTGTTCCACCGATTCGCCCACGTACGCGAGCGCCGCGAAATGAACGCACGACTCGATTTTGTGCTCCGCGACTATTTTCGCAATCAACGCGCGATCGCCCACCTGGCCCTTATAGAACGGCGTCTCGCGGGTGACCGCCTCGCGATGGCCGCGTCCCAGAGCGTCGAGTACCACCACGCTCTCGCCGGCCGCTTCCAAGCGCTCTACCGTGACGCTTCCGATGTAGCCGGCGCCGCCGGTTACGAGAATTGCCATGCGTGATTCTCCTGATTGAATCGCTGAGCGAACTTAGGCGGGCTCGTCCTCTTTTTTGTCAAGATATTTCACGAAGAGAACTTCATTCTGCGCCTCGTTGTAAACCAGCTCATCCACAAGCTGCCGCGTCATCAATAACCCCAGCCCGCCGGGCCGAAGTCCCATTTCTTCGCGCTCGCGAAAATGCGCGGCCGGATCTTCTTCGGGATTCGAGACGGCGGCATGCTTCAAATTTTCGAAACGAAAGCCGGGACCGGGATCGGCGATGCGATACATCACCATGCGATCCGTGCGCACGCAGGAAATTCGGACTTTGCGATTGGGATCGAGCTTGCCGCCCCATTCCACCGCGTTCGAAAGCAGCTCGTGGAATGCGGTTCCGATGGAGCGGCGCGTTTCTTCGGGCAGATCCGTTTTTAGATCGAGCAGGAAGCGCTCCACGCGCTCGGCCACTCCGAGGTCGCACGGGAGCAGCAATTCCACCCAAGTGGGCCGCGCGGAAATCACCTCGATGGGCAATGTCTCCGGTTTCGCGGCGATGGCTTGTTGCACCGTATCGATCAACGCGTCCGGATCGATCGGCTTCTTCATATAGCGGAAAGCCTGCTCGCGAATCGCTTTCAGCACCGTCTCCGGCGTTCCGTCGGTGGTCATGATCACCACTTTCGGCGGCGCGGCTTCCTGCCGGAGCGCTGTCAAAACTTCGATGCCATTCATGTTCGGCATCCAAACATCCAAAAGCACCAGATCGAATTTCCCTTTCTTCAGTTTTTTCAATGCCTCTTTGCCGTCGGAGGCAACCGTCACGGCATAACCGGCGGTCTTCATGATTTCCGAGAGGAAAAGCCGCGTGGTGCGGTCGTCATCGGCGATCAATATTTTGGTCGGCGTTTCGCGGCTCGCGGCTTTGGCGCCCATGCCTGGCTCCTTACTTCCTGCGCTTTTTTTGGCGCGTCCGGCGCGGTTTTTTCCGCTCGGTTTTTTTGACGGACTTTGCATTCTCTGACACCATCCCGCGCAATTGCACCCTCAGTTTGGCATATTCCTGCGCAAACGAATCAAACGCGGCATCCGTTCCGGTAAAATCGCCGCTCCGCCCCATGGCTTCGAGCTTCCGCGCGGTTTCCGCCACGCTCGTCGCGTCGAAAACGCCCACCGAACCCGCCAGCGCATGCGCCAAGGTCGCCAGTTTCTGCGCATCCCGCCGCGCGACTGCTCGCTGAATCTCCGCGAATCTCTTGGCCGAATCCGCGAGAAAAACTCCCACCAGCCGTCGCACGAATTTCTTGTTTCCGCTCACATAATTCAGCGGCGTCTTGTTCACCGCACTGCCGCCGGGCGCGGGGCCGGTTGCTCGTGCCTTCGCTCCCGGATCAAATACTAAATTTTCAATCGTCTCGTACAACTGATCCACTTGAAACGGTTTCGGAAGGCAAGCATCCATGCCTGCAGCCAGGCAAACTTCGCGCCCACCCATCGCCGCAACGCCTGTCACGCCGACAATCGGCAGATGTTTGCCCGTCCCGCGTTCTTTTTCGCGGATCGCTTTGGTCGTTTCGGTGCCGTTCAATTCCGGCATCTCCTGATCCATCAGAACCAGGTCGAAATGATCGCGATCCAGAGCCGCAAGCACTTCCCGCCCATTCCCCACCGCCGCCAGCGAGTGACCGCGCTTCTCGAGCATGATGGTCATCAATTCCTGATTCACTACGGTATCTTCGGCGAGTAGAACGCGCAATGGACGCCACGTAGTTTCCATCGGCCTGCGAGCCTCATTTTGCTGGACGTGCCCGCCAGACTCTGGCGGCGAAACAGAAAGTCCGTTCCGTTTCAAGTTCGCGTCCCCTTGCCCTGTCGATTTTACCGGAGCCGGCGCGGATTTCGATTCTTGCTCCGCGCGCGGGATTCGAAACCAGAAACGCGCGCCCCCCGCCGGCCGCTGCTCGCATCCGATTGTTCCGCCCCAGCCTTCGACCGTGATTCTGCAAAAATAAAGTCCCAGCCCCGCTTTTCCGCCCTGCTCCTTGCCTTTGCCGAAAAGTGAAAAAACCGGCGCCTGGCCGCCCGGAAATCCCGGCCCTTCGTCATCCACGTAAGCCAGCACGAACCGATCTTCATCACTCACTCCGAGCGTGACCGTGGAATTCGCCGGGCTGACTCGCAGTGAATTTTCCACCAGGTTCGCAAATATCCGCCGCAATCGCGATTCGTCGCCGGCTACTTTCCAGTCGCGCGAAAGATCAACTCTCGAATCCAGCTCGATGCGCACGCCTTTATCCGCGAACGCGGCCGAATAATCCCTCACCACTTCCGATGCGCTCGCCGCAATATCCGATGGTGCGGAAGTTTTCTGCGGCGAGCCGGGCTGGCCTCCGAGCTCGTCCGAAAAAGCAGCCAAAATCTCGCGGATCATGTTTTCCTGCACCCGCGATTGCTTCAACCCAGTTTCAATCAGCCGGTGAATCGCGCCGGGCTGTGCTTCGAGATTCAGGCACGAAAAGCATCCGCGCATGGCGCTCAACGGCTGAGAAAGATCGTGCACGATGCAGTGCAGCAGAATTTCCTTCTTTTGAATTTCGCGCCCGAGCCGGTCGTGCTTCAGCCGTGATTGCCGCGCCGTTTGCAACCATCGCGATTGATCCTGAAATGTTTCCTGCGGATTTCGCAGCAATAAAATGGGCATTCCCAAGAGCCACAGCGCCGAAGCCTCCAGCGCCACTTCGCGTCCGTCCGCTCCTTTCTCAATCCACAGCCCGGAGTTTTTGTGCTCTACCGATTCCGCTTTCCAAAGTTGTTCGGCATCGACGAGGAAGTTTTCGACGAAAGGAAATCGCTCGCCGAGTTGCAGAGTCCCATCGGGCGCGGCCTGCGCGCCGCCAATTTCCGCCAGCCAATCGGGAAAATTGCCGATGGCTCGGAATCGCCCTTCACCGACGCGCGCGAATACGGCAAGCCCCTGGCTTCGCAGCAAGGCCTCGATCAACGCTCCGGTATCCATCGCTTTCGCCGCCATCAGCGCAACATTTTCCCGCCTAGA
>JABDFR010000090.1 GCA_013286465.1 Acidobacteriota bacterium | reverse complement strand
TCAAAGAAGTGGACTACAAGGAAATCAAGAAACGCGTCGATTCCGGCGAGAAATTAATTCTCGTGGACACGCGCGAAGATCTCGAATGGGCCAACGGCCATTTGCCAGGCGCGATTCACATGGGAAAAGGCGTGATCGAGCGCGACATCGAGAAAACTATCCCCGATCACAGCGCTCCCGTGGTCCTTTACTGCGGCGGCGGTTTCCGTTCCGCTCTCGCCGCCGACAATCTCCAGAAAATGGGGTACACCAACGTTCTCTCGATGGATGGCGGCTGGCGAGGCTGGATCGAATCCGGCTACCCGGTAACCAAAGACTGAAAGTAGCGCCGGCGTCCCTGCCGGCATCCGACGAGCATGCCAGCCGGCAAGGCCGAAGCAAATCGGCGAACCCAAATCGAGTCAGAAATATTTATCGCGTGTTTGATCCAACCGCCAAAAACCACCACGCCCGCATGCTAGAATTCAATGCAGGTTGGGGCGTGGTCCAACCGGTAGGACACCGCACTGTTAATGCGGACGGTGAAGGTTCGAATCCTTCCGCCCCAGCCAAAATAACCGAATTGCCGGGAACGCGGATGTCAGTCGGTATGCTCGCTGATCGGCACGCACGCCTCGTCGTCCAAAGTTTCCGCCGGGGATTCTTCGGGAGTAATGGCGATCTGAATCCGGTGCCGTCTTCCATCGACTTCGAAATAAGCCGCTTCATCGATCCGGTTAGTGGTGAGCGCTCGACAGCGAGTGATTAGCTCGCGCGCGGTGGTCGGCTCGTCCAAATCGACTTCCTGAATTTGCGGCTGGAACAGATCTTTGCGCTTGTGGAAAGTTCCGACACTTAGATCCTGCGGGATTCGTGTGGGATGTCCAGAGAGCAGCTGCGGCCAGGCCTGCTGAAAAACCTCCAACTCCAATTTTTTAACTTTTTGGTACAGCGAATGCGCGGTGTCATCCTCAGAAACGTGTAATTGCTTTTGAAGGATAATATCGCCGGTGTCGAGCCCGCGGTCGATGAAGTGCAGCGTCGCTCCGGCAGGAGTGCCCTCCAGGATTGACCAAGTCGGCGTATGCCATCCTCGCGTGAATGGAAGATACGCTGGATGCAAGTTCAGAAAGCCGCGGCCGCTGACCTCCAGCATGCTTTCCGGGACCAAGTATGGAAAATGCACGCCCACGATGTAATCTAGCCGGAGTTCTCGCAGTAATTCGATGCCGTGGGCATCACGGAAGCGCCCGCCCACCAGAATATTTTCCTCCGGCAAATAACTGCAGCGGGCGCGCAATTCCTGCGAATGGGAAGCCTTCGAGGGATCCGGCAGCAACAAAGCGCAAGGGCGGACACCTTGCGCCAGCAGGAAATCCAGAACCCACACTGCAATGTCACGATCGCCCGCAAATGCCAATCGCAACTTGGCCATGATCACACTCCTCGTGAACTTGTCCGTGGCTGGAATTTCCAGTCTGGGTCCGCTTCGCGCGGGGCCGCACTACTAAATCAGATGATGGCACAGGCCGGAAGGTTCGTCGTTGGTGACGAGTTTGTAAACACGAACCGGCGCAAACCGTGTTGTGCGTCATCCAGAGCGGTGATACAGGAGGGAATTCTGAGGAAGAATTGACTACAGAACAAAAATGCAAGGGGAAGGAAGCCGGCCCAGCCCTCAATCCCCGAAGGGATCCTCGACTTTCCTTCCCCCTGACGGGCTTCTAGGGTGCAGTCCAAAGGCCAAACACATCTTCCTCAATCCAAAGGAGTTAGATATCCACAGCCGGGAAATTTTGACACGCGCCTAGTAAAAAGTCGCCGGAGACACAATCCGCGGGCCCGTCGGTCCGACCCTATGTTATTGTCATGCGCGTACGAGGAGAACGAGGCCATAGCCGTCGTAGCGGTGGGTTTCAGCCCAGCATCTTGTTGACATGCAAGGGTTTAGAAAAAATGACCGCCAAAGACTTCCGCCAAATCGCCCTAAGCCTGCCCGAAACAATTGAAAGCTCGCACATGGACCATCCCGATTTCCGGGTCGGCGGCAAAATCTTCGCCACCCTGGATGCTCCAAGCAAAGGCTGGGGCATGCTCAAACTCTGGCCCGATCAACAAGCCGAGCTTCTCAAGGCGGATTCCAAAGCCTTTAAGCCGGCAGCAGGCGCATGGGGAGTGCGTGGCGCGACGCTCGTCCGTCTGAGCGCCGCCAAGTCGGCCACCGTGCGTAAAGCGCTAGCCGACGCCTGGCGCAACACTGCTCCGAAGCACCTGGCCGGACAGCTGCCCGCCGCCGAGTAGATAAGCGGCGGCATGTAGCGCCGTTGGCTGTCGGCGCCGATAACCACGCCCATCCCCGGAGTGGCCGCCCGTATCCAAGCCGCGTAAATGGATTTATTGACTGGCGGGTATACCCGGAATATCATTTGTGGCAGCGAAGGAGTACGAACCGTGGGCGCTAACAAGGGCTTTCGCAGGATTTATCTCGTCGCCAAGCGCTTTATGATCTTCGGCGCGGTGTTCGGTGCGGCCTTCTGGCTCTTACAGTTCTACTTCACTGGAAGCGGAAGCATCGTCGAGCTGATCGTGCTGGTGATGCTGCCCGTCGTAGTGGGCGCTTTCTGCTGGATCATCACCTGGATTGTGGAAGGATTTTTCACGCAATCGCGCCCTGGGGAGCCACATTCTTCGAGTTGAATCTCGATTCGCCCGCGCTTCCCTTGACCCCCTCTTGACGCAACTGATATCTTGAAAGATTACACTGGGCGCATTTTGCCCACTGTGCAGCCTGCCGCTCTGTAGGCGGTGGCTTTTCCCATGGGCCTGAAGAACATCGTCATTCGCGGCGCACGCCAGCACAACCTGAAGAATATCTCGCTCGAAATCCCGCGGAATACGCTCACGGTCATTACTGGGCTTTCTGGTTCGGGCAAGTCCTCGCTCGCCTTCGATACGCTTTATGCCGAGGGTCAGCGGCGTTACGTCGAGTCGCTTTCGGCCTATGCGCGTCAATTCCTCGATCAAATGGAGCGGCCGGATGTGGACGCGGTAGAAGGGCTCTCGCCGTCGATCGCCATCGAGCAGAAAACCACGACGCGCTCGCCGCGTTCGACGGTCGGCACCATCACCGAAATTTACGATTACCTGCGCGTGATCTGGAGCGCTATCGGCACACCGCATTGCCCCAAGTGCGGCAATCCCATCTCCCGGCAGTCAACCGAGCAGATCGTGCAAACGGTGATGGCGCTCAAGCCCGACGATCGCGTGATGGTGCTTGCTCCGGTAGTGCGCGGCCGCAAGGGCGAATACAAAAAAGAATTCGAGAAATTTGCGAAGGCCGGATTCGTGCGCGCGCGCGTGGACGGTGAACTAAAGAGTCTCGACGAGCCCATTCCTCTCGATCGCCGGAAAAATCATACGATCGAAATCGTGGTCGATCGGCTACTGCTGAAGAATGGCATCGCCGATCGCCTCGAGAAATCCATCGAAACCGCACTGAAGCTTACCGACGGCCTTGTGACCATCGCGGTGGTGGGCGGCGACGAACACGTTTATTCCGAGAAACTAGCTTGCCCGGATTGCGGAATTTCGGTGCCGCTGCCCGAGCCGCGCTCGTTTAGCTTTAATTCGCCGTACGGTGCGTGCCCCGAATGTCACGGCCTCGGCTCGAAATACGAATTCGATCCCGCCCGCGTAATCGTCGATTGGTCAAAGCCGCTTTTTGATGGCGGGTTGGGCCCAGGCTCGGCTTCCCAATATCTCCAGCGCACGCTAAAGATCGCCTCGGTTGCGTTCGGCTTCGATCTCGACACGCCGTTTGAGAAATTCCCGCGCAGAATTCAAAATCTCATTCTCAACGGCAATCCTGCCAACGGCGGCACCGAAAAGGGACTGCATTTTCAGGGCGTCTTGCAGCATCTCGAAAGCAATCTCGACGATTCGAATTCCGACAATTATCGCGAGTGGCTCACGCAATACATGTCGCCATCACTTTGCTCGGCGTGCGAGGGCAAGCGCCTGCGTGCGGAAAGCCTAGCGGTAAGAATCGCCGGCCTATCGATCGCCGATTTCACGAGTCTCGCGCTTAGCGATGCGCGGGCCGCCGTTGATCGCATTCTCACCAAGCTCACCGTGCGGCAACGCTCCATCGCTGAGCGCCCGCTTAAAGAAGTGGCCGAGCGCCTCGATTTTCTTCTCAACGTAGGGCTCGGCTATCTCACTCTCGATCGCTCGGCCGCCACTCTCTCCGGCGGCGAAGCCCAACGCATCCGCCTGGCCACGCAAATCGGCTCGCGGCTGCGCGGTGTTCTCTATGTTCTCGATGAGCCGTCTATCGGCCTGCACGCACGCGACAACGGCCGTCTGCTCGCCACGCTCGAAACTTTGCGCGACCTTGGAAACACCGTCCTCGTCGTCGAACACGACGAAGAAACTATGCGCCGCGCCAATTACGTCGTCGATCTCGGCCCTGGCGCAGGAAAAGCCGGCGGCGAGCTCGTCGCCATTGGCACGCCTGCGGAAATCGCGGCGAATCCGCGCTCGCTCACCGGCCAATATCTGGCGGGGCTCACGCACATTCCCGTGCCGGCGAAGCGGCGCCCGTCGAATGGCGCCGCGCTCACTATTCTCGGCGCGCATGCCAACAATTTAAAAAATATCGACGTAACGTTCCCGCTCGGCACGCTAATTCTTATCACCGGCGTCTCCGGCTCCGGAAAATCTACGCTCATCAACGACATTCTCTACAAAGCGCTGGCTCAGAAATTTTACCGCTCGATGGAAAAACCCGGCGCGCATCGCTCGATCACCGGCCTCGAGCATCTCGACAAAGTCGTGCAGATCGATCAAGACCCCATCGGTCGCACCCCGCGCTCGAATCCCGCCACATACACGGGAGTCTTCGCCCCGATTCGCGAACTCTTCGCCATGCTTCCCGAATCGCGCGAGCGCGGTTATCGCCCGGGGCGCTTCAGCTTCAATGTGAAAGGTGGACGCTGCGAAGCCTGCCAAGGCGATGGCCTGCGCCGCATCGAAATGAATTTTCTGCCCGATGTGTATGTGACTTGCGAGGTTTGCCGCGGTCGCCGCTACAATTCCGAAACGCTCTCGGTACGCTACAAGGGCTATTCGATCTCCGATATTCTCGATATGCCCATCGAAGAAGCCTATCGCCTGCTAGAAAATATCCCGCAGATCAAGCAAAAGCTGGAAACAATGGTGGACGTGGGACTCGGCTACGTCCAACTGGGTCAATCCGCCACCACTCTTTCCGGCGGCGAAGCCCAACGCACGAAGCTAGCCCGCGAACTTTCGCGACGCCAAACCGGCCGCACGCTCTACATTCTCGATGAGCCGACAACGGGATTGCACTTCGACGACGTAAAAAAACTCCTCGATGTCCTGAATCGCCTGGTCGATCTAGGCAACACAGTGCTGATCATCGAGCACCATCTCGACGTAATCAAACAAGCCGATTGGATCATCGATCTAGGCCCCGAAGGCGGCGCAGAAGGCGGCCGCATCGTCGCGCAAGGCACGCCCGAGCAAGTGGCCCGCGTGAAAAAATCCTACACCGGCCAAGTTCTCGCGCCCGCCCTACGTCGCACGTGATGCGTCAGGCACCTCGCCTTGCGCCTGCGCGGAATCTCCTTTAAAGTCGCCGGGACTTCTGCATTGGGGATTGCATCTGGCTACGAAATCGAAACAGCCGCCGACGAATAGCCGCTACGGCATTGCGCCGATCGATCTCGGCGGCATTCGCACGTATCCATTGGCGGAGCGGCCCAGCAAAGTTCACACCGGCCAATTCGCCAAGCCCCACAAGCGCGGCGCAAAAATCGCAGATTTCATCGATTCGTTGCCGCACATTCTCGCCGCTGATGACCTTCGCGCGATTCGCGATGCGATTCTGGCCGCCCGCCGTCAACGCAGCGCAATTCTCTGGGGCATCGGCGGCCACGTCATTAAAGTGGGCCTCGGCCCGATTCTGATCGATCTCATGAATCGCGGATTCGTGAGCGGTATCGCCATGAACGGCGCCGCGCTGGTTCACGATTTTGAAATTGCCCTCGTCGGCGGCACTTCTGAAGACGTGGATACCGCTCTCGGCTACGGAAAATTCGGCATGGCCCAGGAGACCGGCCTTTATTTAAATGAAGCGGCCCTGGGCGCGCAACGGAGCGGGATCGGCCTCGGCGAAGCCACCGGCAAACTTCTCAGCAATCGTCTTCTGCGCGCGCAGTATCCTGAATCCAGTGTGCTGATGAACGCCTACCGCGCCGGAATTCCGGTCACTGTGCATCTCGCCATCGGCACCGACATCCCGCACATGCACCGCGCCGCATCCGGCGAAGCTCTCGGCGCCGCCACGCACCGTGATTTCCGTCTTTTCTGCGCGCTCGTACAACGAATGCAGCCCGGCGGCGTCTATCTAAATTGGGGTTCCGCCGTGATGCTGCCGGAAATCTTTCTGAAAGCCGTGACCGTGGCCCGCAATCTCGGCACGCCACTCGTGCCCATCACCACCGCCAATTTCGATTTCATCCAGCACTATCGCCCGATGCAAAATGTGGTCAAACGTCCCACGGCCCGCGGCACGCGTAACTCCAAATCGAAAGGCGTCGCCATCACCGGCCATCACGAAATTCTGATGCCATTGCTCGCGGCCGTGCTGGTAGAAGCCGATCGCGGAAAGGCCAAGCGCTAAATGTCCGGCCAAGATTCCACGCCGCCATCCGAGCAGCCGACGCCGATCCTCAGCGCGCCGCCCGGTCCCACGCCGCAGGAACTGCAACTGCTGCAATACCCGGAAGACATCCGCACGCTCTGGAGCTGGAAAGAAATCATAATTTTCGTTCTCGCCTCGGTCGGCTTCTATCTAGGTGTAGCCCTCATAGTCGCAATCGTTTTCATCGCCACTGGCCAGTCCATGGACGCGCTACAAAATTCCCCACGCGTCAAAGCTTTATTCGCGGTGATCGCCACATTGGTCGTATCCGTGGCTCAAGTCGGTTTTCTTTATCTCTACACGGATCGCGCGCCCGGACAAAGCTTCTGGCAAGCGATCGGCTGGCGCTCGCTGCGTTCCGGCGAGCGACGCCCGCGTTTTGGTCCGGCCATCTACGTCGTCTGCGGTTGCGCCTTCGCGATCCTGATCAGCCTCGCATCGAAAGCCGCCGGCCAGCCGCATGGGATGCCCATCGAAATTTTCTGGCAAGATCGCCTGAGCGCGACGTTATTCTTGATTTTGGGAATAACGCTGGCCCCATTCGTCGAGGAAACAATTTTTCGCGGCTTCATTTATCCGGTTGCGGCGCGTTCATTCGGTATCGCCGGAAGTATCGTCTTCACGGGAATAATCTTCGGCATGCTCCACGGCCCGCAACTCTGGGGCGCGTGGGCGCAGATCAGCCTGCTGATAGTGGTAGGGATCGTGTTCACGTTCGTGCGCGCGAAGAGCGGCACGGTCTTTGCCAGCTACTTATTCCATCTAGGCTATAACGGCTGGCTTTTTGCCGCCTTCGTGGGTGCCACTCATTTCCTAAAAAATCTTCCCGGGCCGCAGTAAGTAGCGCCGGCGTCCCTGCCGGCATCTTACGACCGCTGAAGTCGGCGACAACTCCAATGATGGCCGGACCTTATTGTTATTTTGTTGCGTAGGTTTAACGCAGTGATCCGCCCGTGACTGTTGCCAGCGGCGTGAGTTGCGCTCGTAAGATGCCGGCAGGGACGCCGGCGCTACTTAAAGCGGAACGAGCCCAAGCCGCACGCCCAGCGTTACAGCTTCCGTCCGGCTCGATACATCGAGCTTCGTGAAAATTGAGCTAATGTGAAATTTCACGGTGTGCTCGGAAAGCTTCATCCGCGAAGCGATTTCTTTATTGCCCAAACCCTCCGCCATCATCCGCAGCACTTCAATCTCCCGCGGGCTGAGCGATTGCACCGCGATTCCCTCAGTGGCGCGCGCACCATTCGTTCGCACCGAAAGTACAGCTTCAAACGACGCCGGATCAAGCGCCACCAAACCCGCCGCCGCAGCCTCCACCGCCGCAAAAATCTCGGCCGACGTAGCATCGCGCGGCAAAACCGCCCGAATGCCGCTCTCAATCGCCTCGCGCACAAAATCGCCGGTGGGAGAATCCGCGAGCAAGACAATTCCCGGAACGAGCGCATCCTCGCGCCCTGCGAGAAGCGAAAAAATCTCGTCTTCCACT
>JABDFR010000089.1 GCA_013286465.1 Acidobacteriota bacterium | reverse complement strand
GGACGATGGCCCGGAGGCCTTCGGGCACGCGATTGGGCAGGGGCTTTGGATCTTCGCGGAGAATGGCGGAAGTGAGTTCGTATCCGGTGCGTCCGCGAAAGGGAAGCTGACCGGTGCACATTTCGTAGAGGAGGACGCCGAAGGCCCAGATGTCGGTGCGCGGGCTGGCTGCCTCGCCTTGCAGGATTTCTGGAGCGATATAGCCGAGAGTGCCGGCTAGCGGACTGGAATCGGCGAGTGAGTAATTGGATTGGGTGACTTCGGCTAGATTTTCGCCGCGTAGGCGCATGGCCAGGCCGAAGTCCAGGATTTTTGCGCGGCCGTCCTCGGAAATTATGACGTTAGCACTTTTGAGATCGCGATGAATGACGTTGCGCGAATGAGCGTGAACGAGCGCGTCGGCAATTTGCGTGGCATAGCGCAGGACGACTTCAGTGGGCAAACCGTCGCCTTCAAATTGCTTGAGCGAGTCGCCGGACACAAATTCCATGACGATAAAAATTTGACCGGAAGTTTCGCCAACTTCGAAAATGGTGCAGATATGAGGATGGTTGAGTGCGGAGGCCATGCGGGCTTCGTGGAGGAGGCGTTGGCGGGAGGCAGGATCGGCGAGCAGATTGGCGGGCAAGACTTTGATAGCTACGTCGCGGTCAAGTTGTTGGTCGCGCGAGCGATAAACTTCGCCCATGCCACCGGCGCCGACTTTCTGGAGGACTTTGTAATGGCCGAGGAGTTGGCCGATCATTGACGACGCATCCACGTCTTGGCGCGAATATTAGGCTGCGAGGAATGGCAAGTCAACGACGGCCGAGGCGGCGCGAATAGAGCGCAGGAAGTACTTTAGGGCGCTACAGGACGAGCGGGCCGATGGGCTTGTGTTGGGAGGCTAGCATTAGTTCGCCGCGGAAGGCGGCTTCTTGGGGACGGCGATTTAGGCCTTCTTCGGCGCTGATGCGGGCTAGATCGGGGGTGTTATTTTGTTGGGAGAGGTGGGCGAGGACCAGGTAGCGGGCGCGGGCGTCGAAGACTTCTGGGTCGGCTAGGAAATCGCTTACTACTGTGTTGGAGAGATGGCCGGTGCGGCTCATTACGCGCTGCTTGATGTACCAGGGGTACGGGCCTACTTTTAACATTTCTAGATCGTGATTGGATTCCAGGATCAGGCAGTCGGCTTCGCGTAGGTGATGCTTTACTAGTTCGGGGAGATAGCCGAGGTCGGTGACTATGGCTACCTTTGTGCCGTTGGTGCGGAAGGTGTAGCCGACTGGATCGGCTGCGTCGTGGGGGATGGCGAAGGCGGAGACTTCGATGTCGCCGATCATGAAGACGTCGCCGGCGCGGATGTGTTCTACGCGGGAGAGTTTTTTTGCTGCTGGCTCGGGGAGATATTTTTTAATTTCCTGATGCGTGGATTTGGTGAGATAGGCTGTCGCGCTCCATTCGTGGCTGATTTGCGCGAGGCCGTTGGTGTGATCGGTGTGTTCGTGGCTGATTAGGATGCCGTCGAGATGGCCGGGCTTTATTCCCAGACATTCGAGGCGGCGGCCTAGCTCTTTGCGGTTGATGCCAGCGTCAACGAGGAGGCAAGTGCGCTCGGTCTCGAGCAGGGTGCAATTGCCCGAGCTGCCTGACGCTAAGATTGAAACTCGAAAGCCGATGCGAAGCCTCGCCGGGCCGCGGGAATGAAGAACGCGGCTGTCGAGGATGTTCGCAAACTGATTGGCTGGCGTCAATCCTAAATGAACTGCGGTGGCGGGCCGCCTCCGATTCTCGGACTTGCGGGGAGTTGGACGGTGTATGCGGTTGACTGGAACGAATCGATTTATTGCGGCTGCGCACGCCGAAAATATTTGGAAGTGGGAGGCCCTACGAGGAAATAACCGATAACTAAAAGCAGGGCGAAGTGGACGATCGCATCTGAGAAGGAGTTGAATGCGCTTATGACAACGTGAAAGGCGAGCCAAACGACAAGCAGCCAGCACGACCATCTCGCACCGCGCAGCAGGAAGGCGCCCGCCACGACCGCGATGATGCCGACAAGCATGATCGGAATGGTCCAGCGGTCGAATGGATTTTTGAACAAGTGATAGCCGGCGCTTACCGTTCCCACGACTATAAACAACCAGCCTAGAAATGTGACCTGGAAGGGCCGTTCCACGGGATTGAGGTTTGTCACCGACGCCTTCTTTGCGCGATTCGTGGGGACATTCTAGCAAATGTTGTTCTTGAAAATAACCGCCGATGATCATGCAAAGTGCTGATGAGATTCATCGGGCGTTTGTGTGGCGAGGCTTGAAATGACAATCGCCCAACGAGTGCGTCTGGAGTAGAGTTGCGGCCATGTCGATTCAACATAACAAGGCGACGATCATTAGTATGGCGGTGATCGCTTCTGGACTGGCGACGTTGCTGCATGAGGGGCTTGGGCATGGCGTGCTGGCTTGGTTGCGGGGAGATATTGTGACCGAGATTACGAGCAATCATCTTTCTTCGCTGCGACCGGATCGCTGGGTGGAGGCTGGAGGGACGCTTGTGAATCTGGGGGTTGGAACGCTGGCGCTGATGATCTTGCGCTGGGCTGGGGATCGCGCGAACCTGCGGTATTTTTTGTGGATTTTGGGGGCGCTGAATTTGCTGCCGGGGGCTGGGTACTTTTTATTTTCGGGAATATTTGGAGTGGGCGATTGGAATGAGGTGATTCGCGGGTTGCCGCATCAAATCGCGCTGCGCATCGGGATGACTGCGTTTGGAGCTGGGCTTTATGTGCTCGTCGTGCGGGTGCTGGCCATTACGGTGCGGCCGTTTACGCCGGACCGGGCGTCCTACAACGTTACTGGGCGATTGCCGTATTACGCGGCTTGCGCGTTTAGTTGCGCGGCGGGGGCGCTGGATCCGTTGGGATTGAAATTGTTTTTTATGTCTACTGTGCCGGCGGCGTTTGGGGGTTCGTCGGGATTAATGTGGGCGGATATGCTGATGCCTGGCGCGGAACCGGACGAGAAACTTGTGGTGCGTCGGGCGCCTGTTTGGTGGATTGCCGCGGCGGTGTTGGGAATTTGCTACATCGTTTTTCTTGGCCGGGGTATAGAATTTTCTCACTAGCGGGAGTTCGCGAGCGATGGGATTTCAACTGGTGGCGCGGGAGATTGAACGCGTTGTCGTGGTGGAAGCCGTGGGGCGGCTTACTTTGACGGATGGGCATACGCAATTGCGCGATTTAATTCATGTTTCTACCGGAGATGGGGCCCGGAAATTTGTGATCAATCTTGCGCGGGGGGAATTTATCGATAGTTAGGGGATCGGGGAATTGGCATGGACGTATTCGGTGGGGCGGCGGGCGGGGGGAGAGATGAAATTGGCGGGGGTGAATGACAACGTGTTGGCGGTGGTGAGGATTTCGCGGATGACTAGCGTTTTTGAGATTCACGCGGTGGAGGGGGCGGCGCTGCGGGCGTTTGGAGTGGGTGGTTGAGTTTGCGCGGGATTGCGGAACCTTTGACAGGAACTGCAAAGACCTCGGAGATTTCAAATTTCAGATTTGAGATTTCAGATTGGAGAAACGACCACACCCAAAGCCACTGCAAAGGCAAATGCAGATCCCTCACCCCTAATGGGAGTTCGGGATGACAGCGACGCAGATACGATCGCGCAGGCTATCGTTTTTCTTGCTGCGCGCGTCTATTTTGTATTGATGGCTTGGCTTACTCTTTTCTTCGCGGCATTAACCTTACTGCCCGCTAGCGCGATCGCGCAGCAGACTGCAGCCGCGAGCTCAACTTCGCAGGACTTGCAGGCCGGCGTCGTGATTCCCAAAGTTGTTTGTTCGGCGCATGCGGAGCAGAGTTATGCGCTTTACCTTCCTTCTTATTACACGTCGGGGCGACGATGGCCGATTGTTTTTGTGTTTGATCCTTTGGCGCGCGGCGGTGTGCCTGTGGAATTGATGAAGGATGCTGCTGAGCGCTACGGATATATTGTGGCGGGGTCGAATAATTCGCAGAACGGGCCTTGGAAGGTGGAAATTGAGGCAGCGCAGGCGATGTCGGCGGATACGCAGGGGCGGCTCGCGGTCGATACGCGGCGCGTTTATTTTGCGGGGCTTTCGGGCGGGGCGCGATTTGCGGCGGCGTTGGCGCAACGTTGCGGATGTGCGGCTGGGGTGCTTTTGAATAGTGCGGGATTTACGCCTCCGGCTGCTGCGGTGCCTGATGGGAGTTTTTCTGTGTTTGCTACGGCCGGCACTACGGATTTCAATTTGGGCGAAGTTGTGGAGATGGATGCGAAGCTGCGGGAGTTGCACTATTTTCATGCGTTTCGGGAGTTTGATGGGCCGCATGAATGGGGGCCGGCTGGCGTGATGGATGAGGGATTGGCTTGGTTGCGATTGATGGCGATGAAGTCGGGGCGGGAGAAGATTGATAAGAATTTTGTTGGCGGGCAGATTGCTGCGGCGCGGACGCGGGCTTTGAATTTGGAGACGGCCGGAGATTTTTTTGGCGCTTGGAAGGAGTACCGGCAGGCGGCGGAGACATTTGATGGGTTGGGGGATGCTGCTTCGTTTCGCGAGCGGGCTGGGGCGCTTGAAAAAGAGAAGGCGGTGCGCGAGGGAGCGAAGCTAGAGCGGCGGGAATTTGATGAGCAGATGCGTTTGAGTGCGGATATTTCTTCGGGGCTTGAGGAGCTGGGGCGGAATTCGACGAATGGGGTTGACGCGCGCAACGAGCTTGAGCGGCGGATTGCGGAATTGCGGGGGCGCGTTGAGCACGAGAAGAATTTGCGGGAGTTGCGGGTGGCGCAGCGGGCTTTGGCGGGGATTTTTATTGAGGCGATTGAGGCTGGGAATACGCAATCGGACGCCAAGAATTATTCTCTGGCGCGGAATTATTTTGAATTGGCGGTGGATGCGTCGCCGGATTCTGCTTGGGCGTTGAGTTTGCTGGCGGTGGCGCGGGCGGAAGATGGGGATCGTAAGGGGACATTTGAGGCGTTGCGGCGGGCGAAGGAGAAGAGTAAGGATGCGGCGGCGTTTCGTGATTGGTTGAAGGATGAACCTGCGCTTGCGAAGTTTCGCGATGCGCCGGAATTTCGCGCGCTGATCGCGCCAGCTCAAGAGCCCCGCTGATTTTCGTGAACACACTCTGGATTCACTTTTCGCCTGCGTTTCGACGTGCGGCGTTGTCGGACACTCGTTGTCTTCGACAACTACACAGCCAGGAGTGGCTGTGCTACTAGACTCTGACCCAGACTTTGTAACGGTAGGTGATTGTGCGGTCTTCGCCGGGCTTTAGCGCTACTTCCCAGGTTAGGCGCGACATTGGGTTATCGGTTTGGATGGCCTCGCCTAGCTTTGTGGATTTGCCTTCGTCGGTTTGCGAAATTACTTCGCCTCGTAGATTTTTCCGGATGTTGAGGCGGACTTCCTTGGATTTGTAATTTTTTACCTTCAGAGTGCCTTCGACCGTTACCAGATCGTATTGATAGTTGCGGCGGCGCTGGATATTTTGCTCGCGGGAGATTTCTGTTTCATTGTGGCTGGAGCGGATGTCTGTGGCGATCGTGATTTTCAGATTGGACGTGGCGGATTTGGGGGTGTAGGGAAGCGTGTCTTGCGAGACGGGCTTGGTGCCGGAGATTACCAAGGCCGGGGCGCTGGTCCAGGGGAATTTGCTCGAATTTTTCAGGCGGATGGAATGCCAGATGCTGTTGGCCGCGGCGTCAGAGGTGGTTGGGTTGGGATTCGAATTGATTACGTTGCCGAAGCCGTCTACGCGCGGTTGATCTTGTACTTCCCATTCGTAGATGTGTTCGTAGTCGACGGAGGTGGAGAATACGTTGTAAGTGGCGCGCTCGTCGCGGGCAAGCGTTACGCCCGAGCGCGTGTAGAGAAAGAGATCTTCTTCCGGCGCGCCGGAAAGCTCTGCTACGGCGTGAGCGAAGCTGGGCTCGGCTCCCTCTTCGGATTTCAAATCGTCGAGAGCCACGGCTTGGCCGGCGATGGCGGTTAAGTTCAAATAATTTCTGCCGTTGACCGGCTGCTCGGCATCTTTCATGAAGGCCAGGAGATTTTGCTGCAGGCTCATGGGCGTGGGGATATTGGAATAGGCGAAATTGGGGACGCCTACTACGAAGAAAACGTCGGCGTCTTGTAGGTCTTCGGCGTCGTCGATCACTATGGCTTGCATGGTGATTTGGGCGGTTTTGTCGCCGGTGAGGGAGATTAAATAGGAAGGAGTCCAGCCCAGACCGTGTTCTAGATAGCCGACCGTTAGATTCGTTTTGTCGGCTGCGCCTTTGACTTTGAAGCGGAGAGCGGAGCGCTGTTGCTCGAGCTTTTCGGTGAAGATGGTGTCGTCCGGAAGTATGGCATTGGAAAGGGCATTGAGCGGCAGCGCGACTAGATTTTTGTCGACGCGCAGGAGCAGATATTGAGGCTTCGCGGGCGGCGTGACGATGGGGACGTTTGCGGCGAGTTCGGGATTCGGAGACGGCGCGGCGATTGCGGAATTTGAATCGGGATCGCGCAGACCGACGATTGCGCCGGTGTAGTCCTTATTATTGTAGGTAACTGTGACGGTCTTTCCCGCATTTGCGAGCAGAACTTCTTCAAGTGAGAGCATATTGTGCTGCGAGGTGACGTTGTAGCGGTAGGCGACGACCTCATCGAGTGATGCGCCGGATTCGCCCGGGGCCAGCCAGAGGGTGCCGAGAGTTGCGTTGGGAATGGGCGTGATGCTGCCGATGCCGGATTGCAGGTGGACTACGCCTTGGCGGACTACGAAGGCTAGACCGTTTTTGAAAGCGGCTACGGCGACGGTTTTTGGCAGCTCTTGCGGGGTTTCTTGCGATTCTGATGAGAACAAAGCGGTCGACAGCACGAGAACACTACTGACAGCTAGAACGCTAACCCGGGAGAGTTTCATGGCTGGGCCTCCGAGCGAGTTTGATTGGAGATTGAGGACAGGTAACTGGATGCGACGGCAATTCGTGGATGTTGCTTTTCGGCATTGGGACTTAGAACGGTGTGGGGCGCAGTTCTTGCAGGTAAAAATTCACGGCCGGTTATCGAAATTCTTTGGTTTTGTGCAGCTCGTGGGCGTTTTCGCGGCCTTTGAAACGCGGAGAATACTGGATCGCGTTGCGCCGGGGCAAGTGGGCCACGTTTTGGCAGGCGGTAGCCGGGCGGGCGCAGCAAGCCGGCGCCTCTACGGACGCGACGGTCGACAGGCTGGGCTTGGGTCCGGTTTTGAAGGCGCGGGGCACAAAAACGCCGGCTGGCAGCCGGTGCTACGAAACATTTGCTTCGACCTTGGCGATCATTTGATCGACGGTTAGGACTTCGGCGAATAGGAAGCCTAGCGTGGTGCAGGTGGCGTTTTGTAATTCTTCGGCGGAGAGATTGCCCATTGGGGCGGTGGCGGTGCCGTCGCTTAGGAAGAAAACTTTGAAGTCGCGTACGGCGGCTTCGCGGGCGGTGGTTTCGCAGCAGACGTTTGTGGCCACGCCGCTGATGATTAGGGTGTCAATGTTGCGGGTGCGTAGGATTAATTCTAGATCGGTGCCGTGGAAGGCACCGAAGCGGGGCTTGTCTAGGAGGATGTCGCGTGGATCGATGATTAGGCCTTTGTGAAGGGCGGCGGATTCGGATCCTTTATTGAGGATGCCGTCTTTTACTGGTTGGCTGAATTCTCCGAGGACGCCGAGATTGGAGCCGTCGGGGCGGACCACTATGCTGGCGTGGATTACCTGGATGCCGGCTTTGCGGCAGGCTGCGGCTAGGCGATTGATTTTTTCTAGGACTGCGAGACCGTCTGGGGCGGAAATTGGGTAGCCTTCGATGAAGCAGTTTTGGATGTCTACGTTGATTAGGGCGGTGTGGGTTGGGTGGACTGGGAAATTTGGCATTGCGGGCCTCGTTTTTATGAACGGGATTGATGAGCGGCTGCGATTCTAGACTTAGTTTTGGAGTTCGCCAAAGGGAATGTCGCGATGCTTTGATTGACTTCTGTCGCGCCGAACTGGTTCTGCGCACGTGGCGTTCTTTGCGGTCGTAAGAGCCGGCGGGACGCCAGCGCTACGGGGTGGCTGTGACGCGGCCGGCACACGATGTTCGTCGTCTATCACATTGGTTTTGCGAAGATTACGCAATAGTCTTGGCCTTGCCAGTTGTCGATTATTTTTTCTACTTTCAGGCCTGTTGCGGTTAGTTCTTCGATCATTATTTTTTGGGG
>JABDFR010000088.1:3200-8485 GCA_013286465.1 Acidobacteriota bacterium | reverse complement strand
TTGAATATCTTGGCGAGGATCCTTTTTTGGCTGGGCAGATTGCGGTCGGATACATCCAGGGGATGCAGGCGCAGGGAGTGAGCGCTACGGCCAAGCATTTCATGGGGAATAATTCGGAGTTCGATCGACATAATACTGATTCGATTATCGACGAACGCACTATGCGCGAGATTTATTTGCCGGCTTTCGAAGCGTGCGTCAAAGCGGGGCATGTGGGCGCGGTGATGGATTCCTATAATTTCACGAATGGCATTCACATGACGCAGAACGCATATCTCAACATCGAAGTGCTGAAGAAAGAATGGGGATTTACCGGGATTTTGATGTCGGACTGGACTTCGACTTACGACACGGTGGGAGTCGCGAACGGCGGCATGGATCTGGAGATGCCCAAGGGCGTTTTCCTGAACCGGGAGACTTTGCTGCCGGCCATCAAGAACGGCCAGGTTACCGTTGCCACGATTGACGACAAGGTCCGGCGGATTCTGCGCGTGGCGATTCAGTTCGGATGGCTGGATCGCGGTCAGATTGATTTATCGATTCCGCGTTACAACCGCGAGGGCGATCAAGTGGCGCTGCGGGCTGCGCGGGAAGGAATCGTGCTGCTGAAGAATGATGGCAATCTTCTGCCGCTCAAGAAAAATGCGGTGAAATCGGTGCTGGTGGTTGGGCCGGACGCTTACCCGGCTGTGCCGGTGGGCGGAGGGAGCGCGCGCGTCGAGCCGTTTGCACCCGTTAGCGTGCTGCAGGGAATGAGCGATTATCTCGCGAATGCGGCGAAGGTTTATTACAGCCCGGGGCTTTCTACGCTGAGCGAAATGGCTGAGGCTACGGCATTTTCTACCGCCGCATCGGGCGGCGGTGCTGGACGATGATTACGCGGACCGAGCCTTACATCGATTTCGCGCCGCCTTCGAAAAAAGTTTTGCCCGATCAAGGGCTCTCTTCGCGCTGGACCGGATATTACTCGCCGGCCTCCGCCGGCAAATTCGATTTCTTCGTTTCCTCGACGGGGGAAGACGGCGGGCATTACCGCCTTTACGTGGACGACAAGCTGATCCTCGACGATTGGACTACTTCGAGAGAGCTGCTCGGAGTCGCAACGCTCTCGTTGGAAGCCACTGCTCACAAAGTGGTCGTCGAGCATCACGGGCATTCCGATTGGCTGGGCGGGCATTTCCGCGTGGGAATCGTGCGCGAAGGCGGCTACGTGTTGGCGGACGCGAAGGTGATGGCTGCGAGTTCGGATGTGGTTGTGGTGGCTGCCGGTTTCGATCCGGAATCGGAAAGCGAAGGGGCCGATCGGACTTTTCGTCTGCCGCCGGGACAGGATGAATTGATTCGCGAGATGAGCGCGGCGAATAAAAATATGATTGTGTTGATTTCCGCGGGCGGTAGCGTGGACATGAACGAGTGGATCGATCGTGTTCCTGTGCTCGTGCAGGCGTGGTATCCGGGGCAGGAAGGCGGGAAGGCAGTGGCTGAAATTTTATTCGGCGATGTGGATCCTTCGGGGCGCTTGCCTGTGACGTTTGAGCGGCGCTGGGAAGATAATCCGGTGCACGATAGCTACTATCCGCAGGCGGGGACGAATCGCGTGGTTTATAAGGAAGGTGTGTTTGTGGGATACCGCGGATACGAGCACAACAACACGAAGCCGCTGTTTCCGTTTGGCTACGGGCTCTCCTACACCACATTTAAGTATGGAAATTTGAGTATTAAGCCTGCGGATGCTAAAGCCGAGGGTGCCGGCCTTGCTGCCCCGCTGTTTCAAGTTTCGTTTGATGTGACGAATACGGGGACGATGGACGGCGCGGATGTCGCGGAGGTGTATGTTTCGGACCCGCACTCGAAAATTGCGCGGCCGGCGAAGGAATTGAAAGGCTTCGCGCGCATCGATCTGAAGGCGGGAGAGACGAAAACGGCTACCGTAATCTTGAATAGCCGCTCGTTTGCATACTACGATGCGGACGCGAAACGCTGGCACGCGGAACCGGGCGAATACGAAATTTTGGTGGGGCGTTCGAGCCAGGAAATTCAACTTCGCGGCAACGTCACTCTGCCCGCTACAGACGCGAAGCGGTGAGCGGCAACCGGTAGCGCAGACGCCGCCAAACTGGGTTATGATGTCGCCCTCGTCGCCCGCCATGGACGGCGGTTCGAATCGCTCGCGACACGCTTGACTGCTCAATCTAGGCGCTCCTGATGGTCCTCGTTGCGGACCTAAACAATAGAACGGATCCCGCCGGCGCCAAGCGAGTGCGGCGCACCGGCGGCAGCGACGCCGCGGGGCGGAATCTCATACCGAAGCTGTCTCTCAATTTTCCGGCAGAGCGCACTCGCGCCATTGCCGCGTAGGCCGGCCTCGAAGTTCCGCAAGCAGTTCAAATTGAAAAGGAGAAAGAGAAATGTCCGACGAGATCAACAATAGCCGCCGCCGCTTTCTCGGCACTGCCGCGATGGGACTTGCCGCCGCCGAACTTGGCTTGGTGGCTGCTGCGAAAGCACAGCAGTATGGCGGATCATCCCCGAAAGGTGCGGCTGCGGTTCCCGCGAAGCCGGGCGCGGCGGCCGACGACACATCCATCCGTCCGTTCCACGTCAGTATTCCGGACGCGGACGTCGCCGATCTGCGGCGGCGCGTTGCGGCGACCAAGTGGCCGGAGCGGGAATTGGTATCGGATGCGACGCAGGGCGTGCAGCTCGCGACCACGCAGAAGCTCGCACAATATTGGGCGGCCAATTACGACTGGCGAAAGGTGGAGGCGCGGCTGAATGCGCTGCCGCAATTCATCACCACCATCGACGGACTCGACATTCATTTCATCCATGTGCGTTCGAAACATAAGAATGCTTTGCCGGTGATCGTGACGCACGGGTGGCCCGGATCGATCATCGAGCAACTGAAGATCATCGCGCCGCTCAGCGATCCAACTGCCTACTATGGTGGCACGGCGGACGATGCTTTTGATGTGGTGGTGCCTTCGCTGCCGGGCTATGGATTTTCCGGCAAGCCTACGGCGCCTGGCTGGGATCCCGAGCGCATCGCAGGCGCGTGGATCGAGCTGATGAAACGGCTTGGATACACGCGTTATGTGGCCCAAGGCGGCGATTGGGGAAATTGCGTCACGGAGCTGATGGCTCTGAAGACGCCTCCGGGATTGCTCGGCATCGCCACTAACATGGCGGCCACTGTTCCCGCCGATATTGACAAGGCTGCGTTTTCCGGGGCTCCGCCGCCCGCTGGTCTGGGCGCCGATGAACTGCGCGCGTACAACCAGCTGGCCTTTTTCTATAAGCACGGTCTGGGCTATGCCGGGGAGATGGCGAATCGTCCGCAGACGCTATACGGAATCGCGGATTCGCCGGTTGGTCTCGCGGGTTGGATTCTGGATCACGACGCGGCCAGCTACGCGCTGATCACGCGCGTATTTGACGGTGTGCCCGAGGGCCTGACGCGCGAAGACATCCTTGAAAACATTTCGCTCTACTGGTTGACGAATACGGCGGTGTCGTCGGCTCGTCTCTATTGGGAATATAAGGGCGGCTTTTTTGACGTCCGAAACGTGACCATCCCGGTTGCCGTGAGCGCGTTTCCGGATGAGATCTATCAAGCGCCGAAGAGTTGGGCAGAGAAAGCTTATCCCAAACTGATTTATTACAACCGGCTGCCCAAAGGCGGCCACTTCGCGGCATGGGAGCAGCCGGAGTACTTCACTACCGATCTGCGCGCTGGGTTCAAATCACTGCGCTAATGGCAAAAAGGTGGGCGGCGCGCACAATCCGCGCGCCGCTTTTCTCGCGCGTAACGCGTGAGCGCCGCATTACATCCAAAGGGAAAGATAAATGAGCCCGAGCGCGAAAAAGCAAAACTGCGGCGCGGCCGCGTTCGGCTCGATCGAAATGGTGCGTTGATTTCAGATTTCTAATTGGGAGGTTGAGTATGTCGGACAAGACAGAAACGGGCGTTGCAAAAGCCCACGCAGTTCGATCTCACCAGCCGGGCCAGGACGTTTTCAGATCGGTGCTATCCGAAAACATCGAATGGAAACCTTTCCCGGCATTTCCACCTTCGGTGCGGCTGGCCGTGGTCGTCGGTCAGCCTTCGGAACCCGGGCCTTATACGATCCGCGTCAAGGTTCCCCACGACGTAAAACTCATGCCGCACCGGCATCCGGAGGATCGCGTTTACACGGTGATCTCCGGCGTTTTCTACATCGGTCTGGGTGATCAGTTCGACGCGGATAAACTGCAGGCGTTTCCACCGGGCAGCGTCGTGGTGTTGCCGGGCGATACGCCTCACTTTCACTGGGCGAAATCTAGCGAGTATGTAACGCAAGTTTCGGCGATTGGGCCGCTCGGCCTGGATTACCTAAACCCGAAGGACGATCCGCGAAACGATAAATCGTAGCGGGCGTCCGTTGTGAAGAGAGTCAGCACTTGCGAAACGGTAAGAGCTTTCGGCCAATTCGAAGGCACCCAGAGGAGAAAATAATTCATGTCGCACCATTACTCCGGTCCCGATTATGGTTTTCCGCATGGAGATGCTCGGCTCGACATTACTGATCTCTATGCCTTTCCCAAGCCTGGCGATGCCAGCAAGTCGATCATCATAATGGACGTGCATCCGTCTGCCGGCGTGAACCCGGTCGGGCCCACCACAGCGGAAGCCTTTGCGCCCGAGGCGATCTATGAGCTGAAGATTGATACGGACGGCGATAATGTCGCCAACATCGCCTATCGCGTGCGGTTCTCCGCAAACAAGGATGGCGGGCAGACTGCGACATTGCGCCGCGCTGAGGGCGCGGAAGCCGCCGGCACCGGCGATGGCGGGCGGACCATTCTCGAAAACGCGCCCGTTTCAACGGGCTCAGAGGCTCGCATAACAGCGGCCGGCGACTACCGCTTTTTCGCCGGCTGGCGCAGTGACCCCTTTTTCTTCGACACGATGGGCGCGCTGAACAATCTGCAATTCACCGGCAGCGATTTCTTTACCGATAAAGACGTGTGCAGCATCGTGCTGGAAATACCCAACGCTGCTCTGGGCGATAAAAAGCTGGGCCTGTGGCATCGCTCCGTGGACGGCTCGAGCGGGAAGTGGGTCCCGGCGGACCGCGGCGCGCTGCCTTCGCAATCTGTATTCCTCAGCGGCGACCAAAAAGCTGACTACATCACTGCCGAACCGACGGAACATCTCCGTTTCGTCGCGGTCTTCGCGCATTCGTTGGAGCACCTTGGTGGATATACGCCGGAAGAAGCAACGCGCGTGGCACGGACTTTGCTGC
>JABDFR010000088.1:0-3190 GCA_013286465.1 Acidobacteriota bacterium | reverse complement strand
TTTGCTGCCGGACATCCTCCATTTTGATCCGAGGCAGCCGGCATCCTATCCGCAAAAT
Source organism: Acidobacteriota bacterium (assembly GCA_013286465.1). Taxonomy (GTDB): domain Bacteria; phylum Acidobacteriota; class Terriglobia; order Acidiferrales; family UBA7541; genus Palsa-147. The sequence continues at coordinate 3,132 of JABDFR010000088.1, read as the reverse complement.
GGCCGGGCACTTACCGACGACGTTATGGACGGCTTCATTTCCATGATCTCAAATGGAAAAGTGAAAACGGATAACGTTGGGGCGCACACGGATCTGCTCGCATCGTTCCCTTACGTTGGCGCGCCGCATGAGGCGCGATCCGCGAAGCCGGCGGCCGCCTAAGCAAGGAAAAGGCGCGGGCGGTTTTTGTTGCACTCGCGCCATTTCACATGGCGGCTCAAGGCTAGTGAAAGGAATTTCACGTGGAAAACTCGACGGCTTACCGCACGACGCAGATTGATGGGCTCAACATTTTTTACCGCGAGGCTGGGCCGAAGGACGCGCCGACTTTGTTGCTGTTGCACGGGCTGCCGTCATCGTCGCGCATGTTCGAGCCGCTCTTCGCGCGGCTTTCCGATCGCTATCATCTAGTCGCGCCGGATTATCCGGGTTTTGGCCATAGCGATTGGCCTGATCCGAAAAAGTTCGCGTACACCTTCGATCACTACGCCGAGATTGTGAATCACTTCACCGAAGCGCTTGGGCTGCCACGCTATACGCTTTACATGCAGGATTATGGCGGGCCCGTCGGTTTTCGCATGGCGCTGGCGCATCCCGAGCGCATCGAGGCACTCATCGTGCAGGATGCCGTCGCGCACAACACGGGTCTCGGCGCTAATTGGAACACGCGCCGCGCTTTTTGGGCCGATCGAGCGGCCAATGAAAGCGCGCTGCGCGCAAATCTGCTTTCGCTGGCGGCCACGCGCGCGCGCCACGTCGGCAACGACGCGAACGTGGAGCGCCACGACCCCGATCTTTATACCGATGAGTTTTATTTCCTGAATCAGCCGGGCCAGGGCGACATTCAGAGCGATTTGTTCTATGACTATCGCACCAATGTGGAAAACTATCCGAAATGGCAGGCCTGGCTGCGCGAAAAGCAACCGCGCCTGCTGGTGATCTGGGGCAAATACGAGCTGTCGTTCGATCCCTCGGAGCCCGAGGGGTATCGCCGCGATGTTCCGAGTGCCGAAGTGCACATCGTCGATGGCAGCCACTTCGCACTGGACACAGCCGCCGATGAAATAGCCGCTCGCGTCCGCAATTTCATGGGCGCGTCGCGTCGCAGTGCCGCCCAGTAGGGGAAGATCCGTCCAGGCGGACTCCCGTTTTTGTTTTGGGTGTTTCTTTCCCGTCCAGAAATATCACGAAAATGTATTTCGAAATTGTCACGGAGCTCACATGCGAGCCGACATCCTCCCAGGCGCAAAGTTCCCCGACTACGAACTCTCCGACCAAACCGCCAAACATCGCAAGCTATCCGATTTGCAAGGCCCGCATCCTATGGTGCTCGTCCTGAGCCGCGGCGGATTCTGCCCGAAGGATCGCCGCCAGTCGGAATTGCTCGTTGAACTGCATCGCGAACTCGAAGTTGCCTATTGCCGCCTGGTCACCATCAGCACCGACAACATCACGGAGACCAATGAATATCGCACCGGCGTGGGAGCGCACTGGCCGTTTCTTTCCGACCCCGCGCGCACGGTTCAGAAAGATCTCGATATTGCCGAATACACCGACGCTGCTCACAATCCCATGATCCCACATGTAATTGTGCTCGAGCCTGGCCTCGTCGTTTATAAGATCTACAACGGCTACTGGTTCTTCGGCCGGCCCACGATGGAAGATCTCCGCCAGGATCTGCGCGCCGTTACGAAAAATTGCCGCCCCGACTGGGACATCACCACGCCGGAATTGAAAGCCGCTTGGAAGGAAGGCCGCAAGGATCTCTTCTACCCCTACGGAAAAACATACGCTCAAACGCTGGGGGAGCAGGACTGAAAGTGCGTTTGCCGCGCGACTGGCCATGTAGCACAGCCACTCCTGGCTGTGTCGAATGCAGTTTTATGGCGACATGCAGCTCACACGTTACAAAGATTCACAGCCAAGAGTGGCTGTGCTACAAAATCACCCGCCGCGAATTAAATCGGCGTTGCAAATGCGGTGATCCCGCGCGACGACGTTGGGTGGATTAACAAGGAGGAAGGATTATGAAACGCATCGCTTTCTTGCTGCTTGCAGTCGCAACCGTGGCGGGCGTTGCGGCCTACAGGACCCGCGCATCTGCGCATGCGAATGAAGACACCGCCCCAATCTTTTTGACCGACGTTCCGCCCGGATACCGCGACTGGAGGCTGGTTTCCGTCGCTCACGAAGAAGGCGAACTCAATGATATCCGCGCCATTCTGGGGAACGACATAGCGATCAAGGCCTATCGCGAGGGAACGCTTCCGTTCCCGGACGGCGCCATCATCGCGCGAATCGCGTGGAAATACGTCCCGTCGGAGGAGAATGACAAAGTCTTTGGCCGTCGCCAATCCTTCGTGGCCGGGTCCACTCCAAGTTGGGGCCTTCAGTTTATGGTAAAAGACTCAAAAAAGTACGCCGCGACGGGCGGTTGGGGTTTCGGTCAGTTCGATAAGGACGGCAAACCTAATCTCCCCGAGGCAGTTTTCAAAAAATGCTTTCCCTGCCACCAACCTGTGAAAGATCGCGACTTTGTCTTCACCCGCTACGCACCGTGATTCCAAGGAGAAGAGAATGGCAGATACCACGCAGGAAATCCGTGACGGCAACCCGAGCGGCGCGAACGCGGTGAGACTCGACTTGAAGCTCGAAGTCGTAGTGATCCCCGTCTCTGACGTCGATCGGGCCAAGAGCTTCTACCAGAAGTTGGGCTTTCGCTTGGATATCGACTTCGCCGCCAACGAGAACTACCGGATTTTGCAGTTCACTCCTCCCGGCTCTCCTGCGTCGATCATCTTCGGCAAGGGAGTCACGGCCGCCAAGCCGGGCTCGATCGACCGCCTGGTGATGGCGGTGTCTGACATTGCCGCGGCGCGCAAAGAGCTTCTCTCGCGCGGGGCCGCGGTAAGCGAGGTGTTTCACGGTGCCGGCGGTAGTGGTGGCGGCGGCTTTCATTCTGGCACTGAGTCGCGCGCCCCGGGTCCCGATCCCCAGGGCCGTTCGTACGATACTTTCGCTTCGTTCAGCGACCCCGACGGAAATGTCTGGTTGCTGCAGCAGATCACCAGCCGGCTTCCCGGGCGCATCGACACTGGCGTGACATCGTTCAGCTCCGCGAGTGATCTGGCG
>JABDFR010000087.1 GCA_013286465.1 Acidobacteriota bacterium | reverse complement strand
TGGCTGATTTTACGGTGCGGCAGAATATTCAGCTTCATTGGCTGACTATCGAGGCGATTCCTGAGGCGATCGAAACTCTTGAGGCTGTCGGCTTGAGTCCTAAGAGTGCTTGCGGGGATGTGGTGCGGAATATTACTGGTTGCCCTTTGGCTGGGATTGCTGCGGATGAAATTGTGGATGCTTCGCCTTTGGCGTTACAGGCTTCGCATTTGCTTCGGGCTAACGACGATTTTTATAACTTGCCGCGAAAATTTAAGGTTTCGATTACCGGTTGTCCGGTTTGGTGTTCGTATCCGGAGATTAATGATGTCGGGTTGACGGCGGTTCGGCGCGAACGCGACGGGCGACGGGACATTGGATATTCGCTGCATGTGGGTGGCGGGCTTTCTGCTGATCCGCATCTTGGCGTGCGATTGGATGCGTTTGTGCAGCCGGATCAGGCTTTGGGGGTTTTGCGCTGCGTCGCCGAGATTTTCCGGGATCAGAATGCCTTGCGCGAAAATCGCGAGCGGGCGCGATTGAAACATCTTTTTACGCAGCAGGGTTGGACCGCTGAACGGTTTTTGGCGGAGTTGAATGAGCGTCTCGGATACCGGCTGGATCCCGCGGCGGATGAAATTCCACCTAACGATATTTATCGTGATCATGTGGGGATTCACGCGCAGAGGCAGGCTGGGTTGTATTACGTCGGGGCGGCGGTTTTGCGCGGGCGCATCACAGCTCAGCAAATGTTTGCGGCGGCAGAATTGGCAGAGCGATTTGGCAGCGGCGAATTGCGCACGACTAACATGCAGAATTTGCTGATCATCAATGTGCCGCAGGCGAATGTTGAAGAGTTGGCGCGCGAATTGGATTCGATTGGATTGCGCGTCGAGGCGTCGCCTTTCTGGCGTGGGGCGATCGCCTGTACCGGCACGGAATTTTGCAAATTGGCGGTGACGGAGACGAAGAGTTTTTCACGTTGGCTTGTTGAAGAACTTGAGGAACGCATTCCGGGGTTTGATGAATCGCTGAAGTTGCATGTGGCCGGGTGCCCGAATGCTTGCGGGCAGCATTGGATCGCAGACATCGGGCTTGAGGGGAAAAAGATTAAAGAAAATGGAGCGCTCGTCGACGCTTACTACTTTTGTGTCGGTGGCGCGGTGGGCCGGCACCAGCAGATTGCGCGGCAGGTGGGATTTCGTTGCAGCGCGCGGGAAGTGCCCAATGCGATTGAGCGGCTTTTGAGGAGTTATCTCGCGGGCCGTGCTGCTGATGAAAATCTTCGCGCTTATTTTGCGCGATTTTCTGATCACGAGTTGCGGGGTCAATTGGCTGGGTACGCCGCGGAGGCGGTTAGCCGGGATTTGCCTGCCGGACCTGTGCCGCACGGAGTGAGTGGATAAGATGCCCGCGAGCTTACTCCCGATGTTTCTGAAGCTGGAGGGGCGATCGTGCTTGGTGGTCGGGGCGGGGCCGATCGCGGCGTCGAAGATTTCGTCGCTGATTGAAAGTGGGGCGCGCGTTACGGTTGTTGCTCCGTGGGCTAGTGATGAACTGCGGAGGCTTGCGGATGAGGGGAAGTTTCGTTGGCTGGCGCGGGCGTATGAGGATCGCGATCTGGACGGGGTGTTCTTGGTGATCGCGGCGACTTCGGATGGAACGGTGAATCGGGCGGTTTTTCTTGAGTCGCAGAGGCTCGGGATCCTTTGCAATGCGGTGGACGATCCGCCGCATTGCGATTTTTATTTTCCTGCGGTGGTGCGGCGTGGGGATTTGCAGATTGCGATTTCTACTGCGGGACAGAGTCCGGCTTTGGCGCAGCGGTTGCGACGCGAGCTTGAAGAGGTCTTCGATGAAAGTGCCGGAGATTGGGTGAGCGACTTGGGACGTCGCCGGCGCGAAATTCTGGCTACCTACGCGGCATCTGAGGAACGGAAGCAGTGGCTTGTTGAGTTGGCTTATAGCGAGCGGCCCGGATTGAAGCGTGCGGATGCGCGAAGTGGGGAAGTTGAAACGGGGCCGGTTGAGGCGCGAGAGGTTGAATCGTGAGCGAGGTGCTGCCAGGGAAAGTTTATCTGGTTGGGGCAGGGCCGGGCGATCCGGAGCTGCTTACCGTTAAAGCGCATTCGTTGCTTCGGCGGGCTGACGTGATTTTGCACGATGATCTTGTTTCCGAGGCGATTGTGTCGCTCACCGGGCCTCATGCGCGCGTGATTAATGTGGGCAAGCGCTGCGGGGCTAAGTCGATCACGCAGGCTGAAATTAATCGGCTGATGATTTCATTTGCATTGAGCGGAATGGATGTGGTGCGGCTGAAGAGCGGCGACCCTGGAATTTTCGGGCGATTGGCGGAAGAGCTGGACGCGCTCTCGAGCGCAAATGTGACTTTTGAAGTGGTGCCGGGAATCACGACGGCGCTCGCGGCTGCCGCGTCGCTGGGCGTGGCTTTGACGGATCGGCGCAGCAGTTCGAAATTGGTGATCGTTAGTGGTCATCACGCGAACGGGATTGAGCCCCTCGAGAAAACGGATTGGAGCGCGTTGGTGGCCGATCATACGACGCTGGTTGTTTACATGCCGGGGCGGGATCTTAGCAACTTTTCGCGACAGCTGATGGAAGCGGGGTTGGCGGCAGAGATTCCGTGCGCGGTCATCTCGCGTGTTTCGACTGCGGAGGAAGTGCGAATCGCGACTTCGCTGGGTGAACTATCCGGCGTAGCGACGACGGAGACGCCTTCGATCTTGCTGATTGGGCAGGCGGTCGGGCGTGCGCGCGAGCGTGTTTTGGCGGAGACGCCGGTCCGCGACTTTGAGGCGCAGGCGCAAGTGCTAGCGCGGCGATTTGCCGGAGTTGATGAGAACCCCTGAGGACGGGTTCGCCTCAGCGGCTGAAGCCCTGCCCGGCAAATCGTTTCGGACGCGGACAGAGCCTGAGATGCGCACGAAAAAACGATCTAATCGACGGGAGGACACTTAGGTGATGACCGAGAAACTTGACGACAATGCGCGCCGGGAAAAACCGCGAGGGTTCCGGCTTTCACTTGATGGATGGGCCGTTACCTTGGCGCTCTTTCTTTCACTGCTTGTGGCGCTAGGCGTGATCAAGAAAATTCCGTGGTAGCGGTGCACTGCGTCGATTAAGTCTAGGGGGATCGAGCGAATGGCTAGCTCAGTTGCTATCACTCAAGTTCAGCCTGTTGGATTTGCGCGGCGAGTCGTCGAGCTTTTGCCGGGGCTTGCGCTGCTGGCGGGCGTTGGTTACGCCGGGAAATTCCTGGAGCGCACGATCAATGTTTACGGGAAGGCGCATCATTTGACTCTGCCGAACATTGAGTACGTGCTTTGGGCGATTTTGATTGGTCTCGCGATTGCGAACATTACCGGGGTGCCGGCGATTTTCAAACCCGGAGTGGCTACGTACGAATTTTGGTTGAAGGCTGGGATAGTTTTGCTGGGCGCGCGGTTTTTGTTGGGCGACGTGGTGAAGCTTGGCGGCGTTAGCCTGGTGTTGGTGGCGATTGAGATTGTGGTTTCACTGGTGTTCATGACGGCGCTGGGGCGGGCTTTCGGATTGAAGCCTAAGCTCACGACCTTGCTCGCTGTGGGCTCATCGATCTGCGGCGTTTCCGCGATTATTGCCACGCAGGGTGCGATTGATGCCGATGAGGAGGATGCGTCCTTTGCCATTGCTGCGATTTTGGCGCTGGGTGCGATCAGCCTTTTCGTTTTCCCGGTGATCGGACACGCTCTTGGGCTGAATGATTTGAGCTACGGGCTTTGGGCCGGCTTGGGAATCGATAACACTGCTGAAGTGACGGCCGCCGGAGCGCTGTATTCGGATGCCGCTGGAAAAATTGCTGTGCTGGCTAAAACGGCGCGGAACGCGATGATTGGTTTTGTCGTGCTTGGTTACGCGATTTATTGGGCGCGCAAGGAAGGGACCGTGGCGGTGGGTAACAAGGCTGCGTTTCTCTGGTCGAAATTTCCGAAATTTGTATTGGGCTTTTTGTTGATTTCGGCGCTGGCTACCGCGAGCATTTTTAATAAGGAGCAGCTTGGGAGCCTTGCCAATCTCTCGCGCTGGGCGTTTTTGTTGACGTTTGCAGGGGTCGGCCTCCGGACGAATATTTTTGAGATGCGCAAACAGGGGCTGCGGCCGTTTGCAGTGGGAGCGATTGGAGAAGTGGTGATCGCGGCGCTGACGCTCGGCCTGGTTTTCGGCGCGCAGAAATTCCTGCATTAAATCACGGGGACGCGAGCCCGGCGCTCAGCCTACCGTGAGCAGCTCTTCGTAGAAACCGCCGATTTTTCTTGCGCGGTCCACGAAATGAATCTCCAGGATCCAGTGGCGTTCTTGCCCTTGCGCGTCTACGCCGCGCATTTTGTTTGGATTATCGGGATGAACGTAGAGCGTGACCTTATCGCCGGGAATTCGTTCGTGAGGAAATTGTCCGAGAAGATGGCCTGCGATGGGGCCGCCGTATTCCCAGCCATAGTCCTTGGCTAATTTTTGCGCGTGGCGATACAGCTCTGCGGCGGTAATTTCGGGATGCCGATTGAAATATTGCTTGCCGTTGGCGAACGCCTTTTCGATATCGTCACGTAATTTCAATTTGACTGGATCGGATCCGAGGACGAACGTTCGACCAAAATCGGCTTCCCACCGTTCGAAAACGGGGCCGAGATCCAGAAATACGATGTCGTCCTCACCAACGACGAGATCGGGAGGATTTTCATCATAAGGAGCGAGGGTATTCGTGCCAGCACGCACGATGCGTTTGTGCCAATACGTGGAAATCCCGAACATGCGTTCGGCGAGATCGTAGATGTCTTGATTGATGCGGCTTTCGAGAGCGTTTGGGCTGATGATTCCCTGCGCCTCGACTTGCTTGAAGAGCTGATCTGCTTTTTGTTGCGCTTGCAGCAACGCTGCGGCGCGATCGGCTTCGACCTGATTCATTTTGCTAGGCTAACATACGGTCGCGCTGAGTTGAAACTGCCGCGGGTGATTCGAGCGGCGAATTCATCCAAACGTGAAAGCGAAGGCTTGCACGCCGGGATCGAGAAACTCAATTTCGAAGGTGCGATCTTCTACATTTCCTTTTTGCCGGACCAATTGATAGAGCCGGTATTCCTTGACGACGCCATCCCCCTTTGCATCAGTGTCTACGCCGTGATCTTCTCCGGGTGGAGTGCCGTCGATGCGGATGCGGAATCGCACGGGCTGTCCATTTTTTCCGGGACCTAGAACGAAATGGAGGTCGCGGGCGTGGAAGCGGAAAATCACTTTGCCCGGCGCGGTGGCTAGCTGGGCGTGTTCGCCGCTGACGTTCCACGAGCCGACGAGGCCCCATTGATTGACGGTGAGACGCGCGGGGGCTGTGTACGGCTGGGGCTTATCCTGGCGGATCTTTTCCGGCGAGGCGTAGTTCTGTGCGCGATCATAGCCCACGTACGTTTCTGGCGAAGCTACGTTGCCGAAATCGGGTGCGACTTCTGAGCCGGATGGATTCACTTGCACGAAGCCAGTCGCGTTCAGCGAGGAATTCTTTTCCTTCAGCAATTGTTGGATTACTTCTTCGGATTCGTCGTACTTCCCTTCTCCGAAATGGTGGTAGCGGATTTCGCCTTTGGCATCGATGAAGTAATGCGCGGGCCAGTATTGATTGTTGAAGGCTTTCCAGATCGCGTAATCGCTATCGATGGCAACGGGATACGTGATCTTCAGATCGGTGACAGCCTTCGCAATGTTGGCTGGATCTTTTTCGAATGCGAATTCCGGAGTGTGGACGCCGACTACAACTAGCCCGTCATTTTTGTATTTCTCCGACCAGGCTTCGACGTAGGGGATCGAGCGCAGACAATTGATGCAGGAATAAGTCCAGAAATCCACGACGATTACTTTTCCTTTTAATTGCGCGCGGGTGAGCGGCGGGGAATTCAGCCACTTCACCGCGCCATCGAAGCCGGGAAACGATCCCTCGTTGCTCAACTGGACTGTGGTGCGCTGGGTGGTTGTTGATGCGCTGGGGCTGGCGTGCGCGACGGGATGAAAGCGATCGATCAATTTTTGCTCGACGCCGGAGGTGCTGGCGAGTGAGAGGCGGCGCAGAATTCCGGTGTCCCAGCCAAATGAGATGGCCACGACTCCGATCAATACGGCGACACCGAGGCCACGTCGAATCCAGACTTCAGCGCCCAGAGATTTTTTCATCATTGCGAAAACTCGATTTCCGGCGAGCAGCGCCAGGGCTAGCGACGTTGCAGCGCCTGCGGAGAAGGACAGCAAAAGAAATGTAGAATGAGCGCTGGGGCCTTGAAGCGCCGCGCCGGTCAAAATCAAACCGAGAATCGGGCCGGCGCACGGCGCCCAGAGCAGACCGGTGGACATTCCGAGCACGAGCGAACGGCCGATGCTGGGAGCTTCCGTGCTGTTCTGACCTTGAACTTTTCCGCCGAGGCGAACGAGCGGCTTCGTGAGATATTCGGAGAGTGCGGGAAAGAGCAGAGCCAAACCGAGCAGTGCGAAAACCACGATGGCGAGAATTCTGCCTATCTGATTGGCGCGCACGACCCACGAGCCCGCAAACGTGACGACGCCGGCAACCACTGCGAAAGTTGCCGCCATGCCGATGAGAAGCGGCAGACCACTGCGGCGGAACGGCTGATCGGCGCGCGAGAAAACGAATGGCAAAACGGGCAGAATACACGGGCTGACGATGGTCAGAATTCCGCCGACGAATGCCAACACATAAAGCAGCATGCCGCGAACCTCTTCCAGATTAGAGTCGCTCGTGGAGCGATAGTTTCAGGCGCGGTTCCGATTCGGACGCCGACATTTATCGGCTTCCAGTTGCATGAAACGAAGCGATTGTATCGTTTCTGGTCGCTTAGAATAGGGTAGAGGCGGAAAATCAACGGCGCGGGGGCGTCAACCGATGCCAAGAAAGACGAATTGAGAATGCGGACGCAAGTCGGAATTGTCGGAGCGGGGCCTGCAGGGTTGGTGTTGGCGCAATTGCTGCATCTGCACGGAATCGAGTCGATTGTGATCGAGGCGCGAAGCCGCGAATACTGCGAGCAGCGCGTGCGGGCCGGAGTATTGGAGCAAGGCACGGTCGAACTGTTGATACAGATGGGTCTTGGTGAGCGCATGATGCGGGAGGGTTTGGTCCACGAGGGCGTGGAATTTCGGTTTGGCCGCCGGCCGCATCGCATCGATTTTCGGGAGTTGACCGGGCGCGCAATTACGATTTATGCGCAGCGGGAAGTTGTCAAGGATTTGATCGCGGCGCGGCTGACTGCCCAACGCGAGACGCACTTTGAGGTCAGCGACGTTGGCGTTCACGATTTCGATTCAGCGAAGCCGCGAATTACCTTTCGTCACAGCGATGAGGCTCAGGAGATACATTGTGATTTCATCGCCGGCTGCGACGGGTTTCATGGAATTTGCCGACCGAGTATTCCGGAGGACCGTCTGACTGTATACGAACGAGTTTTTCCATTTGGCTGGCTGGGAATTTTGGCGGCCGCGCCGCCCTCTTCTGATGAATTGATTTATTGCCGGCACGAGCGCGGGTTTGCGCTGCAGAGTATGCGTACTTCGGAAATTACACGTTTGTATTTGCAGTGCTCCCCGGACGAAGACTTGGCCGAATGGCCGGATGAGCGGATCTGGGCGGAATTGCAGCGGCGGCTCGCCACGGACGACGGATGGCGATTGACAGAGGCGCCGATTTTGCAGAAGGGCGTTACCGGGATGCGGAGTTTTGTGGTCGAGCCCATGCAAGCCGGCAGGTTGTTTCTGGCTGGCGATGCGGCGCACATTGTGCCGCCGACCGGAGCCAAGGGACTAAATCTGGCCGTGGCGGATGTTCGCGTTTTGGCGGCGGCTATCGTGGAATTTTATCGCTCTGGTTCGGTGGAGTTGTTGGATCGCTACTCGGACACTTGCTTGCGGCGCGTCTGGCTCATCCAGCGATTCTCGATGTGGATGACAGCGATGTTGCACCAATTCCCGGGAAATGACGGATTTGAAGATCACCGGCAGGTTGCGGAACTCGAATATCTGACGAGCTCGCGCGCGGCTTCGCAGACTTTTGCTGAAAATTATGTCGGGCTTCCGATGAGTGGAGCTTATTTGTAGTCTGTCGCGGATTACTTCTTTTCTTGAGCGGATCGGACGGGAGAGGCTACGGCATCCAGATCCTTCCCGCGAATCTGCACATATTGCCAGCCGAAACGTCCCTTGATGCAGAGATTGCCGTGCGTGACGCTGTGATCAAGCGGCGACGTGACTCGAACGATTTGGCCATCCTGTTGGTGGACCGTGAGATCGCAGCCCACGCCGCAGTACGGGCAGATGGTGTCCGTTTGAGTTTGACGCCTTTCGTCCCAGGTGCCGGCTTGGCGCATGTCGAATTCGCTTTTGAACATTAGCGCGCCGGTGGGGCAGACGCCGATGCAGTTGCCGCAATAAACGCAGGCGGAGTCGGGGAGCGGGACGTCGAATTCGGTGGCGATGTGGGCGGTGAAGCCGCGGCCTG
>JABDFR010000086.1 GCA_013286465.1 Acidobacteriota bacterium | reverse complement strand
GACGGGGCGTGGCCTGCCTGTTGCTCCGAAACTAGCGTTGGGCTACGCGATCGAGGCGATCGAGGGTGTCGGGGAATTTGCGGACGAGCAGGACGAGGGCGGCGGCTTGGGGATTGGGTTTGGCGCGGCCTTGCTCCCATTTTTCGAGGGTGCGTTCGTTGATGCGGAGCTTGCGGGCGAAGACGGCGCGGGAGCAACGGAGGCGGCGGCGCGTGTCGCGAATGAGCTTGGAGTCCACTTTGGGTAGAGGGGCGGGCTCGATTTTGTAGGTGCGCAGGGTTAGGCGGCCCTGGCGGTGACGCTTCATGGCGCGGACGCCTTCGATTAGTTCGTCGAATAGTTTGGGTTTTGTTGGGGTCATCGCGGGCTCCTTGGTGAGTGTACGCTTTTGGCGTACGAATGATAGGGTACGCCGATAGCGTATGGTTGTCGATGTAACGGCGAGGGCGAAGTGCAAAGACCGCGCAGAATTCGCGCGCGGGGACGCCAACCTCAGGCGTCGCGGGCGCAGCAAGCGAGCGCCCCTACGACGGCGCAAACAGAGTCAACGGCGGGGCCGAAAAACCCCACCCTTCCCATAGACCGGGAAGGATGGGGCACCCAAAACCAGGAGCGAGACGAAAACCCACGGCGACGGAGGGACGCGAATTGACTTCGCTTCGCGATGGGTATACAAACGCGGCGCTGGGCTACTTCCATTTCACTACCAATTCACATTCAATTGCGGAGGAACTTCATGAGGCGAACTTTGAGTTTGGCGTTGCTGGGCGTGGCTTTGTTTTTTAGCGCGGGGATTTTGCAGGCGCAGAAGGGCGATGCTACCGAGAAGGCGGTTACGGCGCTGGAGAATGAATGGATGAAATCGCAGCAGACGAACGATCCGGCGCCGCTCGAGACTTTGCTGGCGGATAGCTTTATTGGGACGTCGGAAGAGGGGAAAGTGGAGACTAAGGCGGAGACGATTGCGGACGCCAAGGGTACGAAATATATCGATTTCAAGTATGTGGATTTTAAGGTGCAGGTTTATGGCAATGCGGCGATCGCCACCGGCGGGAGCAGAGGCAAGGAGACGGATAAGTCCGGGACGCGGGACATTAAGAATCGTTGGACGGATACTTGGGTGAAGATGCCGAGCGGGAAGTGGCAGTGCGTGGCGAGCCACGTTTCGAATGTGAAGTAAGTCAAAACGAAAGCGAAGGCAACGGCGGAGCCGAAAAGCCCCACCCTTCCAAACACCGGAAGGATGGGGCACCCAAAACCCAGAGGCAAAACCCAGTGCCAGAGCGGGCCGGTCGTGAACCCCGGCCCCTACGATTCGCGCGTAACTTGTAGCTTTACGTTGGCTACTATGTCGCGGTGGAGCTTGATGGGGACTTGGTATTCGCCGATTACTTTGATGGCGTCGGTGAGTTGGATTTTGCGCTTGTCGATTGTGTAGCCTTGGGCGGCCAGGGCTTCGGAGATGTCGTTGGTGGTGACCGAGCCGAAGAGTTGATCGTTTTCGCCGGCTTTGCGGGTTTGGGTTAGGGTTACGTTGGCCAGGAGTTCGGCTAGGGTTTGGGCGGAGGCGCGATCGTCGGCTTCGGCTTTGGCGAAGGTGGCGCGCATGCGCTCCAGGCGCTTTAGATTGCCGGGCGTGGCTTCCATGGCTAGCTTCTTCGGCAGGAGATAGTTGCGGGCGTAGCCAGCGGCTACTTCGACGACTTCGCCGCGGTTGCCTAGTTTTTCTACGTCTGCTTGCAGAATGATTTGCATGGTTTCTTCCTCAGTTTAACTTGCTTCGCTTTCGTTACGAAAAAATCTGCTCGCCGCGCGAACGCGGCTCCCATCCGCGAATTCGGCGGATGGGGCACCCGGGGCCGCTACAATTCAGCGGCGAACGGGAGCAACGCGATATTTTGGGCGCGCTTGATGGCTACGGTCAGCCAGCGTTGATGACGGGCGCAGGTGCCGGTCATGCGGCGCGGTAGAATTTTTCCGCGCTCCTGGATGAATGGGGCCAGGATGTCGGCTTTTTTGTAGTCGATGTAATCGACGCGGTCTACGCAGAAGCGGCAGACTTTCTTCTTGCGGACGTAGTTGCGCTTGCCGCGCTTGTGGGGGCCGCCGGGACCGCCGGCGCCGCCTCCGCCGCCGAACGAGCGGCCGCCGCCTCCGCTGGGGCCTGCGGCGCTGCCGTAGGCGGGAGCTGCGGGGGCTGCCGGCGCGGAAGTTGTTGGAGCTGCCGGTGGGGTTGTTGATGCTGGGGCTGCGGCATCGGGTGCTGCCGGAGCTGCCTTCGGCTTTTCCGCTTCGGGCGGTGCCGGGGGATTTTGTTTTGTATCGTTTGCGTCGGTCATTTGTTACGTCTCCATTCGATTTCCAGCGCGCCCATTTTTGCGGGCGGTGAAAAGAAAACCTCAGCGGCTAAAGCCGGGATGAACTTGCCGCATTTTCGGCACGACTAAAGTCGTGCCCTGACCATTCAATTCCACTTACAAATTCGTCGCGCACGGCCGGAGCCGTGCGTTAACAAATCAAAACAGCTAGCTGGCTGCTGGCGCTGGCTCGTTGCCGGCTGGCGCGGCTGGAGCTGGAGCCGGCGGCGCTGGCGGAGCGGACGGGGCTGCGGACGACGGCGCTGGGGCTGGCTTGCGCGGGCGTCTGGCGGCGCGGCGTTCGCGATGCTTGGCTAGCTTTTGCTGGCGCTTTAGGTCTTCGTCGATGCGGATGGTTAGATATTTGATTACCGGATCGGAGACTTTTAGGCGGCGCTCTAGTTCCTTGATAAGCTCGCCGTGACTGGTGCGCAGGGAGATGGCTACGTAATAGCCTTCGCGCAGCTTGTGGACTTTGTAGGCCATGCGCTTGCGGCCCCACTTTTCTACCTTTTCCAGCTTGGCCGATTTTTCTTCGGCGGCGTGTTGCAGCGTGGCGATGATTTTATCGATTTCGGCTTCCGGGGTGTCCGGACGGCTGATGAAGATTACTTCGTAGAGTCTGTCTTCCATATTTCCTCGGTTTCTTGACTTCTCATTTAGTGCGTTGAAAATCGTTTGCGCTTAGGCGTCGATGTCGGCGCCTGGCTCGGGCTCTACTTTGCGATTGAACTTTGTCATCGCTTTGTTCGGGCCTTCGCTTAGGATTATTTCTACTGCTTCTGCTGCTTGTGTGGCCATTTCTTGTGCTACTTGGCGATGCTCCTTGTTCATGGGGCAGAGTACGTAATCTGCTAAATCTGCGATGGGATGTTCTGGCTTTACGCCCATCCGCACGCGGATGAAATCCATGCCTGCTACTTGCACGATCGACTTCAGGCCGTTGTGGCCGCCGGCGCTGCCTCGTTCGTTGATTCTGATCATGCCCCAGGGCAGTGCTACTTCGTCGCTCAGCACTATCACGTCCTCGGGCTTGCTTTCGTAGCGCTCGAACATTGCTTTTAGTGCGTTGCCGCTCAGGTTCATCATCGTTTGCGGCTTTGCTAGCACTACTTCTTGGCCGGCGATCTTTCCGCGACCGATATACGACTTTGCTTCTGGCCTGGTTGTCCGGATGTTGTTGCGTCCGGCTAGTGCGTCTATGGCTAGGAAGCCTAGGTTGTGCGGCGTCTGTTCGTATTCCGAGCCCGGGTTGCCGAGACCAACGATCAGTTTCATAAAAGCATCGATCCGGGCGCAGGAACGCGCGTGTGAACCTATTTCTCCTTGCCGCCCTTCTTCTCGGGCTTCTCGGCCTTTTCGGCCTTGGGTTCGGCTGCGCCTTCTTCGCCTTCTTCGAGTTCCTTCTTGCCCTTCTTGATTACTTCGGGCTCGGCTGGGGCCGCTTCTGTTGTTGCTGCCGCTTCTGCTGTGGGCTCGACTTCGGCCTTTAGCGTTACTACGTGGAACAGTACTCGCTGTGGATCCGTTAGTAACTTTAGTTTATTTGGATCTAGGGCTACGTCCGAGGCGCGGATTTGTTTGCCGATTAGCAGCTCGGTTACGTCTACCTTGAATTCTTCGGGGATGTCTGTGGGTAGGCACTCGATTTCGATTTCGCGGGTTACGATTTCGAAGACGCCGCCTTGCATTTTTACGCCTTGCGGCTCGCCTACTGGATGGACTGGGATTTTTACGCGCATGCGTACGTCCATGGCTACGCGGAAGAGATCTACGTGGAGTAGGGCGCCGGTTACTGGATCTACCTGCCAGTCCTTCACCATGGCTTGTTCTTCTTTGCCGCCCGTTAGCTGCATGGTGAAGATGGAGTTGTGGCCGGATTCGGAGCGTAGGATCTTGGCTACCTGTTTCGCGTTTACGGCTAGCGAGACGGATTCGCCTTTGCCGCCGTAGAGCACGGCGGGGACCATGCCGGTTAGCCGGATGCGGCGGGCTGGGCCTGTGCCACGCGTTTTTCTGTCGGTGCCTTCCAAGACTAGTTTCTGCATACGTCCTTCCTTGTTTGCTGGATCGGGCGGCTAGATGAATAGCTCGCTGATCGAAGTTTCTTCGTGAATGTTGCGGATGCCTCGGGCTAGCAATTCCGCCACGCTTAGCACCGTGATTTTCGAGAGCTTTTTGGCTTCGGGCGTTAGTGGCACCGAATCTGTTACCACTACTTCCTCGATTACCGATTTTGTTAGGCGCTCTACTGCTGGGCCGGAGAGGATTGCGTGGGTGCATCCGGCGATTACTTTTGTGGCGCCATTTTCGATTAGGGCTTCGGCGGTTTTTACCAGAGTGCCGGCGGTGTCTATGATGTCGTCGATGATCAGGGCTGGGCGGCCTGCTACGTCGCCGATTAGGTGCATTACTTCGCTTACGTTGATGTCGATGCGACGTTTATCTACGATGGCTAGAGGAGCGTCCATTTTCTTTGCGAAATAGCGGGCGCGTTCTACTCCGCCTGCGTCTGGGGAGACTACTGTTAGAGGACCGTAGTCCTTTTTCTTGAAATATTCGACTAGGACTGGAGCTGCGAATAGGTGATCAACCGGGACGTTGAAGTAGCCTTGGATTTGCGGGGCGTGTAAATCTAGGGTTAGGGCTCGGCTGGCGCCTGCGGTTTCTAGTAAATCCGCCACTAGCTTGGCTGAGATTGCTACGCGCGGTTTATCTTTTCGGTCTTGTCTGGCGTAGGCGTAATACGGGATTACTGCTGTGATGCGCCAGGCTGAGGCTCGTTTGAACGCGTCGATCATTAGTAGCAATTGCATCAGGTGAAAATCTACTGGTTGCGAGCAGGGTTGGACTACGAAGACGTCTGCGCCTCTTACATTTTCTAGGATTTGGAAGCGGGTTTCGCCGTCGCTGAAGCGGCCGTGCTCCGTCTTGCCTAGGGTTACGCCTAGGTAGCTGCAGATCGCCTGGGCTAGAGGCGGGTTGGCGCTGCCGCAGAAGATTTTGAATTTCTCGTCGACCAAGTCAATTTACCTTTGTGGCTTTTGATTTTGTAGCGCTGGCGTCCCGCCGGCTGCTTACGACTACCGGTCTCACCACGGGCTACAGTCACGGCCGGACTACACAAGCTTGCTAACTTAGTGGTTGCGCCGACGACGATTACGGGCCTGGCCTACAGCTGCGCTCGCCGGATGCTGGGCTGAAGCCGCACCGCTACGAAAGCTACGGCCTCACCGATTGAATGGTTGCGCCGCCTGCGATTACGGCCCTGGCTTACGCTTCGGGTCGTAAGAGCCGGCGGGACGCCAGCGCTACGAAAACCGGCGTCATTACGAAAAGCTCGGCTTCATGATTCGGGCGTAATCTTCCCGATTTATTGTTTCGATTACGAATGCTTGGTCTTCCGGGAAACCAAATGCGGATCGACGCGCCTGCGCTGGGCTCCGGAATAATCCGAACACCGCCGATCCGCTACCGGCCAGCGCGGCCTCTGTTGCTCCTTGTCGTAGCAACTCGCGCTTGATGGCTGCCAAGCGCGGGTGGCGGCGGAAGACTGGCCCCTCGAAATCATTTGCCAGGGGGACTTCCTGCCGGCTCCAACATAGAGCGCAGAAACTAGAGATTTTAGTGGGGGATTTGCGCTTTGTCAATTCGGAAGAAATCCATTGGAAGGCGTCGCGGGTGCTTACAGCTATGGCGTTTGGCGACACTACGATTACCGAATACTTTGGTCCGTCGGGTAGCGGGTAGAGTTCGTCGCCGCGGTTTACGCCGAGGGCGCGGCCGCCGAAGAGAAAAAACGGGACATCGGCGCCCAACTGCGAACCGATTTCTACTGCGCGGGCTAGGGGCATCTTTTTGCCCGTTAGCCGCAACATTCCGATGATTGCTGCGGCGGCATCGCTCGAGCCGCCGCCTAGACCGCGAGCTACTGGAATTTGCTTCGAGAGGCGCGCGTGAATTCCGCCGCGGTAATTCAGTTCGCGGCGCATGGCTTCGATGGCGCGATATACCAGATTTTCGCGGCCGTTGGGAAGAGCGGGATCGTCGATTTCGAGTTCGATCGCGCGGCCGCGCAACTTCGACAGCTCAAGAACGTCATGCAGAGTGATGGATTGAAAGATCGTGCGCAGTTCGTGATAGCCGTCCGGCCTTCGCCCGAGGACGTGCAGGCGCAGATTCACTTTTGCGAACGCCGGTAGGCGCACTGAATTTTTCATGCGGGTCGATTGTTGCTATTGCGTATTGCTATTGCGGTTGCGACGAATTTTCCGGTGCGGGTTTTTGCGCTACGCGCTTTTTCAGATCTTTTAGCCGCTGGTCCAGCTCGCTGACTTTGTCGGCTTCGTAATCGGCCGGTAGAGCCTTCTGCCATTCGGCCAGGGCTTTTTCCCAGAGCGCTTCGGCCCGCTGCATCCGGCCCATCTTCGCATAGACGTCGCCTAGATGTCCGAGAATTGTGGGATCGTCGCCGTTGCGGTCTACGGCTTTTTTCAGGAATTCTTCGGCTTCGGCCAGTTTGTTTTGCTTGTAGTAGGCCCAGCCGAGGCTGTCGAGATAGGCGCCGTTGCCGGGTTCTTGCTCGAGGGCTTTGCTGATCAGCGCGGTGGCTTCTTCGAGACGGACGCCGCGGTCGGCCAGCATATAGCCGTAATAATTCAGGGCTGCGCCATTTTTGGGATCGTAGCCCCAGGCTACGAACCAGCCGCACTAGAAAAATTAGCAGCCAAGAAAAATGCCCGCGTCCTTGAAATCAGCAGAGAAGATGACACGCGCGATTTGGAAATGAAACGAATTTCCGGCGGCGTTCTAATACAAGACGCCGATCAACATGAACTAAACCCCAACGAACTAAAAAGCGTAGCGGAGCGCGAGCCCACGCCCGAAGAAACGCGCGCCCTACTCTTCGCCTGGAAAGTCTGCAAACACGTAAAATCCAACGCCATAGTCTTCGCCCGCGAGAGCGAAACGATCGGAATCGGCGCAGGCCAAATGAGCCGCGTAGATTCGGTAAAAATCGCCGTAATGAAAGCCCAATCCCCACTAAAAGGCACAGTAGTAGCCAGCGACGCCTTCTTCCCCTTCCCCGACGGCGTAGAAGAAGCCGGCAAAGCCGGCGCCACCGCCGTAATCCAACCAGGCGGCTCCGTCCGCGACAACGAAGTTATCGCCGCAGCAAACAAACAAGGCATGGCCATGGTCTTCACCAACATCCGCCATTTCAGACATTAACCACACCCGCCAAACGCCGGCCTTCCCCGTAGCGCTGGCGTCCCGCCGGCTCTTACGAGCACGTTTCCTCCACGGGCAATCCTCACGGCCGGACTAAAAACCTCCGCCCATAGCAATTTATTTAAGCCAGACACGGCCGAGACCACAATCCTCTCGAACTTTCGCGCTCGTAAGAGCCGGCGAGACGCCAACGCTACGTAACAGCCCGCAACTCAGCAAGTTCCAACGTGAAACACATCCTCCAAAATTTCTCGAACGATTTCTCCGCCCCATGCGTCCAAGCTAAGGACACATTTTCGGCAACTCAAATTAATTCGCCAATAATCGGGCACCTAAACCCAACCCGCCCGCATCTTTCAATTGAGGCCCAAAGGACCTCGATAAAAATCAACTAGCGAAATCCCGCGCCAAGCGAGTGACTGAATCGAACGACCACCGTGGAAAACTTTGACGCCTGCCCGAGGGTAAACGATAATGAAGGTTTCCGGCACCCATATGAACACACTCCGTATCAGCATCACCCTCGCCGCACTGGCCCTACTAGCCAGCAATTCCCCCGCGCAAACACAGCCTCCCGCAAGCCCCAATAATCCCGCCAGCGCAGCGACGCAAGCCCCGCAAGACACCAACCACACGGCTGACGCCTACTACTTTTTCGCCATGGGCCACGCCGCCGAAGATGAATACGAAATCACCGGCCGCAACGACGCCGCCAACCAAGCCGTCGACTACTACAAAAAAGCCCTGGCCCTCGATCCCAGCTCGTCAGTAATTATCGAGCGCCTGGCAGAAACCTACGCCAAATCCCAGCGCAATCCCGAGGCAATCGCGGAAGCCGAGCACGCCATCAAAGCCGATCCCGATAATCCCGGCCCGCATCGCCTGCTCGCCCGCATTTACGTCCGCAATCTAAGCGAAGTAAATGCCGGCAACGCCCAGCGCGACACCATCGACAAAGCCAT
>JABDFR010000085.1 GCA_013286465.1 Acidobacteriota bacterium | reverse complement strand
CGGTAAAAACTTTATGCGCGATCGCCTCTTCAAAGTTCCATTTATTCCGCCGCGCCTCATTCAAAACCGCCGCATCGCAATCCTTAATATGCACGTACCGCAATTTCGATTTATATTTTTCCGCCTCCGTCACCGAATCTCCATGCCCATAAACGCAATGCCCCGTATCCAGACACAACCCCACATTGGTATGCGAAGTAGCGTCATAAAACTTCTCGCATTCCTCAGGCGTCTCCACATAGGTAGCCACATGCGGATGAAAAACCAAATCCAACCCAAACTCATTCGCCACCTTCTCCGCCTCAGCCACAATATTCCCAACGTGCTTCCACTGCGCCGCATTCAAAGTGGGGCAATCCTTGTCATAAGTCCGCCCAGAAAAAGCATTCCGCTCAGGGGATTGATCGTCGGCAATCACCAAAAAAGGCGCCTTCAAAGTAGCCAAAAGATTTCCCACCTTCCGAATCCGCTCGATCACCGCCTTCTCCGCTGCGGGATCAGTCATCTTCACCGGAACAAACGAAGCCAACAATTTCAATCGCCGTTTCTCCAACTGCGGCGCAAGAATCTTCGGATCGGTAGGGAAAAATCCATAAGGCCCCAATTCCGATCCCTGATAACCGGCCTCCACCATTTCATCCAGCATAGTTTCGTAAGATTGCTCCCAAGATGGCCCCGGATAATCCAGCACTCCCCAACTATCAGGCGCAGAAGCAAATAAAAATCGATCCCCGTTTGCACTCATTCTGAATTTTCTCCCCAAGAAAGTTTTGCCCGGCAATACCGGCCGCCGCTATTGCCAGGGTTCCAGCACCACTTTCATAGAATCCGCTTCCATCGATTTCCGCATAGCCGCATCCACGTCGCGCAATCCATAGCGGTGCGAAACAAATTCCCGCAACGGATACTGTTTCATATAGCGCGCCATCTGCCGCATTCCCGGCCCATAAGCCGCCGGCTCCTCACCACCCACTCCCAAAATTCGCGCATTCTTAGCGCAAATCAACCGGTGCGGACTAAACGAAACTTCCCCCAAATCCGAAAAATTCCCAGCCTCCACCAACAATCCGCCAATCCGCAGCAACTCAAGCCCCTCCGGTACCGCCTCAGGCACGCCGGCACACTCAATCACCAGATCCGCGCCCCGCCCATGAGTCAAATCCTTAATCATCTGCAACCGCTCGCCGGCAGAAGTAGTCCCAGCATTCAGAGCAAAGTCAGCTCCGAGCCGCTTCGCAAAATTCAAGCGATACTCCGACTTATCCACAGCAATAATCGTCCCCGCCCCCAACATCCGCGCCTTCATCAAAAAACACATCCCCAAAGGCCCCACGCCCAGCACCACCACCGCATCATCAAATCGAAACGACTCACTCGGAAAAGCCGACATCGCCTTCGCCCGATCGAGCCCCACAGTAACCGCGAAAATTTCCGTCAAAACCGCAATCTCCGACGGCAGCTCGTCCGGCACCTTCACCAAAAAACTCCCCGGCACAACATAAATATATTGCGACCATCCGCCAAAAAGAAAAGGCGGATGAGCCGCACTCAAGTTGTTCCCATAATCGGTTGTCTTCTCGCAGCAATAATAAGGAAAATCATGCGTGCAGTAGTAGCAGCGTCCACAAGCCACATTCGCCCCAACCACCACGCGATCCCCAACGAAAAGCGCCTCTCCCTCAAAATCCGCAAACCGCCCGTCGCCTCCAATCGCCGCCACCGTCCCCACATTTTCATGTCCCTGAATAATCGGAAATTCCAATTTCCGCCCGCCATACTGCGTAGTAAAGCCCTGAAACGTATGCTTATCCGTCCCGCAAATCCCAGACATCTCCATACGCACCAACACGCACCCCGGCCCAGGCTCCGGCAAAGGATATTCGCGTATCTCATACTCTCCGGGTCTGACTAACGTCGCAGCAAGAACCCCTGGGGCCGGCATAGATGTGTACCCATCGCAGCACTACACAGAAATCGCGTCAACCAATCTCTTCAAAAATAATCGAAAAGCAGGGACGGCGCGCAAGAGCCCCGTCCCCGCCACAATCACTCTCTTCGACGCTCCAACCTTCCGCCAAGTTCCCGCTAGAATTTCAATTTCAGCGAAACCTGTCCGATACGCGGATCGCGCGCCCCCGGCACCTGACCGAAAGCACCCGAAGTCGCCAAACCATCCGAGAAGCTGGTGACTCCGCTAGGCGTCAAAAATTGCGCATGATTGAAAATGTTAAAGAACTCCGCCCGGAATTGCAGGCCCATGCGTTCCGTAATCGCGGTGTCCTTCAGCAGCGCCATGTCCCAGTTGTTGAGCCCCGGCCCGTGGAACCACCGCCGCGCGGAATCGCCCTCCTGGCCCAAAGGCGAATTCGTGAAAGCCGCCGGACTAAAGAATTGGTGGCCCGTCGACGTCTTCCGCGGATCGGTCTTCTCGAGCGGTCCCGCGATGTCTGGAGTATCGACGCTCAGCGGAATCGGTCCGCCAAACGAAGTCCCCAACAGCGATTGATCATCCCCTTCTACCAGCGTGACCGGCAGGCCAGTCGAGAACCGCGTTATTCCGCTAATGGACCATCCATTCGTAAGCCGCTTCGGCCCTCCCAGCAAATCGAAGGGCAGCAAGTACGAATAGCTAATGACAAAATTATTTGTCGAGTCAAACGCCGAAAGTCCGCGACTCAACCGCGGATTGATGGGATTGAACTGCTCGCCGTACCCGGACGAGTCATCCAGCGACTTGCTATAGGTGTAGCCAAGCAGTGTTTGCAAGCGCCCGCTGGTATGGCGGTAATTGAGCTGCAGCGAGTTATACGATGACGCGCCGGCAGTGATGAAATAAGAATCGTTGCCGATCGTCACGGCAGGCGTTCCGCCCGGGAGAATCACTCCAGGGAACGTGAGCCGCGTTCCTATTTGCAGCGCTCCACTCGGCAGCTGATAGATATTGTTTTCTCCACCAGGACCGCAGGAAGCCGCCGGGCTGCTGCCTTGAGCGATCGCGCCCTCGGCTATCAGTTGCAGGCAAAGCTGCGGGCTGCCGGGGTTCGCAGATTCAGAAGAAAGTAGCCGGTGCCCCTGCGTTCCGACATAGCTCAAAGTCACCAAATCATTTCGCGTGACCTGGTGCTCGATCGAAAGCTCATATTCCTCGGCATATGGCAGCCGGTTTTTGTAATAGAACGCCGGCGAACTTCCGATCGTGCCGAAAGCATTAAAGAACTCGGCCACAGTGTCATAAGGCGACCCGGAAGCTGGATGCGAAGCCGTCGGGTGCGGCGGCGGTTGCGGCGCAGGGAAAAGTTGGGAATTAACTTGGCCACTGGATCGAGTAATGAACGGAGACGCGAAGTCAGAACCAAACTGCCCGGTATAGTTTCCAAACGGAGCGTCGCCGATTTCATTGAAGTCGGTGGCTCCCTCAAAACCCGTATAGAAAATCCCATAGCCCACGCGGATGCTGGTGCTTCCGCTCGGGCCAAGAATTTTGCCGAGCACGCCATCATGATCGCCAAACGAATACGCCAGTCCTAGTCTCGGCGAGAAATTGTTCCACTTCGTAGGCGCCAGCGTCCTGGGAACGTGCGGGTCGGTGGGGAATAGCCAACCGAGTGGCGAGCCTGGGAAAACTAAGGACTGCTCGCCAGGAATCAAAGTTTGAAATTGGTTGTACTTTTGTTTCCAGGGCGCGTTGACGTCATACCGCACTCCGTAGTTGAAAGTCAGACGCGATTTCACCCGCCAGCTATCTTGCGCGAACAAGCCCAAGTAGTAGTTGATCCCGTAAGAAGGATACGACTGCCCCTGGACATACGAGCTTGGCGCTCCCAACAGGAAATCCACGAAATCGACCCCGGTTTCGCTGTTTCCCCCGTTGATGTTTGTCCCAAAGAAAAAGTTGCCGTTCGAAACGTTATCGATCAAATCCTCTTCCAATTGGTTGTAATGGAATTGGCCGCCGAACTTGATGCTATGCGTCCCAATGATTTTGCTGTAGTTGTCCACCACCTGGTAGATGTTTTCCGTAAGTCCATTCGGACGGCTCGGCACCCCGATCACGAAGTTGTTGAAATCGATTTCCGGAACTCCCTCAAATTGCGGCGCCACCGGAAAGATTCCCGGCATGCCGCTGGCGCCAGAGGCAAATCCGAGATCCGAAAGTTTCACGTTCGTTCCGCCTTGCGGCTGGTTGAATCTGGTATAGAGCCGGAAATAACCGAGACGAAATTCGTTCACAGCCGACGAGCTGAACGTCTTGGTGTCGCCTAGAGTGATGTTGTCCGTATGGCCGAAGCTCTTTACCGTGAATCCGGGGTAAAGCGGCTCGTTTCCCAGCCAATACGGATCGATGCGGTTGTATTTATCAAAATAATAGTAGGCCGTGAGCAGCCCGAACCTGGAGTTCCCGTCAACGCGTCCGCTGAATTTGTTATCCGTCAAACTCGTCGCTTCCGAGCTGTTCGTGTATGTGCCGGTTCCCAGGCTCGAACTAATCGTCGCGTCGGGTGCCGGCACAATATATTGCAGCAGCTTTTGCGAGATTGGATTGAAGCTGGTTGTCGGCAATTGCGCGTTCGGGAAAACACAAGCGCTCGCGCTCGTACACCCGGCCGTGTAGTAAGGCTCGCCCGCCACCACACTCTGACCGAGTTGAGAAGTCAACTGCGCCGCCCATGCCGCGCCATTCACAGTGGTCGGATTGCCCTTGGGGTCGACGAACTGTCCCGCCAGAGCCGTAAAATCCCCTGCTTCGGTCGCCGCACTGGGCGCTCCGTTAATGATTTCCGTCACCCCTTGCGTAAACCGGTTGCCTTGGTAGTCTGCGAAGAAAAAGATCTTGTCGCGAACGATCGGGCCGCCGAAAGTCCCGCCAAATTGATTCTGGTGATAAACCCCACGCGAGCCGGCAGCGTAAAAATTCGCAGCGTCTAAATCCGTGTTTCGCAAAAACTCAAATACGTTGCCGTGGTACTGGTTGGTTCCGGATTTCGTTACAACGTTGATCTGTCCGCCGGCGTAGTTTCCGTATTCCGCATCGAAGTTGTTGGTAAGAATGCGGAACTCCGCGAGCGAATCGAGATTGGGAATCAATCCTGACCCCGAGAATCCGCTTTCCTGTACTAAGATTCCATTCAAAATAAAACCATTGGCGGCCTCGCGCATGCCATTCACAGACTGCGCGCCGGCATTCAAGCTGCCCGAAACCAGCGGTGCAGGAAATCCTGCAGACTGAAACGATCCCGCGAAGGCTCCAGTCATCCCGGAAGCCGTTGCAGTAACGCCAGGCTGCAAAGCCAGCAGGTCGGTGTAGCTGCGCGTCTCCAAAGGTACGTCGGTCATTTCCTTCCCGGTGATCACCTCGCCCATCTGCGTCGCTTCCGTATCCACATGCAGCGCCGCCGCCGACACCTCCACCTTCTCCGACGTAGCCCCAACTTGCAGCTTCACGTCCACAGTCAGCGCCGAGTTCACATCCAGCACCAATCCTGTCTGCGTATACGATTTGAATCCCGCCATCTGCACGCCGATCGTATATTTCCCAAGCTGCAGCGACTGGAACGAATAAAATCCCTGCGCATTCGTGGTCAGCGTCGTGACCAATCCCGTTTCCACGCTCGTCGCGGTCACCGTAGCCCCGGTAATCACCGCACCGCTAGAGTCCGTCACCGTCCCGGAAATACTGGCCGTCACTCCCGCCAGCAATTGCCCGCAGGTAAACAGCGCCAGTGCCAACACCAATACGCCGACATACTTCCCAAATTGTGTGATTCGCATTCCCACCCCTCCCGGATTTTCAGCGTCTCCTACGAGTCCGATCGCCATCACCCCACCAGTTTCCGCTTCCTGCCATCCGCAGCGTTTTATTAAACCAGAATGTCAGAATCGTCTAACCGGTTATTCCATTTGGACAGGCTTATAGTGCGTCCCCCCGCACATTGTCAAGAAGTTTCACTACGCAGTCACCCCAATGCCCCGCCGCGATTTATCGAAATTATTCATAGCGCCTAGAAACAAAGCAAAACCCCCGAAATCCCCGCACGAATCCCAATCACTCAGTTCTAGCCCGCAGTTATAACCGATTAGACACGCTCAGCCGCTTAGGGGTGGGGGTTCACCACCCGCCCGCTGTGGCATTGGGTGTTCGCCGTCGCGAGTTCGGTTTTGAATTCTCGCCGCAATCTTTTCGGCATCGGCTTTCCGCCGCAGCCTTCTCCCGTAGGGGCGCCGCTCGCTGCGCCCGCCCGAGTAGCGCCCGAGAAAATTTGGCCCATATATCTCCGTGTAACCCACTCGAAGTTTTTCTCACCCCCTCAGCCGCGCAAACACGCACACCGTCATTTCGGCGATCTGAAATCTCAAATCTGAAATTTGAAATCTCCGTCGCTTTTGCCGCTCACCCCACGCCAGCAAATCGCAAGGAGCTATACAGGAAACTTCTCTCCTTTCCACCAAACCATTCACCCCCCTCCCTCATCATTGTGTACATGAGTGAGCGGCCACGCCTGCGTCCATCAATAAGAACTCAGCGTTCACTCACACACAGGAGGAATCGCGAATGCCAACTCATAGCAAGCAGTTCTTCTTCGCAAAAGTAGCAGTAGTCTCGGCGGCGTTAGCCGGCTTCCTGGCAGGTCCAGGCGCATCCATCACCCGCGCCGACGACTGCCAGGCAAAAACCGCCAGCTACGATCACAAGCTCCACGAAGCCATCGAACACAAGGGCGTCGCGAGCAAAGAAGCCGATCACTGGCGCGCCGAACTAAACGCCGAGCGCGAACGTTGCTGGAACAAGGAACACAAATGGTGGGATGAAGACGGCCATCGCTGGCACACCGATCGCGACTGGGACGAGCACGATCATCACTAGTCCGTCGCGTTCCTTCGCAGGCAGGTAGTAGCTACCTGGAAAACGCAGCGTAAGGGCGCCGCAATCTCCTCGCTCATTAGTTCTAGAATCGAGAGATGGCGCCCTTCATTCTCGATGAGCCACCGGATTTGAGTGCACATGCAACTCTCATGCCCAAAGTGCAGCGCCCGGCTGTACGTTGACGATACCCAGCTCGCGGGTCAAACCCCGGCGAAAGTAAAATGCTGGATGTGCGGTGAGAGTCTCGCCCTCAGCGACGCGCTCCCAGCCCCCGATCAAGATCCCCCGACAATCGTAATCAGCACCGCCAAGCCCGTCGATAGCGTCCGTGCCCGAGCCAAGCGCCTCAATAAGCCCGCCACCCCGGAAACCACCAGCCTAACCCTGCCCCAAAATCAAACCATCCGCATTTCCGTAATCAGCGGCCCCTCCACAGGATTGGAAGCCGACCTCTCGCGCCCGCTAGAAACCATCGGCCGTGCCGGCGGCGGCGCCGACATAGAAATCGACGACGCAGAAGTTTCCCGCCTGCACTGCTCCATCGAAGTCCGCGAAGACACAATCCTGTTGCACGATCTCCGCTCCATGAACGGAACATTCATCGGCGAAACACGAGTAATGGCCGGCCGCCTCGAGCATCTCTCCACTTTCCGCATCGGCACCACCGTCCTGCAAGTAAGCATAATTTCCGCAGCGTCAAAGTAGCGCCGGCGTCCCTGCCGGCATCCGACGACCGCAACCGCACGCAAAAATCCAATTCGCGACCGGCGCGCCGAATTAATTAGCAAGAATGGATTGGCCCAAGCAGGCGGGAAACTCAAACTCAAGCGGAAAAATAATCGCAGATACCCGGCAGGGAATTCAGCAGCGCGTTACCGTCCAAATCCATCCGTCTCCGTCACTTCACCAAATGCGTCTTGAATCCTTGTGCGGCGAGGCTCTTCTGCGCGGTTTCCACTTCCTTCATATCCGTAAACGGCCCCACTTGCACGCGAAACGACTGCATCCACAAGCGCGACTGGTGCACCGAAATCGCGTGATAACCAAGCCCCGATAATTTTTCCACCGCGTTCTGCGCCCAGTTCGAATCCTTAAACGAGCCCACCTCAAGAAACAACGCAGTCTGCGCGGGCTTTTGCTCCTCCGCGCCGTTGATGATCTTCGGCGTGACGCCAGTCGAAACCACCGGCAAAACCGGCGCCTCCAACTCCGCCTGCGGCCCAACAATTTTCTGTGTATCAACCGGCGCAGCCGGACGAACTGCCGCTGACAATAACGGTTTGGAGCCAGCCGAAAGCGATGGGCGGCTATTCTTCGACCCCGGCTGCGTCTTCATTTTTTTCGCACTCGGCACTGCACGAATCGAATCCGCATTTTCATCCGGCGCATCCGAAGCCGCGTTCCCTCCCGCGTTGCCTCGAGTCAGATCTGTACGTTCTGTCGCGCTACCGCCCGAAGCGCCAGCAAAACCCTTATTCGGATCAGGCGCCGCCAAAGCTGAAATCGACGGTGCAGAAAATTGCGCCGCCGCATATTCCTTCCCGCCGCCTTTCCTCCCAGCCGCATATTCAAACACCAGCGCCCCGCCGAGCAGCACCATCGCCGCCTGCCCCGTACGCGTCCGCGCCATCGCTCGCCAATCCTGCGCCGCCAGAAAATCCCCAGCTTTTTTCGTCTGTTCCATCACCACGCGATGCGCGTGCAAGGTCGAGCGGCGAATTTCTAATCCCAATTCGCGAAATACCGGCGCCGTCCCGCGAATTTTTTCAAGCCCCGTCCGCACCGACGGATTCCGCCGCAGCTGTTCGCCAGCCTGCGCAATTTGCTGCTTCAGCGCCACCGGCCAAGAAACGCTGCTCCGAATCGCATGTTCCGTCTCGA
>JABDFR010000084.1 GCA_013286465.1 Acidobacteriota bacterium | reverse complement strand
AGGTACCGGGATGTTTCGCGGTCTTGAACAGCGAGCGTGGCTAGCGCGCGATTTTCGCCGTGAGATTGGACCATGCGGCGCAGATCGATCGTGCTGATGACATCTACATTGTGCAAAATGAAAGGCGCATCGAGTGCGCTCGGATCCTCGAGAAAGAAATATGCCGCTTTTTTCAGGCCGCCGCCGGTGTCGAGAAGAACTTCTTCGCGCGAAATCTCGATGCGCATGCCAAAGTTGTTTCTTGCCTTCAGGAAATCGATTACCTTGTCCGCGAAGTGATGGACATTGATGATCACCTCGCGAACTTCGAAGCTTCGCAACCGTTCGAGCGTGATCTCCAGCAGCGTGCGCCCCGCGACTTCGACGAGAGCTTTTGGGCGATCGTCGGTGAGCGGACGCAGTCGCGTGCCGAGCCCGGCAGCCAGGATCATCGCCTTCATTTCTTCATGCTCTCCAGCCCGAGATGACGCAATTCGACCTGCACTCCGCTGCGTCCGCTTAAGCGCTTGGCCAGTTGTTCGGCGAAATAGACGGAGCGGTGTTGCCCCCCCCGTGCAGCCGAACGCCACCGACAGGCTTGTAAAGCCACGCGACTGATAGGTTTTTATGCTCGCTTCTACGAGCGCCAGTACGTTGGCGAAATATTGATGCGCGCTTTCTTGCTGGTTCAAATATTCGATCACCGGCGCGTCCTTTCCGGTGAGAGCTTTGAATTTTTCTTCCCGCCCGGGATTCGGGACGCTGCGAGCGTCAAAAACAAATCCGCCACCGTGACCGGTTTCGTCTTTCGGAATTCCGTGGCGATAGGAAAAACTGCAGATCTTGACGGCCAAAGTTTCTGCCTTGGAAATCGCAGGGTGCGAGGTTTCTGGAGCCGCTAGCTGACCCAGTTTTTCCGAAGCCGCCATGCGCGCGAATGCGTCCATTAGCGTGGGCAATGCCAGCGGAAGCTCTACATGTTGAAGCAGCCAACGCACGTTTTCCAGAGCGTATGGAACGCTTTGCAAAAAATGTGGTTTGCGTTCGTAAAACCCGCGGAAGCCATACGCGCCGAGGGCCTGCATGATGCGAAGGTAGACGTAGGAATAGTAATGGCGCATGAACGCTTCGCGATCGAGCCTGGTGAAATCAGCGAGGCGCTCGAAATAGAGATCGAGAAGTTGCGCGCGCAGTTCCGGAGGGAGGTCTGCTTTGGCGTCGAACAAAAGGGACGCGATGTCGTATTGCAGAGCACCTTTACGGCCGCCTTGATAGTCCACGAAGAAAGGCTGGCTGTCGCGCAGCATGATGTTGCGCGATTGGAAATCTCGATAAAGGAAATAATCGAGGTCCGCGGTCAGCAGGAATTTCGTCAAGCGGCTAAAATCATTTTCAAGCAACTGTTCGTTGAAGGGAATGCCGGCAAGTCTCAGGAAATAGTATTTGAAATAGTTCAAATCCCAGGCGATCGACTGGCGATCGAACACCGCGCGCGGATAGCAAACTGTGTAATTCAAATCGCGGCCAGCCTCTACCTGGAAGCGCGGCAGCACGGCCACGGCTTTGCGATAGATTTCGACGGCCTGCGGCGAAATATCTCCGCCTTTACGATTTTTCGATAGAAACTCAAAGAGCGTGGTGTCCCCGAGGTCCTCTTCGATATAGGCGCCCTGATTCAAATCTTCCGCGTAAATCTCCGGCACGGGCAGCCCGAGCGCGTGAAAGTGTTTGGAAAATTCCACAAACGCCACATTTTCTTCGCGCACATCGTAAAGCACACCAATCGCGGTGACATTGCCGCTGCCCGTCAGCCGGATGAGCTTACGGCCCGACGCGCCCAGCTCGCCTTGTATGGGCTGAACTCGCTCGACGGGCGAATGAAAATGCTTTTCAAAAAGTGTTTTGAGGACGTCCATCAGGATCCCGTGCGACGTGATTTCATGCAAAAACAAGTCTAGTCGCTCGGAGGCTCGTGTGGCGAATCACGGACGGACAGGAGAGCGAAAAAGGCACTTCTCTGCGGCGCAAAGGAAAGGTCTTGAAACTGGCTTTTGCTGCAGAGGCCGCTCAGTTTGACTCAGATGGCGACGCGGCCTAAGATGCTTCGCGTTTGCGTTTTGTCGGATTCTTGACTGCAAAAGTACTTCCGGAGATTCCATGATTGCGAATCGTCAAGTGCTTCTGAAGGCCCGTCCGGTGGGCGAGCCTACGACGGACAATTTTGAAATTGTCGAAAAGGAATTGTCCGCGCCGGCAGACGGAGAAGTATTGGTGCGAACTTTATTTCTTTCGCTCGATCCTTACATGCGCGGGCGCATGAATGAGGGTCGGTCGTACGCGGCTTCGGTAATCGTCGGCGCCGTGATGGTTGGCGGTACCGTCGGCGAAGTTGTCGAGTCGAACGCTCCAGGTTTTGCCAAAGGAGATTTTGTCTCAGGCTTTGCAGGGTGGCAGGAGTATGCGAATCTTCCCGGCAAGACGCTTTGGAAATTGGATGCGAAGGCGGCGCCGCTCTCCTACGCGCTCGGAGTTCTGGGAATGCCGGGATTGACCGCGTATGTGGGATTGCTCGATATCGCGCAAGCAAAAGCCGGAGAGACGGTGGTGGTTTCGGCGGCTTCTGGGGCAGTTGGATCGGTAGTGGGGCAGATTGCAAAAATCAAGGGATGCCACACCGTGGGAATCGCCGGTGGAAAGATGAAATGCGAACACTTGGTGAACGATCTTGGTTTTGACGCTTGGGTGGATCATCGCGATCCGGAATTGTTTAAGAGCCTGAAAGCCGCATGTCCCAAAGGGATTGAAGTGGATTTCGAGAATGTGGGCGGAGCCGTGCTGCAAGCAATCTGGCCGTTGATGAACGATTTCGGGCGAGTGGCGCTTTGCGGCTTGATCGCGCATTACAACGATACATCGCTTTCGGCAGGGCCTAGCTGGTTATATATGCTGGCGCGGCGTTTGACGGTGCGGGGATTCATCGTCTCGGACCACATGGATCGAATGAAGGATTTCCAGCGCGATATGGGCGGATGGTTGCGCGAAGGGAAGATCAAGTATCGTGAAGATATTGTGGACGGACTTGAAAATGCGCCGACAGCTTTCCTGGGAATGCTAAAGGGGAAGAATTTCGGCAAGCTCATTGTGCGCGTCGCGCAGTAAAAACGGCGAGAGTGAGCCACAGGGTGTGGCTGCGGACGATTTTGGATTTTACTCAAATATCGCGGTTGTCGGAAGGCGACGGGGAAGCTGGCGCTACTGGGATTGCGCGAAGATCGGAGATAGGTCGCTGCGTTTCGAGATGGAATCTATTTTTGCTTCCTTTTGAATGTCGTCAGCCAGTTGGCGGGCCTGCTTGATGTGGCTCGCGGCGTCGGCGGATTTTCCGGAGAGTTGCAGCGTGCGGCCGAGTAAGAACTGGCTTTGCGCGAGAAGGACCTTGAGGCCGAGCTTGTCGCTGCGGCTTATGGCGCTTTGCAGTTCTTGCTGCGCGTGGGCGTAATCTTTCATGTTCATCAGCGCTTCGGCGCGATAGATCGAACATTCGACAGCCAAATACTTCAGCCCGATGGAATTCGCATCGTCGGAAAGTTTCTGTAGAGAAGCTGCGGCGGCGGGATAGCGCCCGTCCTTTACGGTCAGCTTCGCGATATTGATCCTGGCGAGGAGAGTCATACGCGCATCGGTGGTTTTTTGTGCCGATTGCAGCGATTGATCGTAGAGTCCGGCCGCAGCCTTGTAATCGCCGCGATAAAAAAGATTATCGCCGAGGAAGCCTTGAGCCGTGGCCACGCTCGCGTCGTTTTTTAGCTCGCGGGCGACGCTCAGTGATTCGTCGAGAGCTTTCTGTGCATCGTCAAATCGCGCGACTTGCGCAAGGCCACCGCCATAGACGGCGAGGACCTGCTGAAACCAAAGGCTGTGATCCTTGAGATCGCGAAAAGCCTTGACCGCTTCTTCTTCGGAGCTGACGGCGGGACCGAGGCGTCCCTGATAGCCGTAGAGAACGCCGAGGCTGGACGATTCGATCGCCGCGCCGCGTTTGTCGGAAGCCTTTCGTCGCAAGTCGAGGGCGCTGAGATATTGCTGTATGGCCTGATCGTACTGGCCCAGGCCCGTGAACGTGTCGCCGAGATTGTGCTGCGTGTCAGCGATGTCTGTTGGGAATTTTAACTTTTCGCGAATTTGCAATGCCTGGGAGAAAAAGATGCGAGCGTTTTCGTAATCACCCTTCGAGAGGTACGTGTCGCCGATATTGTTGAGCGCCAGGCCTTGCTGATTTTCGTCGCCGACGTCCACCTGCACTTGCAGCGCTTCCTTAAAAAGTTTCAGGGCCTGATCGTATTGGCCGCGGTCGCTGTAGAATTGGCCCAGATCGTTGAGGACGTCGCCGGTTCCGGATTTGTCGCCGATTTCTTTTCGGAGCGCAAGCGCGTCGTTGTAATTCTTCAGGGCGAGATCTGGTTTGCCGAGAGCAAGCTCGGTTGAGCCAATCATTTCAAGGCTGTCGGCGATTCCCCGTTTCATGCCGAGTTTGCGCTTGATTTCGAGCGAATCCTGGACGCTTTTCAGAGCATCGTCTGGCTTTCCGAGCACAGAAAACGCAACGCCCATAGCTTGAAGAATGTCGGCCTTGTTCTCCTCATTGTCGAGCTCTTTAGCGAGAGTCAGTGCGTGAGTCAAATCGTCGAGGCCGGCCTGCGCGTTGCCGCTCTCGATTTCCGCGCGGCCTTTGGCGAGGATGCCATTGACGCGCTTGGGATCGAGTTCGACGACGCGAGTAAATTGAGCGAGAGCTTTATCGTACGCGCCAACCTTTTCATACATTCCGCCGAGTTCGAGCAGCACGTCGGTGTTATTCGGCGAAACTTTTGCCAGATTTTCGTAAGCTTCGATGGCCTTCGGATAATCCTTGAGGATGCGATCGTGACCCGCCTGAATCAGGAATTTTTCAGGTGGCGGGAGGGCATCGCTCAGCGCGACCGCTTTCCGCGAAGCGTCTTCGGCATCATTATCCTGGCCGAGCTTCGAATAAGTTTGCGCCAACTGCGAGAAAGCGAGCGCGAAATTGGGATCTTCTTGCGCGGCGGAATCGAATTGCTTGACGGCATCCAAAAGCTTGCCCTGGCGCTCGAGCTGAAGCCCCTGGTTGTAATCGCGCAGTGCCGGGACGGAAGTGGTGGAAGGCTTGAACGATTGCGCTTGCAATTCCTTTACGCTGCTATCGGAAAGCGAAAGATTCTTGCGGATGTCGCCGGCCAGGCGATCGAGAGTCGCCTGAATGTCTTTCTCGGCGCCGGACTCCGTCACTTTCGTAGCATGTCCGCTCTTGATGCTCTGCACAGTCGCATCGATGCGAATCTGATCGCCGAGCCGCGCGTATTGGCCCCACACGACGTTGTCCGACTTGCTGAGATCGGCAAGATTCTGGATAGTCGGTGAATCGAGGGCCGTGTCCGGCGAAATTTTCAGATCGTGCAGCATCTGGCCCACGCGCTCGGACGACACCATGCGCAGGCTAGCGGATTCGCCCACGTCGGTACTGAGAACTTCGGCAACGGTCGAGCCCAGCCAGTCGAGCGATTGATCTCCGGACGCATTATGAAAAGGAATGATCGCGAGCGAAACAGCTGGCGCAACGGGTGCGCCCGGCGTCGAGTGCGAGCCGGATCGCATGAAGAAAAATCCGCCGGCAGCGAGAAGGAGCACCCCTGCGACACCCCCGCTGATTGCTTTCCACGAAAGCGCGATTCCGGGAGGACGCTGGAATGCGATCGTCTGCGCGGGTTTCGCGCCGCCGCGCCAGGCATCGAAATCCTGCAAAATTTCCCGTGCCGATTGATAGCGAGCTTTTGGATCAATTTCGAGGCACTTCGTCGCAATATCGCTGAGTATCTTCGGAATTTCCGGATTCACTTCAATCGGCGGCTTCGCGCGCTCGCGCGTGCGCTTGAACATCGTGGCCTGAACCGAGTCCGCTTTATACGGTGTAGCCCCGGTGAGAAGTTCGTAGAGAATCACGCCGTAAGTAAAAAGGTCCGAGCGTGCATCCACTTTTTCGCCCATCACTTGCTCGGGGGACATGTAATCGGGCGTGCCAACGAGCATGCCGGTCTGGGTCATGGTCATCGCGCCGGGTTCGATGGAGCGCGCGATACCAAAATCCATCACCGCAGCTTTGCCCGACTTGTCGATCATGATGTTCTGCGGCTTCAGGTCGCGGTGGACAACGCCTTCCGCGTGCGCGGCTTCGAGTGCATTGCCCACCTGATCCATGATGCGAACGATTTCTTCGTAAGGAAGCTTGCCCTCATGGGTCATCAGGGCCTTCAAATCCTGCCCCTCGATGAACTCCATGGTGATAAACTTGATGCCGTCCGCTTCGCCAAGATCGAAAATGCGAATCACGTTCTTGTGCGTGATTTGCCGCGCCAGAATGAGCTCCTGCTTGAAGCGATGCAGCGTCTCCGGCTGCGCAGCGAATTCCGGCCGAATTACTTTCAGCGCCACGAGCCGTTCAAGCTCGCGATCCTTGGCCTTATAAACGGCGCCCATGCCGCCCTGGCCAAGCAAATTGATGATTTCATAGCGCGTTCCGAGGATCACGCCTGCCGCGATCTGCGCGGCACTACCGGCGGCTACGCTGGGATTGGCGATCGACCAGCCCGATGGCACACCCGTGGCCGGGGTCGTAAGTCCACCGGCCGAGCCTGTTCGCGACATCGGCGCAGTGATCCCCATCGTCGCGTCGGACATTGCATCGGGAGTGGAACCTGGGGGCGTCGCCCCGGTGGGCATCATCGTCGGCTGCGCAATACCAATCGTCGCGTCTTCGTAGCCGAACGAGGCGTTACACTTCAAGCAGTGCGACGCGTTCGCGGGATTCGTGGAATGACATTGGGGACATTCCACTGTGTTCGGCGTCATGCTGCCCTGAGGCCTTCCAGCCGGACAGAAATTGAACGAGAGGTACGGCGCTGCCGGCTAAGTTTGGGGAACACAACATACTACACCAGCGCCGCAGCCCGATACACGTCGTACAAGCGACAAAGTGTCGTTGCGGACTATGGCTTGGTGGTGAGATAGAGACAGCGTGAAAGCCGCTTTTCGGCGGTCAGCGCATGAACACATTGGAGAAATCGCTGCAGCCCCTCGAAATTCGCTTCGC
Organism: Acidobacteriota bacterium; assembly: GCA_013286465.1. Taxonomy (GTDB): domain Bacteria; phylum Acidobacteriota; class Terriglobia; order Acidiferrales; family UBA7541; genus Palsa-147. Next base: position 1,649 of record JABDFR010000084.1, on the reverse strand, counting down.
CTTCGATCGCCACAAGAACCGACTTTTGCCGCGCTCGTGCATCGCTCCAACGCTCCGCGATTGCTGCTGCGGCGGCCGTGGTGTCGTCGCTCCGAAGTAATTTGAAGCCGGCTTTAGCCAGCAGCCGCTCGTTTTCGCCTGGCGGCACGAAAAGATAGCGGCCGATCGAACTGCGCGCGACGAATTCTTCATTGGTGATGGCGCCGGTGATTACCAGCGCATCGCTGAAAATCATTCGGCCGCCCTGCTTCAGCACGCGCAAACATTCGCCGAGCAGGGCAAGACGATCGACGAAGTGGCAAAAAGCATCATTCGAGAAAATCGCATCGAATACCGCGGGCTCGAATGGAATGCCTTTTGAAACGTCGTGTTCCCGGAAGCTGGCTCGATCGCCAAGTCCTTTGGTTTTCGCCAGCGCGTTGGCTGCCGCAATTCCTTCGCAATTGACGTCCAGTCCGGCCACTCGACAGCCTATAGTTTCGGCAAAATAGGTCGCGCATCCTCCCGCGCCGCAGCCAATTTCGAGCACATTTGATTCGCGTCGCAGTTCCAGCGCACGAGCGATTTCGCGGTATTCCTCGGAAGTGGTCCAGCTCGTCTGACCGAAATCTTCGCCATAGGTTTCGAGGCGAACTTGCCGGTACGCCTCGAGCGCGGAATGTCCGTAAGAGGTGTTGTAGAGGTCGACGCTCGACACGCGGCGCATCCTATCACAGCTCGATGTCCAGCCGTTCGGCGCAACCGCTGATCTCTCCAAGATAGCAGGCGCAAGAGAATCGCCTCGCGGCGGTATTCCGAGGTTGCGCCGCGCTGCGACACGTGTGATAACTGCTGGCCAATATGACTTTCACTGCGCTCGATTGGGTCGCGATTCTCGCCTATTTCGCGATCACCTTGTCGCTCGGGTTGTTTTTCCGCCGCCGGGCCGGAACGAGCACCGAAGATTATTTTGTGTCTGGCCGGAAAGTGTCCTGGTGGCTCGCCGGGACCTCAATGGTGGCCACCACTTTTGCTGCAGACACTCCGCTCGTAGTCGCAGGACTGGTTTACTCGCAAGGGATCGCAGGGAATTGGATTTGGTGGGCTTTTTTGCTCTCCGGAATGATGACGGTATTTTTCTTTGCGCGTTTGTGGCGCCGTTCCGGCTTGATGACGGACGTGCAGTTTGCCGAAATGCGCTATGCAGGAAAGCCCGCGGCTTTCTTGCGCGGATTTCGCGCCATCTATCTCGGCCTTTTGATGAACTGCGTGATTTTGGGTTGGGTCACTCGCGCGATGACCAGCATTGTCTCCACCACGCTCGGGCCGACCATGGCCAAATGGACCTGGCTCGGCGGATTCGCCGATTTTCTGAGCCGAATCTTCGGCGCGTCATTTGCCGGCACCGATGGTCAAGCGCTGGTCGTCTGCATTTTCTTCTTAATTCCATTTACCGGCTTGTATGTTTCGCTCGGCGGATTGTGGGGCGTCCTCTGGACCGACCTATTTCAATTTGTACTGAAGATGGGCATCGTAATCGGCGTGGCGTTCTACGCAGTCAGGGCTGCCGGCGGCTTAGGAGCCATGACCGCGAAGCTCGAAGCCATGCGCGCGGTGAATGGCGCGTCCGATCCGTTGGCATTTTTTCCGGATTTTTCTCGCGGATTTGC
>JABDFR010000083.1 GCA_013286465.1 Acidobacteriota bacterium | reverse complement strand
AACGCTGGTTAGCGCGATTGAATCGGCGCAGCGGGCGAATACGATTGTTTATTCGATTTTATTTAAGGATGACGAACCGTTTGGCTCGCACGGCGGTTATGGCGGAGGCGGTTGGGGCGGGCGTGGCGGCATGGGCGGCGGAGGGCGGCATCCGCAGCAGCAGGAGCAACGGCCGGACGGGAAGAAAATTCTGGAGCGCATTTCGAAGGAAACGGGCGGGCGGCTTTTTGAAGTGACGAAGAAGCAGACCGTGGATCAGATTTACGAGCAGATTCAGCAGGAATTGCGCGATCAATATATTTTGGGATATGTGCCGGATAAATCGCCTTCCACCGCGGATTATCGCAAGATTCATTTGGTGACTGCGAAGAAAGATCTTGTTGTGCAGGCCCGCGATGGGTATTACGCTGCGTCGCCTGTTGCTGCTGTGCCTTCCTCGAATTGATTGGGCAGAGCTCCGAAGACCGAACACCGAAAACCCAGGGCCACACCGGGCGGGAGCTGAACCCCACCCCTACAATGCGGCCGAATTGAAATACTAGTAATACTGAGGGTACTGAACCTTACTGAGTGGGAGATTGGCGGCGCGGCGCCGGCAAGTCACTTGCTTTGATGATTTTGAACCGGCGGAAACTTCAACTAAGTAGTTTACTTCGATATAACATTCCGGTATAAACCTGCTGCAATTCGGGGGCTTCTTGGGCTGGGGATTATTTGCGTTTTTCGCGTCACCGAAGCTCGGGGCAGAGTATCTGATTGTCGTCGGTTCCTTCCAGTTTGGAATCTTTATTTTTTTGAAGAGGGTCGTTTGCGCGATTCCGTTAGGGATGTTGCCTGGGGTTCGGATTCGGTGACTTTGCGCTTCGTGCGCGCTGCTCGTGCGGTTTTGCGCTTTTGTGATACGGCTCGCTCTCGATCGCGGGCCGAAAAGCGGGAGGGTCTGTTGAGCGTTCCGGATCGTCGCGATTTGGGTTGGAAGCCTCTCCCCTACAAAACCGTTGTGCTTCTTTTTTGTTTGGGATTTTTTTGCCTGTCGGCTTCTGCGCAGCTTCCTTCTGCTGTTGGTTGGACTGCGTTGCCGGCTTCTACTTCGCTGGAGCTAAGCGGGGCTTGTCCGGCTAATAATTTTGGCGGGGACCCTTATAACTTTGCGGATAACTGCCAGAACGTGATTCGCACCTGGAATGGGGCGGTTGCCGACACGATCGGGAACCGGTTGATCATTTGGGGCGGCGGGCATGGGAATTATTACGGCAATGAAATTTATTCGCTGAACCTTACTGCGAATCCGATTACTTTGACGCGGTTGAAGGATCCTACCGTTCCCACGAATTATGCGGACGCGGCGACTTGCGTCGACGGCATTCCGCCCGGCAGCCCTAATTTTGCGCCGAATGCCCGGGAAAGTTATGGCGGCTTGGAATTTTTGCCCGGGCCGAATCGCATGATGATTTTTGATGGGTCGCTGGCTTGCACCCAGGGCCAAGGGAGCGCAAATACCTGGACGATTTCGCTGGCCGGGCTCTCGAATTCCAGTTCGTGGGTGCACGAAGATCCCACGATGAGCGGGATCAAGCCGAATAATGACGGCAACGGGCCTTATGGCAACGTGGCGGCCTACGATCCGAACAGCGGATTGGTTTTTGTTTCCGATAGCGAGGCGCTTTACACCTACAGCTACGCAACGAATACCTACAACCGGATTACCAGCTCGAAGGGATTTACCACTGGAATTTATTTGAGCGGGGCGGTCGATCTTTCGCGGAAACTTTTTGTGATGGTGGGGGCTTGCTCGGATTCGAGTTGCGGGCCGGGCAGCGGCGTTTTTGTAGCGGATATCAGCAATCCTGCCTCGACCACGCAGCAGGATTGGACGCTGGCGACAATGGCCGATCCGAATTGTGCGGAATTCCTGAATGGCGGAGCGAATCCGATCAACGGATCGAATCCGGGATTTACTTTCGACAGCGTGGCCGATGATTTTGTAGGCTGGCCGAATTACGGAAATAGCGTTTACATCATGACGCCCGATGTGGCGAACCAGCGGATGACTTGCCAGAAGCTGACGTTTGCGAATGGGCCGCCGAATTCTTCGCACTCGAACAATTTGCCGAATACCAGCTATGGAACCTTCGGGCGCTTCCGGTATTTTCCGGGGCTCGATGCGTTCGTGCTGGTGAACGACTGGAATATTCCCGCTTATATATTGAAATTGCGCGGTTCTACTTCGGCGGACTTCACTCTTGCGGCCACGCCATCGAGCGATTCGGTCGCGCAGGGAAATAGCGCGGCTTACACGGTGAGCGTGGCGGCGGTCGGGAGTTTCAGCGGGACCGTGAATTTGGCGGTGAGTGGATTGCCGGCGGGGGCGAGCGCGGTCTTTAATCCGGCTTCGTTGGCGGCGGGGAAGAGTGCGGCGCTGACTGTTTCTACTACTGCGAGCACGCCGGTTGGAAATTACCCGCTTACGATTACGGGGACTAGTGGATCGCTGACGCATACCGCGGCGGTGACGTTGGGAGTTACGGGAGCGGCGGGCTTCACCGTGAGCGTCACACCGGCGAGCGCGTCGGTTACAGCGGGCGGAGGCGCGAGTTTTTCGGTGAGTGTCGCAGCGGTGAATGGATTCAGCGGTTCCGTGAATTTGAGCGTGAGCGGACTGCCAGCGGGTGCATCGAGTGGTTTCAGTGCGAATCCTGTTGCGGCTGGAGCGGGTTCCACGCTGAGCATCACTACGACGACGGCGACAGCGGCGGGGAACTATTCGCTGACCATTACCGGAACTAGCGGCACGTTGACGGCGACTACGCACGCGACACTGGTGGTAGCTGGCGCGCCGCCACCGCCGCCTCCGCCGAGCGGCGCGATCACTTTCGTGCAAGTGAATTACAGCGTACCGCGAAACACGGCGAATCCCGTGTCGGCAACATTTTTGGCGCAGCAGACTTCCGGCAATTTGAACGTGGTCGTGATTGGATGGACCGACACGGTCGCGACGATCAGCAGCGTTAGCGATACGGCTGGAAACAACTATGTGCTGGCGGCCGGCCCGACGATGCAGGGTACGAATGCCACGCAGTCGATTTATTACGCGAAGAATATTTTTGGGGCTGCCGCGGGAGTAACTACGGTGACGGTGGTTTTCAGCGTGCCGGCTTCGTTCCCCGATTTGCGGATTTTGGAGTATGCCGGAGCAGATCAGACGAATCCGCTGGACGATGCCGCAGGTGCGGCCGGCACCAGCACGGATGCCAGCGCATTTTTGACCACCACAAATGCCAACGATCAAATTGTTGCCGGAGATTTCATTCAGACGGGGACGCCGGGCCCGGGCGCGGGATTCACGAACCGCATGATTACATCGCCAAATTCAGACATCGTGGAAGACGAGAGCGTGACGGCGGCGGGTATGTACGTGGCTTCGGCGCCGGTGAGTCCTTCGGGTTGGTGGGTGATGAATGTGGCGGCGTTTCGCGTGGCCAGCGGCGGGACGCAAAATCCGCCGCCTCCGCCGATGGGGAATGTCGCGTTTGTGCAGGGCGCATTCAGCACGCCGCAGGGAGGCGTGCCTAATGTGACCGCGACGTTTACGGGGCCACAGACGAACGGCGATCTTAATATCGTAGTGGTTGGATGGAACGATACGACCGCGACGGTGCGGAGCGTTCACGATTTCAAGGGCAATGCTTATACGCTGGCTGCAGGCCCCACGCAGATCAGTGGCGTGGCGACGCAGGCGATTTATTACGCACCGAGTATCGTGGGAGCGGCGCCCGGAGCGAATACCGTGCGCGTGAGTTTTATCGGCGCGGCGACGTCGCCGAGTTTGCGGATTGTGGAATATTCGGGAGCTCCTGCGACGAATCCGATCGATGCGTCGGGCAGCGCGACGGGAACGGGCGCGACGGCTAGCGCTACTTTGACTGCCGCTACTACGAATTCTGACGATCTGATATTTGCGAGCGATTTCGTGCAGACGACTACTACTGGGCCTGGAGCAGGATTTACTTCGCGCATGGTGACTTCGCCGGAATCGGATATTGTCGAGGATGAGACGGTGGCTGCGGCTGGGATTTTCAGCGCGACTGCTTCGCTCCAGTCTGGCTGGTGGATTATGCAGGTTGTGGCGATCAAGTAGGGGCGCGGCATCGCGATTGTCGAGTTTTTGTAGCACTGCCACTCCTGGCTGTGTTTGAGTTTCGACGTGGATCGTAGGATTCGTGCTTTGGAGCATCGCCGCAGTCGGACACAGCCAGGAGTGGCTGTGCTACTTGGTCGCGCCGGAACTGTTACGTTGCTGGACATCGGTCGTATGAGGCGCGCGGATTTTGCAGCGATTGCGCGAATCGGATCAGCTTTTTCGTTTTCCCGCCGGTGATATTTTTGCGCGTGGCAATGCCCAATAGCTTGCGCAGCCTCACGCGCGCTTTATGCAGCTGCGATTTGGAATTGCCGACGGAATAGTCGAGCATTGCAGCGATTTCGTTGTGCTCGCAACCCAGGACGTCGTGGAGCAGGAATACCTGGCGGCAGCCCTTCGGAAGCCTGGCAACGGCTCGCTCGATCCAGATGCGTTCGACGAGGCCGCTCAGCTGCACGTCCGCGGCGCCGAATTCTTTTGGCGGGCGCTCGGATTGTTCGCTCTCATCGGCATCGTCCAACGGGGTTTCGATTGGCTGCTTTTTGCGCAGGCGCATCAGCACCACGTTGACCGACACGCGATGCAGCCAGGTGGAGAACGACGATTCGCCGCGGAACGATTGAATCTTCCGGAATACCTGCATGAAAGCTTCTTGAGTGAGTTCCTCGGCTTCTGCGGTATTGCCGCCGATCATGCGCAAGCAGAGGTAATAGATTTTTCGTTTGTAGGTGTTGAAGATTGCTTCAAATGCTTTTTCTTCGCCTTTTTGCGCGCGCTGGATGAGTTCGGCGTCGCAGGAAGAGGCTGATGATGTTGGATTATCCTGGTTCAAGTGCCTTTCCCCCTTTATTTAAATTTTTGTAGCGAGATAAGTTCTTCGGATCGCCAAACCCATCATCGTTGTGCCGCCTTGATTTGCTCGGCGATGAATGCGTTGGAATTTAGAATTTCTGCGCCCTGATTTTTCAGACTTTGAAGTAGCGCGATGCCATCACGATCGGCGAAGGAAACATTTTTCAAATCGATGGTGACGCGCGCGCCTTTACTCAACTGCTCGTGACACGACCACCGAAGCAATTCCACCCACCTGCCACTGACTTGCCCGTCGAGCGCTAGGGCCACCATTTGACCGACTGCCTCCGAGATTGAGATTTTCAGCACTGCGATTCCCGGTGTGCGTAAATGCAGATGGCGTGCCAACCGTGAGTGCGCGTGCGAATTTTGTAAGCGGCTGGAAGGAAAGCTAGTTACGGGCGAGCGAAATTTTCGTCTTGGGAGCGAGCTACCGCGCCTGGTAGTTCGGGCCGCGGGGATCTGTGGGAACTACGACGCGTGGTGGGCGCCGCGCTTGAGCCCGAGCTTCTGCATGCGATGGCGCAGCGTGTTGGGATGTAGGCCTAGAATTTTTGCGGCGCCTCGTGGGCCTTCGACGACGCCCGCGGTTTGATTCAGGACCGCGGCGATGTGCGCGCGCTCAAGTTCTTCGAGAGTTGACGGCGCAGAAGCTGGCGCGCCCCTCGAAGACAGTTCCGTTTCCGTCGATGTGTTTTGGCCGCCGGGAGCGACGGCCTCTGCGAAGCCGGGAAAAAGATCGCGTTCCAACTCGAGGACCGAACTGCGCGAGAGAATCGCGGCGCGCTCGATGATGTTTTGCAGTTCTCGGACGTTGCCGGGCCAGGAATAGTTTTCGAGACGATCGAGCATTTCTCGAGGGATACTTTGGATATTTTTTCCGAGTTTCTTGGAGAAGCGGGCTAGAAAAAACATCGCGAGTTGAGAAACATCGGAGCGGCGCTCGCGCAACGGTGGCACATCGATCGGGAATACATTCAGCCGATAGAAAAGATCGGATCGGAATTCGCCGGTGCGAATGGATTCCTGGAGGTTGCGATTCGTGGCGGCGATCACGCGCACGTCCACTTTCACCGGACGGTTGCTGCCCACCGGCTCGAATTCGCGTTCTTGAAGAACACGCAGAAGCTTGACCTGCGTCGCGAGCGGAAGCTCGCCGATCTCATCGAGGAAAATTGTGCCACCGTCGGCGAGCTCGAAACGGCCGATGTGGCGTTCGAGCGCGCCGGTGAAAGCGCCCTTCACGTGGCCGAAAAGCTCGCTCTCCACAAGGCCGGCGGAGATCGCGCTGCAATTCACCTTCAATAGCGGGCGCTTTTTTCGCGCGCTACGGTCGTGAATCGCACGCGCGATTAATTCTTTCCCAGTGCCGGTCTCACCATAAATCAGCACCGTGGAATCCGTGGGAGCCACCTGCTCCACTTTGCGCAGAACGTCGAGCAGGGCCGGGCTATTGCCGGTAATTTCTTCGAAATTGTGATCCGTGCGAATTTCCTCTTGGAGATAGACGTTTTCGTTTTCGAGCCGTGCCTTCAACTCCGCGATTTCTTCGTAGGCGTTCATATTGGTGATGGCCAGCGCCACTTGGTTCGCGACGTCCTGCAAAATCTCGGCATCGGCTTCGCAATACTGGTCTGTTTTCAAACTGCCGACGCCGAGTGTGCCGATGCTTTCGCCGCCCACAATCATGGGAACAATGCAATCCGAGCGGATCCCAGTGGCAACCAGATGCACGTCATTGGGATACTTTTGTTCTTTCTCGAGGTCGCGGCGAATGACGAAGCGCTGATTATCGAAAACCCACCCGGCGATCGTGTCATGGCGGCTGAATTCGCGGCCGACGCGGAAATAGTCGAGAGCAGGGCCGCTCGCCAGAGCAAAATAGCGGAAACTCTCCGTCTCTGCGTTGTAAAGAGTGATCACCGCGCCGAACATAGGCATGATTCGGCGCAAAATATCCGAGACGGAATCAAGCAGCGTCTCGCGAGTCAGGTGGCTGATGATGGCGTTGTTGATTCCGAGGAGCGTGCGGTAGCGTTCGGCGTTGCGTTCCACTTTGATATTGAGCGTGGCGATTTGCTGGTAAGACTTCATGTTTCCGACAGCGAGCGCGACTTGATTTCCTACCTGGAGGAGGAATTCGGCGTCGGCTTCGGTGTAGCGGCCTTTGACGTCGCTGCCGATATTGAGCGTGCCGATGCCGATTCCTTCGAGGATTAGCGGAACGACGCAAAAAGATCGAATACCCTCTTCGAGCAGGCGCGGCTCGATGGGATATTCGCCTTCGGTTTCGATGTCGCGGCGGATCAGCGGGCGCTGCTGCTTCACCACCCAGCCCGTGTGGCTTTGGTTGACGTCCATCTCAAAGCCGGCGCGAAAATAATCCGTTGTCCAGTCCGGTGAAATCGCCAGGATTCGCAGCTTTTCTTTGTCGGGGTCGTAGAGAGTGATCGAAGCGCGGTAAACGGGCATGACCTGCTCGAGCGCTTTGCAAATCGCGTGGAGCAACGTGTCTTGCGTTAAATTCGTGATGATCGCATTGTTGATCTCAAGAAGCGTGCGATAACGCTCCGCGCTCGCCGAGACCTTGGCGCTCTCGTGGGAATGATGCATGGCGATCGTTGATTCCAGGGCGGCTCTCCCTTGGGTGTTTCGTCGGGGGGAGAACGCTGCCGTACGACATCAAAGATAGCTACATCGTAGCGCAAGAATCGCGTTACGTCTCGTTCCGAAGACACTGCCACACCGCTTGCGACCTTCCATTCAGATGCCGCAGATTGCGCTGCGATTCAGAAAAACGGCAACCCTATCCGCAGCGCGGCATCTGAGAGTGCCCAGAGGAATGATTTCATACGCGGCTTCGCGCCGACGGAAATGAAATCGCAAATTCCCACACAAGGAGATGTGTGATGAAGAAAGTATTGGGAGTTGGGTTGATGCTTTTTGCGGTGGTCTCGCTTGCGGCGTTTGGCGGCAAACGGGAAAACATTCTGGCTCGATTTAATGGCGCGATTGGCGCGGATCCTGTTTCGAATGTTGTGGTCAGTGCGACGACCGGGGCCGTAACCGTGACGCCGAATGCAGTGCGCGGCGTTGTGCCTCCGGGACAGATCTGGCGGATCAGCACGCTGAATGCGAACGTGTTTACCGATGGGCATATTGTGGTTCATGGACGCGGCTTGCTACTGGGCGGCGGAAATAACATCGGAACGAATGCCGGACAGAGCGTATTTGCAACTCTATTCTGCACCGCCAGCTCTTCGAGCACGAACGCGACCGGCGTAGCGCTCGACGAAGACGGGAATTTCACGATTGACGATGTGCTCTCGCCCTTGCCGCAGGCTCCTTGCGACTCCCCGGTGCTTTTGATCCGCACGACTGGTGGGACTCATCCGTGGTTTGCAGCGGGAATCGAAGACTAAGGCGCGCGCATGCGGAATTGCGGATTATGCGTGTGTGTTCCAACAGTTCAGGACGGGTGCAGCGCTGCACCTGTCCTGAATTTTTTGTAGCACAGCCACTCTTGGCTGTGTTTGTTTTGCAATCGCAGCGGCGAGTTGATAGTGCGCGCGATCGGGGTTCGCGGTAACGAGACACAGCCAGGAGTGGCTGTGCTATTTGAGCGCGTCCAGCGATTTTCTCTCGGGTGATTTTGGCGGGGCGGCGCGGAGATATTGCACTGGCCAGCTTATGGGTTGATTGAGCTCACGTGCGGCGTGGAGCGGCCAGTAGGGATCGCGCAGGAATTCTCGGGCCATGAATATCAGATCGGCTTTTCCGTTTGCCAGAATTTCCGCGGCTTGCTCTTTCGTTTCGATCAATCCTACGGCGCCGGTTTTTACTCCCGCCTCCCGGCGAATTCGTTCGGAAAAAGGAACCTGATAGCCGGGGCCGAGGATAATTTTTTGGTCTTGCGCAAGTCCCGCGGAA
>JABDFR010000082.1 GCA_013286465.1 Acidobacteriota bacterium | reverse complement strand
GAGCGCGTTACGCCCACGGATATAGGCCACATTTTTCGCAGGCCGTCGCCCCTACGGGAAAAATTCAAATGCGAAAGAGGACCGGCCTCCAGAGAGTTTTATCGGACGAGTTCATTTCAGAGCGGGGGGAGGATTTCGTAGCTGTAGGTGATTTCGGTGGTTTTTTTTAGCATGGCGGCTACGGAGCAGTATTTGTTTTCGCTTAGTTCGATGGCGTCGCGTACGGCTTTTTCGTCTAACGTGCCTCTTAGGCGGTAGGTTAGTTCGATTTTTGTGAAGACTGCTGGGGGTTCTGTGCTGCGCTCGCCTTTTGCTTCTACTTCCAGGCTTTCTAGTTTTTGGCGCTTTTTTCCTAGGATTAGGATTACGTCTGTGGCTGTGCAGCTGGTTAGTGCTGCTAGGACTAGCTCCATGCTGCCTGGAGCGGTTTTTTTGGTGCTGTTATCGATGGGGATTATGTGGTTGGAGGTGGTGGTGACCATGTAGATTTCTTCTTGGACCCATTTTAGGTTGGCGGTTTGCATTTGCGGCTCCTTTTTTGTTTTTAGGTTTTTAGGATGCCGGGAGAAGGCTTGGCCGTCAAGTTTTGGGGTGTGGTCCGTCGGTGATTGTCGGATGTGGCGGGATTTTTCTTCGTAAGAGCCGGCGGGACGCCAGCGCTACGGGGTGGTGGCGCGGTTGATTAGGCCGATCGTGATTTGGGTTGTGGCGGGAATATTGCTCGTCGGATGCCGGCAGGGACGCCGGCGTTACCTGGTGGCGCTTTCGGGTTTTGGTTCGTGGATTTCTAGGTCGGCTATGGGATCTGGGTTTTGGCTTAGGATTGCTACGAAGATTGACACTATGGTTGGGTCGAATTGCATGCCGGCGCAACGCTGTAGCTCGGCTATCGCGGCTTCTGACGTGCGCGGCTTTTTGTAGGCACGCTCGCTGGTGATGGTGTCGTAGGAATCGGCTATGGCTATGATTCTGGAGCCTAGCGGGATATTTTCGCCGGAAAGTTTTTCCGGGTAGCCGCTGCCGTCGAAATATTCGTGATGGTGGCGGACCATTTTGCGCACGCGTTCCATGGCTTTTAGAGGGTCTAGGATTTGCGAGCCTAGCTCGGTGTGGGATTTCATGATTTCCCACTCGTCGGGATCTAGCGGGCCGGATTTATTTAGGATGGCTTCGGGGATGCCGACTTTGCCCACATCGTGGAGCAGGCCGGCCAGGCGGATTTCTTCTACCTCTGCTGCGCTTAGATCGGCTTGCGCGGCGATTAACGCGGCATAGGCGGAGACTTTTTGCGAGTGGCCGTGGGTGAATTGGTCCTTTGCATCTACCGCCAGGGCCAGCGACGTTACCGTTTCTACTACTGAGGGATGCAATTGATCTGGTTCCGCGTTGGGATTTTCTTCGGCTAGCGAACGCGTGAATTGATCGATGCGGCGGCGGATTTCGTCGAAGGCTTCTGGTCCGGTGCTGAATTGGCGTTTTAGCGTTACGCCTAGATAGGCTTCTAGGACATCCTGCTTCCACTTTTTGGTTTCACCGCTGGCTTTGTCTTCGGTGGTGCTGACCGCGTTGCCGCCTTGGTGTTTCGAGAGATACATCGAGCTATCCGCGACCTGGATTAGTTCTTGCGGAGTGGAGCCGTGTAGCGGATAGGCGGCTATGCCGAAGCTGCCGGTTACGTTTTTGTCGCGCAGTAGCGGATCGGAGGCGATCCAGCCGCGTAGCTTGCTGGCTAGGGCCCGGGATTGATCGATGGTGGTTTCGGGCATTAGGATTACGAATTCGTCGCCGCCGTATCTGGCTACTACATCCGAGCGGCGGCAATTTTGTTCCAGGATGTGGGCTACTCTTTGCAGGACTACGTCGCCTTCCAGGTGGCCGTAGAAATCGTTTACGAATTTGAAGCGGTCTAAGTCCATCAGGACTATGGAGAACGGGCGGTTGGCGCGCGTTGATCGCTTCCATTCGGCGGATAGGGCTTCCATTAGGAAGCGGTGGGTTTTTACTCCTGTTAGGCCATCCGTGATGGCTTGCTCTTGGGCTTTTTGGAATGTTTGCGCGTTGTGGAAGGCGCCGGCGAATAGATCGGCTAGGGTGCGGAGTAATTGCATTTCATCGGCTGTGAATTCGCACGGTTCCGATGATTCTACGTAGAGGACTGCCAGCATTTGATCGGCGTAATTTACCGGTAAGGCGGCGGCTGAGACTGATGTGGATAGGACTGGCTTGATGCCGCCGGCGTTTACTTCGCGGATCACTTCCGGTTGGCCGGTGCGGGCAACCTGGCCTACTAGGCCTTCGCCGAACGGGATTCGGCGGCCTAGGGCGTCGCGGCGGCGGCCGCCTTCGGCTTGGACTAATAATTCCTTTGTTGAATAGTCTACTGTGGCGATTCCTATGTGATCGTAGGTTAGGCCACGTTCCATTTCTGCGGCGATTTTGAAGAGCATTTCGTCGGGATTTAGCGTGGCGATGGCGTGGCTGCTGATTGCGTTTACTAGCGAGAGTTGGCGGGTTTTGCGCTGCTCTTCGCCGAAGAGATGGGCGTTTTCGATAGCTACTGCGGCTTCGCTGGCCAGGACTCGCAGCATTTCTAGATGGCCTTCGTCGAAGAGGCGCTCGCGGCTGCTGTGGACGGCCATTACGCCGATGGCACGATCGTGGAGAATTAGCGGGACGCCGCAGATGCAGCCGGTTTCGCAGAGTGACTGCAGGCCCATGCGCTCGAGAGTTTCTGGTAGATGTTCGCGGATTAGGACTGGCTGGCGATTTTTGATTATGTGTTCGATTAGGTGATTGCCTGCTGGGCGGGTGCGTTTTGGCAGGCGGGCTTTGTCGTCGATTTCTAGTTCGAAGCTTACGTTTGGTTGGCCGGGCTCGTAGAAGGCGATGTAGAAGCTGCTAACGTCGAGCAGGCGGCTCATCTCGCTGTAGATTCTTTCGAAGAGGGCGTCGGTTTCTAGCGTGGAGCTCAGGACTCGGCCGATTTCATTTAGGATGTGGAGCTCTTCGCTGCGGCGCGAGGTTTGTTGGACTAAGTAGCTATTTTCTACTGCTAGGCCGATTTGATGGCCTAGCGCCAAGAGAAGACGAAGTTCGGCGGTGGTGAATTTGCGGCTGTCTGGGGTGCCTAGTAGCAGGACTCCGAAGACTCGTTCTTTGGCTTGCAGGCTGATGCCTACTACCGTGTGCAGGCCTTGTGCTAGAAGCTGCTTGCGGATTTCTTTGAAGGCTGGCTCGCGTTCTAGGGCTTCCCAGTTTGAATCGCGATCTAGTTCGGCGAGGACCATTAGGCCACCGAGGCGCGCGACCATCCTTACTACATAGACGTCGAGGCGCTCTTTTTGCATCGCGGAGCTGAAGGTTTCGCCTAGACCCGTCGTGACCACTGAGGCTGGGCCTTCGGGATCGCCGTAGTGGAGGCAGAGGGCGCCGGCCGGGATGCGGGCTACGTTTAGGACGCGGTCGAGAGTTTGCGCCAGCATTTTTTGGATTTCGCCGCCTGCGAAACTGGAGGTGGCTAGATTCAGGCTGGAGAGCGCTAACATATTTCGCTCTACGCGGCGGCGCTGCTCTTCGTAGACGCCCATTACCATCAGAACGCCGGTGAAAAATTGCGGGACTACTACGAAGAGGCCGAAATTTTTTGTGGAGAGATAGGGGATGAGAGGCTGCACCGCGGTGAGGGCTACGAGTATGCCCCAGGCGGCGAAGGCTACTGCTAGGAGAGTGTCAGCGCGGGATTCTTGGTTGCGGCCTACTTTTGCGAAGACTCCCGCGACCATTAGTAGGAGCAGTCCGGCGCCTAGTGAAACTGGAACTAGGACCCAACCGCGCGAGAAGGCTAGCGCCCAGACTATGGCGCCGAAGGCGGCGACGGTTAGGCTTTGCGCCCAACTGGCGTGGCCGGAATATAGGCGGGCTGCGCCTAACAGAGCGAGGATCGCTAAGGCTAACGACCAATCGGCTAGGGCTACGCTCCAGGCGGATTGACTGCCGGCGTAGGTTACCGCGGCTAGCGTCGTCGAGCCTGAAGAGACCATCAATGCTAGATAGTGGACCGCTACGAGTAGCCAGGCTAGCGACCAGAGGCGCAGGTACATCTGCCTCTTCTCTCGAAAGATCGAGGCGAAGAAGATGGACAGGAGCAGCGCGCTCGCGAATAAAACGATTCCGCTCATGTTAGCTTGGGCGCAACAGCCGGCCGCCTAGCCGGTGAACGTCAAAAGACACAACCTCAAACCGAATGTAGCAGAAAATAATCAAGCTGCTGCGGCTTGTATGGCCCTGCGTTGCGTTGAGGTTAACCACTGCTTGGGACCTGGGGATGCGGCAACTTTTTTGATCTCTGCTTGCTCTACCACTTTAGAGGTAGGGGTACCGGTGGGCAAGAGTACTTTGGTACTTTGCGGGGGGTGAACGGGTTACGGCGAGGCGTGTAGGCAGCATTTTCTCAGGCGTTATACGGACGGGCGCGTCGCTTGCTTTGCAATCGCAGAGACGATTGACCGAGCGCCTCTACGAAGGCAACGGCAAGATCGAAGACGAAATTAAAGGCGAAAAACTCAAAGCTGTCGCATGCGTGATTCTCGAATCGAGTGAGTGGGATGGCGGGTGCGAACCCCGGCGCTAAAGCGCGCTGACAAACGGTGGCCTGTTTCGTCGCGCTGAAGCGCTCCTCCCCCGCAGAAATGCGGAGGCTCCCACCGAAAAACAGAACCTCAGCGGCTAAAGCCGTGGCGGAATTTAGGCGGTTTCGGCATGACTGAAGTCATGCCCTGACAAGTCGTCGTGGTCGGCAGACAGGCCGCGAAAACTCACTAATGACCCGCCAGGTTATGCCGGAATCTCGGCATGAACGTACGTGTTGCCCGGCCCGGCATAAAGCGCGGGCCCTACGTTCGGAGGCGACGCTGGCGCGTCGAAAATTGCGGGCCCAGCGTTCGGATGGACGCTCGCGCGTCAACTATTGAAACGAAAATTTGGGGCGGCTTGGCTCTGGTAGGATATGCGGCGAATATGAGGAAAACTTTGCGGCGGGCGACAGAGTGGTTTGAGGATGAGGCGTTTTGGCGGGAGTTTTATCCGTTTATGTTTTCGGAGCGGCGGATTGCTGAAGCGGATGAGCAGATGGCGAAGGTGTTGGCGCTGACTAAGCCTTCGGGGAAGGTGGTGCTGGATCTTTGCTGTGGGCCTGGGCGCTGCAGCATTGCGTTGGCTAGGAAGGGATTTCGAGTTACTGGAGTTGACCGGACGAATTACCTTTTGAAGAAGGCGCGGGAGAGGGCGCGGGCTGCGCGCGTGAATGTGGAGTGGGTGCAGAACGATATGCGCGATTTTGTGCGGCTGAATTCGTTTGCTTTGGTGATCAGCATGTTTACATCGTTTGGGTATTTCGATGACAAGCAGGAGGATATGACTGTTCTCGGGAATATGTTTGGGTCGCTGCAGGCTGGTGGGATTTGTTTGATTGAGACGCTAGGGAAAGAACGGTTGGCGAAGGTTTTGCAGGCTACTACTTCGAGTGAATTGCCGGATGGCAGCGTGGTGGTGGAACGGCATAGGATTTTTGATGATTGGACGCGCATTGAGAATGAATGGTCGATTCTGCGGGATGGGCGGGTGAAGACGTTCAAATTTCATCATACGATTTATTCCGGGCAGGAATTGCGGGATCGCATGGAGTGGGCGGGATTTGTTGGAGTGAAGCTATACGGGAATTTGAATGGGGATGAGTATGGGCCGGAGGCGGAGAGGTTGATTGCGATTGGGCGCAAAGCGGTTACCAAGCGGACCGAGAAACGGCTCCGGGTAACAAAAGCTAAAGCTCGAGGCTGACGGCGGCGCAACCTCGACGCGTGGGGCACGCTGCGCTGATTCCATTCCTTTCCTGTTGCGCTTGGATTAGAAGAGAAGCTGGGAATTCTAGCCCTCCAAAGAATCAACCGCGACAATAATCATCGCAATCTCTTACTCATATTTTAGTCGATCGTTATTCCTTGTTTGGAGTTTCGGTATGTTTACATAAATTATCAATTTGAGTTACACTTGCCCACCTTTTTCGTCCATGTGAGGGT
This sequence comes from Acidobacteriota bacterium, assembly GCA_013286465.1. Taxonomy (GTDB): domain Bacteria; phylum Acidobacteriota; class Terriglobia; order Acidiferrales; family UBA7541; genus Palsa-147. The sequence goes on along the minus strand of JABDFR010000082.1, from coordinate 3,313 downwards.
CAGCGTGGCAATGCGGCGAGTTTATCTTGGAATGGTGGTCGTTTCACTTTGTCCTTTTCTCCTCTTCATGAGTGCGTGCTCAGGCGGCAATAGCGGCGGCAGCAGTTCCGGCCCTCCTCCGCCGCCGCCGAATCCCAGCTTTTCGGTCTCGGCATCTCCCGGCACTATCGCGCTGACTCAGGGGACCGCGGGCCAACCGCTGCAGATTTCGATCATGCCAAAAAACGGGTTTACCGGCGCCGTCACGGTTACGATGGCGGGACTTCCTAGTGGGGTCGCTGCCTCACCAAGCTCTCTTTCAGTAACCGCAAACGCGCCAGAAAGTTTCACGCTGTCCGCCTCAACGACTGCCGAAATATCGCAGCAGTCAGTCACCTTAAATGCGGTTTCTGGAGCGCTCGACGCCAGCTCGTCAATTCAGCTCTCCGTGACGGGCCCCGCTCCGCCGGATCCGTTTCATCCGGTTGGCGGATCAATGGTCCACGGCTTTTTCGATGAGTCTCGCCAGCTGCTGTTCGCCACGAATCTGGGACTTAACGAGCTGGATGTAATCTCCAGCTCGGACTTCTCGGTTCAAGCCAGGGTGCCGGTTGCTCAACCTGTGGGAATTGACCAGATGGCGGACGGAAAAACGCTGGTGATAGGCACCGCTGCTCAACAGCTCATTACGGTGGACGAAGATACTTATGCGGTCACGCAACATCCTTTCTCCGCTACGGGCATTGCGAACTTTACGCTGTTCTTTCCCACGGTCGTGGCGTTGGCGAACGGAAAGGTGATCGTTGTTGGCCAGGTAGAGGGACTCGACTCAAACGATATCGTCGATGGCGGTCAGTTTTTATATATTTGGGACAGCAACGCGAATACTTTCACTTTGTTTGAGCCTACAAACAGCAATATTCAGTGGGAAACTGACAGCCTGGCCCGCAGCGCGGATCACAAGTGGGCAGTGTTCGCTGGTGACCAGTTCTACCTTTACAGTTCCGATGCCAAGAGTCTGACCAGTGCCCCGATCGCGGCCGTTGATCCTCCGGATGGGATGTATGGGGTGCGGGGGTACGCGGTTAACTCGGATGGAAGCGAGATCGCTGTTGCCTCGGCAACTCAGGTAACGTTTCTCAATAATTCGCTGGGAGTTCTCGGGACGGCTGCGATCCCCGGGGCCTTTCAAAACTCAAGGAGCGCTGTTCAGTTCAGTGCCGACGGATCGAGGCTGTACCTCGAGAATGCCTTGCCGCTTCAAGTCGTAGAAGTCGATGCCACTGCGTATAAGACGCTGGGCTACCTCTCAGCGACCGTGGTACCAGACGACGACAATCTGGAGCGGATGCTTGCGACGGACGCTCAAGGTCACGGTTACTTCGGGATCGATAGCGGTTTGCGGATCGTAAATCTCAAGCAAACGCCGGTGCCCAGCGAGTCGGACGGGGAGACACCTGTACCGTTTTGCCCGTCGCTCGATGATTCGTTGCCGCTCAACACGTCAACGCAGCAAACACTCTCTGACACGTTCTCTGGTATTAGCCTCTACGTAGGCGGACAAGCTGCACCGCTGCTTAGCGGAGGGACCGCCATTCTCGTTCCTGCGTCTTCTACCGTTGGACCAGTGGATGTGGTGTGTGTCGCCTCGTCTGGGGATACCGCCGTAAATGCCGACGGCGTATCGTACGGCGTCGAGCCGGTCGGCTTCAGCGCGAACCTGTTGCCGCCGACGGGCAATCCTGCCGCCTATCTTTTTGGCTTTGGCTTCTCTGGGATGGAGTTCGAGATACCGACTATCAGCATTGGAGGCGAGCCTGCGACCAATGTGATCGATCTTCAGGACATTGAGCCTGGAGTGCTCCAGGGTGAGGCGCTGCAGGTCCCGAACGGGAGCCCTGGCGAAACTCCAGCAATTGCCGTTTCGAGTTCGGCAGGATCTGGCACACTTTCTGGCGCCTCGACTTACTACGCCGCACCGACGATCGTGCCGGCCACCGGTTTGTTGCAACTTCTCTACGACAGTCATCGCAACTTGGTTTACGCCCTCAAGGCGAAAGAGGTGGACGTATTGGACCCGAGCACCCTGCAGTGGCAAACGCCTTTGACGTTCCCCGCCACAGCTACCGGGACGTATGACGTGATGGCGCTTACGCCGGACGGGTCGAAGTTGGTTGTCGCCGGAGCGTTTAACCAGAGTCCTCAGGCGATTGTGATGGATCCTTCAAATAGCTCGACGGCTACGGTAGTGACTTACTCCGGGAATAACAATAACCTGTCGGGCCCTATCGCCATCACGGCATCAAACGTCGTGATTTTTACAGGCTTTCAAGCCATCACGCTGGATCTTTCCTCATTAACTTTTGCGCCGCTCAATGTCAACACGGGCCAGCTATTAAAGACAACTCCAGATGGAAATCACATTTTCGGCGTGGATTTGAATGAGGGGAGCGGGACAGTGTACTCGATAGATCCGGTGACGTTTGCTGTTCAAAAAGAAGGATTTGCCGAACTATTTTGGGGCGACCTCGCGGTGGATCCTGACGGCAGCCAATTCGCTCCAGTGGACATTGAGCCTGGTGCGGCCGGAGACGGCGTCGGCTTCTTTAACCCAAGCCTGCAGTACCTTAGCGCGAACGTTTATCCGGCTTTCAGTCCGCCGGATGATTCTGGTGCAGTCGGCTCGACGTACAGCCCCGCGGGAAAAGTTCTGGTTGTCCCACTGGGCGACTCGCTCGAGTTTTGGGACACCGCGAGCGGCACGCTACGCGCCCGGTTGATGACCCCCGAAGAATTACAGGTGCTCACATATCCGGAGGTGGGAGCTGCGCCGATCCTTGCCTTGGACTCGGCTGGTCAGACGATATATGCCATTTCCGCGTCCGGCTTGACGGTGATAAAGCTCGCTCAGCCTATTGATCAAATGCCGTCTATGCAGTGGCCGGAGGTTCGCAGTAACGCCGGCACGCGGAGCGCGCTCCGTGCGACCGGCGCCGGGCGAATGCCGGCCATCCGCCGCAAGAGCCGGAAACTGCCTCCAAATTCTCTTCCAAGTCGCCCCTGAGATGAGGACGCTCCGCCGGACGCAGGGCAAGGCGGCGAAGAAAATTTGCCAAAGACTAAGTCGATTTCCGACCGCTGAGCCGGTTTGATGAAATTTCCGTCACTGCAAGACGGAGCCAAGTTCCGCCCCAAAATGCGATACGGCTTCGTTTTGCTTTGGCAGCCGGCTTATCGTAAGAAATTGCGCCGGTGCCCGGCAAACACGGTAATCGGAAGTTGGCCCACTCGCCGCGGCTCGTGCTGGCTCGATTTTGCGAAGGGCTTCCGCTAA
>JABDFR010000081.1:2234-9512 GCA_013286465.1 Acidobacteriota bacterium | reverse complement strand
TTCGCGTCGCAAACGCCGCTGCTGAAGCCCAGCGCTTCCCGATACAAACCATCGGGACGCAGAAGGCGCGAAAGCGCGTCGATACAGGCTGGCTTGGTTCGTCGTGCTGCAGCGGACCTCCCCCCGTCCCCCAGAAGTTCGGGCGGACGGGGGCTGCCTCGGTATCGCGAGCAATCTCGCTGTTAATATTCCGCTCGGTATGGCGGGCAACCTCGCGCTTAATATTCCGCTCCGTATGGCGGGCAAGCTCGCCTTGATGTTCCGCCTTAGTGAGCCCCGGCACAATCCGCGTCCGTCAAGCTTCACCCCGTCATTTTCCGATTCAACTGCTCCAAAACCACAGGCCAAGCTTCCTCGTGTCTCTTCCTCGATTCCTCATTCGGAAATCCATCATGGACCAACTTCAAAAAAGTCCCGCCAGCTCGCGGCGTGAGCTCGACAGTAACAACCGTCTCCACCCCTAGCGTAGCCGAAGTAACCCAAGTCAATTCCACAAGCCGATCCCGTTCCAACCGCAAAAACCGCCCATAATGAGGATGCCGCCCCCCATGAAAATGAGTCTCAAAGAAAAACGGCGCATTGACCTCCCGACGCATCAAAACAGCCCCAGGCGCGGCAAACCACCGGTCAAATTCCTCGGTCCAAGCCCGAAACAAAACGCCCGCCGACGCAGTCATCGCCCGCTCGCAACTCACCCGAAATGGCCGCCCAGAAATATCAGGCACCACGATAGAGTTCGTCATCCCCACCCCCAAAAGTCCGCATCGCTCACGGTTGACGCATCCGCAAAGCGCTTCGGCGCGAGGTAATTCGGCCCCGGTGGGAACCCTCGTCCGCCCGAACTTCTGGCGGACGAGGGAAGGAGCCGTTGCGTCTAGTTCACTCACTGGAAGGCCTGCTGAATCCCTTCGGCTGTGGCTTGACTGGATCCGGCGCCTCAATCGAAATTGTAGGATTCCACTCGTACGTAACTTCCTCCCGGCCCCCACCGGCCGTCAGGTGATACGGAAGGTGATCGCGAGTTCCCAAACAAACCGAATCGTCCATGCGCTGCCCGGTCTCTTCGATAGTCCAGGAAAAAGTCCAATCGCGGCATTCGTGCCCCGAATAATCGCGCACTCCGCCGGGGAGCAAATGGAGTCCGCTGTAGTTTGACCACATGGAAGTCTTAATCGAATCGAAGCTGTAGCCAATCGTTCGAGGGTTGGAAAGGTGAAAGCGCAATTCGAAATAATGACCGACGATGGGCATCACCCGCGGAGAAAGCCTAATCCACTCAGGCGCCGCCGCGTGGTCCGGCATGGCGTCGCCCTTAAAATAGCGATCGTCCTTTATCCGTATGTATTCCAGATTGCCAACCCACGCGTCGTGATCGTTTCGCGCCCAACTGTGCTCGCGGTCCGGAATGATCGCTTCATTGACCCACCATTCGTTCTTCCAAGTGCTGTCCGTAAGCCGCAGCCGCCACGATTTTTGCCGCGAGATCGCCCAATCCGATCGGAGCAATTCCAGGCTCGCTCGAGCGTCCGCTAAACTCCCAAAATTGCTGCGAAGCTCATCCCAACCAGCCACGAGCAAAACGATCCCCAAGAGTACGACTAGCGCGACGAGCGAAAACGCAAATATCTTCAGATATTTCACAGATTCAGAAAGTCTAGGCCCGCCGGGCAGAGGCAGTCCATAGCTAGCAAGTCGGGATCTCGTAACGGGCAATCCTACGTCGAACGAGAGATGTGGCAATTGGCCATGCATTTTCTCGCTGATTAATTAAAACGCGCCCAACGGAGCACGTAGCGCCCAGTGCGGCGTGTGTAATTCGCTGACAATCGCGCCTGCCCATGTCAAACTCCGGCCATGCGTTCGAGCGCCGTCGCAATCCTCGTTTGTTCGTTCCTGTTCCCAAGCGCGTGGCAGGCCTACACCTCCGACAAACCGCACGAGGTAACAATCACCGCAGGCCGTTACCAACTCCACGGATGCTTCGGGACACCTGACGGAACCGGCCCTTTTCCGGTGATGATCTTCAATCACGGCAGCGAAAAAAATCCGGCGCCGTGCGGCCCTCCCGATCTCGGCTACTTCTATCAAAAGAAGGGTTACGCGTTTTTCACCTTCCAACGCCACGGCCAAGGCGCGTCCCCCGGCGAATACATCATGGACCTGCAGCGCCAAGCATACGAGTCGCATCGCTTCAATCCCAGCGCCGCGCAAGTCGAAGCCATCGCGCTGCAAGAGCTCTATAACAAAGACGTCGAAGCGGCCGTCGCTTGGCTGAAAGAGCAGACTTGGGCAGATACCCAGCACATCGCCATGACAGGCATTTCCTTCGGCGGCATCCAAACTCTGCTGACCGCCGAAAAAGGCCTGGGCATCAGGGCGTTCATCGCCTTCGCGCCCGCCGCGCAGAGCTGGAATCCCCAACTCGCCGAGCGGCTGAAGCGCGCCGTGCGCGATGCCCGCGCCCCCATCTTCATCATCCAGGCAAAGAATGACTACAGCACTGAGCCAAGCAAAGTCCTCGGCCGCGAACTGGAAAAGAAAGGCGCGCCGAACGAAGCCAAAATATTCCCTAAATTTGGAGACACCCACCAAGAAGCCCACTGGCAATTTGCCGCCCGCCGCGACGGCATCGCCATCTGGGAGCGCGACGCCAACGCCTTCCTCGACGCCGCGATGAAGTGAGCTAACCTCTCCCGGCATTTCCCGAAGCAATGCGTCTCGGCCCTCAGCGCGAAAATCGGTGCTACAGTATCGAGCCTCAGCCGTAGCTCATGCGATTGCGGATGTGATATCGAGCGCTCACGGAGAGGTAGTTATGTCCCACGACGCAACCCGCCAATCGATCATCGACGAAGAGCATCTCAAGCTGCTCTCGCTCGGCTACCTTATTTCCGGGATCATGAGCGCCTTGGCCGCCGGCTTGGGCATGATGTACGCATCTGTCGTCGGAATCGGAATGCGCGCGCTGCTTCAGACGACCCACGCGGCGAGCGGCCAGCCGCCACCAGCGTTCATCGGCTGGATCCTTGCCGCTGTGGGCATCTCGATTTTCTTGGCGCTGGCGGGAATGGCTGTCGCAAAGTTCTATACCGTCAAATTCCTCAAGGCGCGAAAATTCCGCGTCTTTTGCATGATCGTCGCGGCGTTCACCTGCCTCGACCTTCCTTACGGGACCATTCTGGGGGTGTGTTCATTCCTGGTGCTGTCGCGAAACTCGGTGATCCGTATGTTCGAGCCAATTCCGACTTCCACCCCGCCCGAACCGCCCGGCGCGGTTTCTCGGACGTAGAAATTCGCGTCTTCGACGGAAATTTGCCGCCTCTTGCGCTCCAGCGTATAATTTTAGGTTTAGCCTCATGCCTACAAACCCTACAGAGACCACGCACCCGGTTCAGCCATCCTCCGCGACGCTCCCGGACTCGATCGACGCCATCCGCGTCCGCGGCGCCCGCGTGCACAATCTGAAAAACCTCAGCTTCGATATCCCCCACAACGCCCTGACCATCGTCACCGGCGTTTCCGGCTCTGGCAAATCCAGCCTGGCCTTCGACACTTTGTACGCCGAAGGCCAGCGGCGCTACATCGAATCCCTCTCCGCTTACGCGCGCCAATTCCTGGATCGCATTGAAAAGCCCGACGTAGACGAAATCACCGGAATCGCGCCGGCCATCGCCATTCGGCAGAAAAATTCGACGCGCAATCCGCGCTCGACGGTCGCTACCGCGACCGAAATTTACGATTATCTCCGCCTGCTCTTCGCTCGCGCCGGACGCACCTTCTGTATTCGCTGCGGGAACGAAGTCCGCAAAGACACCATCGACGAAATCGCTGATCGCGTCCTGCAAATGCCGGCAGGCCGCCGCTTCCTTGTCCTCTATCGCTTGGTCCTGGCTGAAGATCCGTCCGTCGCCGCAGCGCCGAAACCAACGCGCGTCAAAAAATCCGCTAAGCCGACGCCCGAAGCAATCAAAGAAACTCTGGTCAGCCTGCAAAAGCGAGGCTTCAATCGCCTCTATCAATCCGGCCGCACCTACGAATTCTCTTCGCCGGAAACGTTACTTGATTTAGATTTCGCGCAACCGGCGTACGTAGTCGTGGATCGCCTGGTCCTCGATCCCGCGATCCGCTCGCGTTTAATGGACTCGATCGAAATCTGCTATCGCGAAGGCCGCGGCGAAGCCATCCTGGAATTTCCCGTGGGCGACGATCCAGCCGCGCAACCCGAAGAGCGCCTAACTTTCAGCGAGCGCTTCGAATGCAAAATCTGCAACCTCGTTTACCAAGAACCGGAACCTCGCCTCTTCTCTTTCAATAATCCTTACGGCGCCTGCCCCCGCTGCCAAGGCTTCGGCAACACCATCGATTTCGACATCGATCGAGTGATTCCGGACAAAAGCAAATCTCTGGGCGAAGGCGCCATCGACCCTTGGAATAAACCGCGCTACCGGCAATATCTGATCGATCTGAAGCGTTACGCTCGCGCACAAGGAATCCGCTAGATCTGCCGGTGCGCGATCTCACCGAAAAACAGCTCGAGCCGATCATCGAAGGCGACAAAAAAGAAGATTTCATCGGCATCAAAGGTTTCTTCCAATATCTGGAAAGAAAAAAATACAAGCTGCACGTGCGCGTTTTTCTGAGCCGCTACCGAGGCTACGCGACTTGTCCCGATTGCAACGGCGCCCGCCTGCGCCCCGAAGCCCGCGCCGTACGCGTGGCCGGAAGATCGATCACCGAGATCGGCAAAATGACCGCCGCCGAAGCTCACGATTTCTTCAACACGATCCAACTCACCCCAGCCGAAGCGCAGATTTCGGAGAAAATCCTGGAAGAAATCCAGCAACGCCTGCGCTACTTGGTGGAGGTGGGCCTGGAATATCTATCGCTAGACCGCCTAACCTCCACTCTCTCGGGCGGCGAAGCCCAAAGAATCCAACTCGCCACCTCGCTCGGCTCGCATCTGGTGGGCGCACTTTACGTCCTGGATGAACCGTCCATCGGCCTGCATCCTCGCGACACGCATCGGCTGATTCACATTTTGAAAAGTCTGCGCGATCTGGGCAACACGCTGATCGTCGTCGAGCACGATCCCGACACCATGCTGGCCGGCGATCACATCCTCGATCTCGGCCCCGGCGCCGGCGAACACGGCGGCAAAATAATTTTCGCCGGCACGCTCGAGGCCCTGCTGCGCGACAAGCGCTCGCTCACCGCGCGTTATCTCAACGGCGATCTGCGCATCCCGCTGCCCGCGCTGCGCCGCAAGCCCCGCGGCAAATTCCTGAAAATCACTGGCGCGCGCGTCCACAATCTAAAAAATGTGGACGTGATGATCCCGCTCAATATGATCACCGCAGTAACGGGAGTCTCCGGCAGCGGCAAATCCACACTGGTCTACGATGTCCTCTACAAGGCCCTGCAAGCCAAGCGCCTCGACGCCAGCTACAAAGATTTCGCCGATCGCATCGAAGGCGACGCCGCCATCACTGAAATCGAAATGGTCGATCAATCGCCCATCGGCCGCACCCCGCGCTCGAATCCCGCCACGTACATGAAAGCGTTCGATCCCATCCGCGAAGTTTTCGCCAACACGCCCGAAGCCAAAAAGCGAGGCTTCGGCCCGGGCCATTTCTCCTTCAATATCCCCGGCGGACGCTGCGAAGCCTGCGAAGGAGATGGCACCGTAACAGTAGAAATGCGTTTCCTGGCCGATGTCGAACTAGTGTGCGAAGAGTGCCGGGGCACGCGCTACAAATCGAGCGTCCTGGAAGTGAAGTATCGCGATAAAAATATTCACGATGTGCTGCAACTAACAGTCCGCGAAGCTCTGACTTTTTTCGCGCCATTCCCGAAAGTGATTTCGAAGCTGAAGATTCTCGAAGAAGTAGGCCTCGGCTATCTCCGTCTCGGCCAATCGGCCACCACTCTCTCCGGCGGCGAGGCACAACGCCTGAAACTCGCCGCGCATCTCACTCGCCAGACGAACACCGGAGTCCTGTATATCTTCGACGAGCCCAGCACCGGCCTGCACTTCGACGATATCCAGAAGCTCCTGACATCTTTCCGGAAATTAGTGGAAGGCGGCGCCAGCGTGCTCATCATCGAGCACAATCTAGACATCATCAAATCCGCCGACTGGGTGATCGATCTGGGCCCCGAAGGCGGCGAAGCCGGCGGCCGAGTAATCGCCGCGGGCACGCCCGAGCAAGTAGCCCGCAACAATCAGTCGCACACCGGAAAATTCCTAGCCCGCGCGCTCAACAACAATCACAACAACCACAACCACGCGAACCACGCAGCGGCAGACACGACGGCAGCCGCTGCGACGCCAAACGGAACCCCGCGGAATTCGCTGCCGGGAAAATAATCGTGCGAAACTGCCGCCTGATCGCGATTGCAGCCGCCACAACCCTCGCCGCAACATTATTCTTAATCACAACGCAACAAGCCGCCGCCCAAGCCCCCTCGCACACGAAGGTCCGCGTCCCTGATGTTGATCCCGAATTGCAGCGTCTGCTAAACCAAGCCCAGCAAGCTATCGATAAAAATGATTACGCCGCGGCAATCAAAATTTATTCCGACGCCGCCGAAAAATATCCGACCAACGCCTCAATTCATTTCCAACTGGGCTATGCCTACACCGCACTAAACGATTCCGAAAATGCCGCCACCCAATATCGCCGCGCCACCGAACTCGATCCGAAAATGGCCCCAGCATTCGTCAATCTCGGCCTGGCGCTCATCGACAAACATCCCGCCGAAGCCATCGCTCCGTTGCGCAAAGCGATCGAACTCCATCGCCTGCCGACTCCGACCTACTTACTCGGCGTGGCGCTCGAAAAAACCGGCGACGTTTCCGGCGCCATCGAAGAATTCCGCAATGCCCTGGAACTCGACAGCAGCAACGCGGACATCCACGTGGCACTAGCCCGCGACCTACTCAAAACCCACCACCACGAAGAAGCCGAAAAAGAATTCCGCACCGCGATCGCGTTGCGCCAAGATTCCGCGCCGGCCCACTACGGCCTAGCAGAATCTCTACTCGAACAAAAAAAGAACGAAGCCGCCGCCGAAGAACTGGCAACCTATCTGCAATCCTCGCCGAAAGACTCCATAGCCCGAATCAAGCGCGCTTCGATCCTCACCGATCTCGGAAAAAATGAAGAAGCGCTGGCCGAACTCGATCAAGCCGCCACCACCCGCCCCGAATCTCCAGAAACTCTAAAGCTCCGCTCGCTAGTTTATTACCGCCTGAAAAAAATATGATCTCTCGGTAGC
>JABDFR010000081.1:0-2224 GCA_013286465.1 Acidobacteriota bacterium | reverse complement strand
CGCGCCCATCTCCGCCGCGGCCACGTCGACGTAATCCTTCACTACGATTCCAGCGGCCCAGCCGCAGTAGCAGTAAAGCGAGAAGTAGCCGCGCTGCAAAAGCTAGAAGCCGCCGCCCCCAACGATACCGACATCCACGCGCGCCTCGGCCACGTCCTGCTGGAGAAAAAAGATTATCCCGGGGCGGTCAAAGAGCTGGTTCCCGCCTATCGCGCCGATCCGCGCCAGAGTGATGTCCTCCACGATCTCCTCGTCGCCGAATACCAAGGCGGAAATTACGCCGCCACCCTCGCGCTGCTCGACGAAGTCGCCAAGCGCGAGACGCTTCCCGACACCTCCATCTACATTCGCGCGAGCTGCTACGATAAACTAGGGAGAAAGCAGGAGGCCATCGACACGTACCGCAAATTTCTAGCGCTCAATGGCGACAAGCCCAACGACGAGTACTTCGTCTCCGCGGAGCGCGTCCGCGTACTCGAGCGCGAGCTGAAGGAGAAAAAAAAGTAAGCAGCCTTATGCAAGCAAAGTCGATTCGCGGATTCGGTTGCACTCTGGCAATGGCCGCGCTCCTCGTGCCCATGCAGGCGCAAGATCATCTCAGCCAATACAAATCGCAATTCGACAGCGAAAAAGATCCCGTCCGCAAAGCCAAAATCCTGGTCAAACTGAGCGAATCGCAATTCCAGCAAATCCGCACCGAAGCAGATTCCGGTAAAGCAGAAGACGGCCTGAAGGATCTAGAGCAAGTCCGCGATGAGTGCATCTCCACCCATGATGCGCTAAAAGCAAAGGCGGTAGATCCCGAACGCAAATCCGCCGGCTACAAAGAACTGGAAATTTCCGTACGCGAAAGCCTCCACCGCCTGCGGGAAATCCTGGCTGGCCTGGGCGGCGAAGACGAGCAGCACTACGCCAAAGTCCGCACCCAACTAGAACAATTGAACAACGAGCTGATCAAAGAGCTTTTCCCGCGACAACCTGGCGCCGCGCCACAGAATCCAAAGCCGTAGGAGCACTCATGCGCAACACACTCATTTTCGCAATCTGCGCGTCAGCCGTTTTCACCAGCGCCATGACGCCTCGTAGCATCTCCGCGCGAACTCCGACTCCACAAAAAAAAGAATATTTGTCCGATGAAGAAGCCGACAAGATCCGCAACGCGGATTCGCCGAATATGCGCGTGAAGCTTTATTTAACTTACGCCGCCGACCGCTTAAAGAAATTCCAATACGAACTGGACCGCACCATGCCGCAAAGCCGCCGAGGCGAAACCCTAAACGGCCTGCTTAACGCCTACAGCGGCTGCATCGACGACGCCGCGGATGTAATCAGCCTGGCAGTAGAAAAACAACAGGACATCCGCCTGGGCATAAAAGAAATGCAGAGCAAGGGCAAGGAATATCTAGCGATGCTGGAGAAAATCCAACAAAAAGGAACCGATCTAGAGTCCTACAAAGAAACGCTGGAAGACGCCATGGACGGCACCAAGGACGCCATCAGTGACGCCGCCAAATCCGAAAAAGAAATGGCTCCGCCCCCCGTCCGTCGTCCACAATAAGAATGATGCCGACCTCTGCCCGCCGCGCGCTCATCGATCGCCACGTCCCCGGCGGCGCCCAACTCTTCCACCGCATCTTCACGCGCCTAAACTGCCACGGCCGGCCCCCGCAATTCATCGTAGAATTCCATCCCTACGCCGACTTAACCCACACGATCCGCCTACGCCAAGAAATCGCCTACGTCCGCCTCTCCGACATCCTCCGCGACGCCGACCTGCAAGTATTCGAATCCGCCGCCGCAATCCTTCTCTCGCGCATGTACCGCCGAAAAACCCCGCGCGAATATCTGAACGCCTACCGCGAATTCACCTACTCGTGCCAGACCCGCGCCCGCCTAACAACTCTCCGCCGCGCAAGAGGTCGAAAGATCCCCGAACTACCAGCCGGAAAGTTTTACGATCTAGCCCCGCTCTTCTAAACAAAGAATATTTCGAAAACGCTCTACCAAGACCAAGCCTAGGCTGGAGCCGCAAACCCTGGCGCCGCACGCTGGGCCATTTCGATCCAGCCCTAAACCAAATCGTCCTAAGCAAAGACCTGGATCGCGAAAAAGTCCCCCAATACGTAGTCGAATACGTCCTGTTCCACGAGATGCTCCACGTAAAACACCCCATAAAATTCGCCCGCTGCCGCCTGCAATCTCATTCCAAGACATTCCGCGAAGA